>JAGDAX010000077.1 GCA_017848335.1 Clostridia bacterium | reverse complement strand
TATGCTGCGCGGTGGCCAGAGTGCGCTGCGCGACGAATCGGATCCCGCGTCTGCATTTTGAGGCACGAACGGTTCACGCGTCAGCGTGCTCAGTGAGGGACTCAATATGCTGCGCGGTGGCTATAGGCCGGAGATTATCGGCAGCTGATGAATGAATCGGATCCCGCGTCTGCATTTTGAGGCACGAACGGTTCACGCGTCAGCGTGCTCAGTGAGGGACTCAATATGCTGCGCGGTGGCCAGAGTGCGCGCGTTCCGCGCGAGTTATGTGTCCGGAGTTATGGCACTTGTCACTCAATTAACCTTCTCCATATCCATCCTGCGGATCTCGTTCCGCCTGATCTTGCCGCTGGCGGTCTTGGGGAGCTCGGCCACGAATTCCACGATACGCGGATACTTGTAAGGCGCGGTGACCTTCTTGACGTGGTTCTGGATCTCCTTCTTGAGCTCGTCGGAAGGCTCGAAGCCCTTTGCGAGCACGATCGTGGCCTTGACCACCTGCCCTCTCACCGGATCCGGTGCGGAAGTGACCGCGCACTCCAGGACCGAGGGGTGTGTCATTATCGCGGACTCGACCTCGAAGGGGCCGATTCTGTAGCCGGAGCACTTGATGACGTCGTCATTCCGGCCCACAAACCAGACGTAGCCGTCGCTGTCGTACCAGGCGTTGTCTCCAGTGTGGTAGTTCCCGCCGCGGTAGAGCTTCTCGTTGGCTTCGGGGTCGTTGTAATAGCCCACGGTAAGGCCTGTGGGGCGGTGGGCCTTGGCGTCCATGATGACGATTTCGCCCTCTTCGCCGATGTCGCACTCGGTGTCGTCGTCGCGCATGATCTTGATATTGAAGGATGCCGCGGGAAGACCCGTCGAACCGGGCCTTGGGTCGGCCCATTGGTAGTTGGCCATTATGACCACGCTCTCGGTCTGTCCGAAGCCCTCGTAAATGCGGTGCCCGGTGATGCGCTGCCAGGATTCCATTACCGAGGGGTTAAGGGGCTCGCCGGCCATTGAAAAATGCTTGACGGAGGACAGGTCGAAGCCGGAAATATCCTCCTTGATCATGAAGCGGTACATTGTCGCGGGGGCGCAGAAGGTGGTGATCTTGTACTTTTCGATCACCCTGAGAAGGTTGGCGGCATGGAATTTTTCCATGTCGTAGCCCATGACCGCGGTGCCGGCGATCCACTGACCATATATCTTGCCCCAGCTGAATTTTGCCCAGCCCGAATCCGCCACGGTGAGGTGGAGGCCGTTTTCCCTGACCTGCTGCCAGTATCTGGCGGTGAGTATGTGGCCCAGAGGGTAGCTCTGGACGTGCATGACCAGCTTGGGCATTCCGGTGGTGCCGGAGGTGAAATACATTATCATGGGGTCGCCGGCGGAAACGGCCTCGTCGCCTGTGGGGCGTGAAAGCTCGGGGGATTCATTCCCGTACCCCTCGGTAAAATCAAGCCAGCCGTCGACTTTTTTGCCTATTTTTGCAGTGATCTCAAGGGTCGGACAGGCTTCCCGCGAAGCGTCGATCTGGGAGATCACGTAGTCGTCGTCGGCGCAGACAGCCATCCTGACGCCGATCTTATTGATGCGGTAGATGATGTCCTTGGCGGTAAGCTGAAACGACGCGGGGATCGCGATAATGCCCAGCTTGTGAAGCGCCGTGACGGTGAGCCAGTATTCATAGCGCCTCTTTAAAATGAGAAGCACCGCGTCGCCCTTTTTGAGGCCCAGCTTCTTGAAATAATTCGCGATCCTGTTGCTCTCGTTTTTGACGTCCGTAAACGTGAATATCCTCTCGTTGCCGAGGTCGTCGCACCAGACGAGGGCCCGCTTCGATGGCTCCACCCGCGCCCAGTCATCCACCACGTCAAAGCCGAAGTTGAAATCCTCGGGATAGCTGAGGCTGTAATTGGCGCGGAAGTCCTCGTATGAGTCAAAGTTCACCTTCGAAAGATATTTGTTCAGCATGTAATCCATGAATAATACCTCTTCACAGCAGAATAACAGTCAGAAAACGGGCGTCTCCGCCTACAGCGGACTGAGCGTGGGGCACCTCGGGGTCAAAATAAAAGCAGTCGCCTTCATTCAGCAGGAATTCGCTCTTCCCGAAGGTGACCTTGATCCTCCCCTCCAGCACAAAGTTGAACTCCTGGCCGCCGTGCGTGACTGTGGCGGGCGGATTGAATTCGGTGTCCGCGGTGACCGTCACGATCATAGGCTCGATCTTGTGGCCGATGAACTTATAGGCGATGCTCTCAAAATCGTAACCCTTGTACCGGTCCACGGCAATGCCCCTGCCCTTCCTCACCAGCGAGCAGTTGGTGAGCTTGGGCGAGGTGCCCGTCAGGATCTCGGTAAGGTCGACGCCGAACTTCCCTGCCAGCGCGTAAAGAGTGCTGACCGGAAAATCCACCTTGGCGGACTCGTAATCAAGATATTTCTCCGTGGAGATCTCGAGGTACTCGGCCATTTCCTCAGGCGAATACCCGCAAATGTCACGCAATTCACTTATTCTGGCTGCAATTTCGCCAATGCCCGTATTGTTGTCCATAATTCACCTCACGTAAAGTGTCCCTGCGGCAGTGCCGGCTCAAAAGCTTCCGTCAATATCTATGTCGCTGCCCTCAAAATCAAAGGTCGCGAAGTAGTCCGACGGCTTTTCGGCCCTTCGTATCATCCTGCAGGTTCCGTCTCCGTCAAGCAGAAACTCGCTGCTTCTCAGCTTTCCGTTGTAATTGTACCCCATGGCAAACCCGTGGGCCCCTGCGTCATGTATCGCCAGCAGGTCGCCGATCTCTATTTCGGGAAGCGGCCTCTCCACCGCGAATTTATCGTTGTTTTCGCAAAGGCCGCCCGTCACGTCATATACCTCCGCCGGTTTTTCGTTTTCCTTGCCGAGCACGGTAATATGATGGTAGCTGCCGTACATTGCCGGGCGCATGAGATTGGCGGCGCAGGCGTCAAGCCCGATATAGTGCCTGTAAATATCCTTGCGGTGTATGGCTCTCGCCACCAGGACGCCGTAAGGCCCGGTAATATACCGCCCCAGCTCCGCCTTGACGGAGGGCATTGCAAGACCGCGGGCAGCGGCTTCTTCAAACACCTTTTTGACTGATGCGCCGACCTTTTCGATGTCCACCGGCTTATCCTCCGGCTTGTAAGGTATGCCTATGCCGCCGGAAAGATTGATGAATGAAACGTTGACGCCGGTCTCGCTCCTGATCCTGAGCGCAAGCTCAAGAAGAACTCTCGAGAGGGCCGGCCAGTAGTCGTCTCCAAGCATATTGCTGGCAAGAAACGCGTGAAGACCGAAGGAACGGACGCCCTTCTCCCCGAGAATTCTGACCGCCTCCAAAATCTGCTCCGCCGTCATGCCGTACTTGGCCTCACCCGGATTTCCCATGATAGCTCCTGAAATGGAAAAATCGCCGCCCGGATTGTAACGCAGGCAGATCTCCTCGGGGATACCGCCGTGCTTCTCGAGGAAATCGATGTGTGTGAAGTCGTCAAGGTTGATTATCGCGGAAAGCGACCTCGCGGCCTCAAAATCCTCGGCAGGCGTAACGTTGGACGAGAACATGATCCCGTCGCCGCTGAATCCGCAGGCCTTAGCCAGCAGGAGCTCGGTATAGCTTGAACAGTCAACGCCGGTGCCCTCCTCCTTGAGAAGCTTCAGAATATATGGGTTCGGGCAGGCCTTCACCGCAAAATATTCGCGGAAATCCGCCCAAGAGAATGCCTTCCTGAGGCCCCTCACAGCGCCACGGATTCCCTCCGCGTCGTAAATATAAAAAGGCGTGCCGTACCCGGCGGCAATTTTCTCAGCGGTTTCCTTGCTGAAAAACAGTTTTTTTGCATTATCCATAGTATCCATCGCTTCCATCCAATCAATCGCTTTCGTCCGATCCATCGCTTCCGTCCGGTCCATAGCTTCCGTCCGATCCATCGCTTTCGTCCGGTCTATCGATTCCGTCCGACTCATTGCTTCCGTCCGTTCGGCTTAATCTGTTCGGCAGCAGTTAAAACCCGGCAGCGGTTTGATCTACTCGACAATAAATGAGTCTATCCCGTCCCAAAGCTCGTCAATACCGCTGCGGGACTCGGCGGACACCGGATAAATCTTCACGTCCTCAGGGAGCGAAAGATTCTTGCGGATAAGCCTCAGATTGTTGTTGACCTGAACCCTCGAGAGCTTGTCGCACTTGGTGGCCACTATCATGTAATTGATCCCCGCGTTCTGTGCCCAATTGAGCAGCATGCGGTCGCCGTCGCCGGGATTCTCCCTCCTGACGTCCAGCAAAATGAGCATAAGGTAAAGCTGCGGCCTCACGTTAAGGTACTCGGTGATCACCTTCCCCCAGACGTCCATCTCGCTCTTCGAGACCTTGGCGTATCCGTATCCGGGAAGATCCACAAAGTGTATCTCGTCATCGAGACTGAAATAGTTGATGAGCCTGGTCATGCCTTGTCTGGAGCCGCTTCTGGCAAGATTTTTGCGCCCGACAAGAGCGTTGATCAGCGAGGACTTTCCCACGTTGGAGCGGCCCGCGAACGCAACCTCCAGGAGGTTCGATTCGGGGAGCCCTTTTGCGGTTATTGCAGAAGTCACAAATCTTGCGTTTTTAACCTTCAAGGCGACCGTCCTCCTCAAAAATCAGTCATAATGCGCGGGCGCTGCCGCAACCTTTTATGATATCACAAATCCTGCGGCGGTTCAATGTTTTGAGTTGGGCCGATGTAAGGCCATAGTGCGCGTTCCGCGCGAGTTGAAAGTGCCATGTGCGGGTGCGCTTTGCAACGAACAGGATCCCGCGTCTGCATTTTGAGGCACGAACGGTTCACGCGTCAGCGTGCTCAGTGAGGGACTCAATATGCTGCGCGGTGTCCAGACAACGCTGCGCAACGAACAGGATCCCGCGTCTGCATTTTGAGGCACGAACGGTTCACGCGTCAGCGTGCTCAGTGAGGGACTCAATATGCTGCACGGTGGCCATAGAGCGCTGCGCGCTGTTATAGGACTGAAGCTATTTGACTAAAGCTATGAAACCGGAGTGCCGGGTACCCGGTTACGCTTTGCAAATGCGTTTTCATCACGAATGAGTGCGGAAAGGTTCCGCTGCGGCAGGGTTGCCGCCTTAACGGTTGTTTACGGTCAAGCATCCGATGGAATTCCCCAGTGATCCAATGCCATTTTTACAACCCTTTCGATCTCTCCCGGCTTTTTAAAACGGTGGTCGGCGCCTTCAATTATTTTGAGAACTGCGTCCCGGTGAGCATCACAAAAGGATACAACGTCATCCAGCGGTACGACGTCATCATTGCTCCCGTGAATTATCAGCATCGGCCTGCCGTGTGCGCACCCGGATACCTGATGCGCCTGCAGCTCCTGATAAAAGCTGTAAGGCAGATCTATTTTGCGTTCAAAGCCGCAAGAGATAACTCCCTGCTTTTTGTATTCCTCCGGCGAAGTATGAAGGAGATCCGTCAAAACATGCTCAGCCATAGTCACTGCCGGCGCCCGCAGCACAATACTGAAATCGTTGAGCATATGACTGCACAGCAATGCAACGTATCCCCCGAAGCTTGTAGCGAACAAATATTTTTGGGCATCCGGATACTTTTTGCGGCACCAGTCCGCCGCTTCGTACAGATCACTTATGCAATTTGCCACGGTAAGATCATCTTCCTTTGCTTCGCTGGAGCCATGGGCCGGAAAGTCAAAACAAAGCAAAGACACCCCCTTGTCTGCACAGCAGGAAGCTAAAGCGCGAAGCGCCGAGCTCTCCTTATCTCCTGCCAATCCGTGCACACCGAGAATAATTCCCCGGACGGGTTGTCCGGAGACATACAGTTTGCAGCTTATTGAATACCTTTCGGTTTGTATGTCGAAATACTCTGTTTGCATGACAGGAACTCCTTGAAACAGGAATAAGAGCCGTGAGTGGCGCCTCCTGCAAGCCATGAGCTGCAGGCTGAAAGCTTTAGAACGCGAGTTACGAATCTCCGGTTGGGTGTTGGGACTCCGGTTGGGCGTTGGGACTCCGGTTGGGCGTTGGGACTCCGGTTGGGTGTTGGGACTACGGTTGAAAGTTGACGGTACCGTATAGAGCGCTTAATGCCGTATGACGGAGGTTTACACGCGGAAATATTCCAGCATCAGTCTGCGGCCCAAATCAAGCGCTTTCATCGCAGATCTCATTCTGACGTTTTCTCTGCCGCCCCTGAAGTGACACTCGCATATTTCGATTCGGTCAAACAGTTTCGCGCCCACGTATACGAGGCCGGCGGGTTTGTTTTCCATGACCCCTGGGCCTGCGTTTCCGGTTGTAGCCAGCGCCAGCTGTGCGGAAAAAGCTCTTGACGTGCCCTCGAGCATTTCGCGGCAGGTTTCACGGCTTACCGCGCCGCAGAGTTCAAGCGTTTCCGCCTTAACGCCGCAAAGCTGCATTTTCGCGTCGTTGCTGTAAGTCACAAAAGACCCGGTAAGCGCGGCGGAGGCGCCGGGCACGGACGTGATCAGATAAGGAATAAGCCCCGCCGTGAGAGATTCTGCAGCAGCCACCTTGAGCCCGTGCTCCACGCAAAGCTTCAGGAAAACCGTTTTGAGATCCTCGCCGCGATCGGAGATCAGATCGTCGCCGAAACGCTCACGGACCTTCGAAGCCACACCGTCAAGCATTTGATTCACGGCGGCCTCGTCCTCCCCGGAGGCGGTGGCCCTTACGGTTACGACGCCGTCCTTGACGTACGTCGCGGCGGTGGGATTCGACTTGCCCTCGATAATGTCGAGCAGCATGCTCTCCACCTTTGACTCGGGGACTTCCGTTATCGGGAAATAGCGCGAAATAATGCGGCTGCCCCCGGAATACTTCGCAAGCAGCGGCAGTGCTTCATTGTCGAGCATCGGAATCAGCTCTCCGGGAGGCCCGGGCAGCATCACGATCACCTTCTGCTCGTTCCCGTATAGAAACTCGACAAGGCATCCCGGCGCGGTTCCGCGTTCGTTCTTGAGGATCACGGCGCCTTCCGGGAAATAAGCCTGCCTGAAATTCGATTCAGTCATAGGGCGGCCCGTCCTTTTGAAGTAGCCCTCTATGAGCGCGCAGGTATTCTCGTCACGCACCAGTCTTTTACCGATGAAATCCGCGATCACGTTCTTTGTGAGATCGTCCTGCGTAGGCCCCAGCCCGCCTGTCGTGATAATGATATCAGCCCTCCCGGCCGCGATGTTCAGCGCCTCCATGACCCTCACGGGATTGTCGCCAACCACGGTATGATAATAGACTCCGATGCCGAGCCCCGGAAGCTTCCCGGAAATATACTGCGCGTCAGTGTTGGCCACCTGACCCATCAACAGCTCCGTTCCCACCGACAATATTTCACATTTTTTCATTCAAATCTCCCCCTGAACAATATTTTTCATTCCGCTTTAGCCTCCGCCGTGAAATCCCCGCCCAAACAAAAGCCGGCAGACTGTCCGGAAAGATCCGCTGCCGGTCAATTCCCGGGCTTACCCGGTCAATACGTAGCGACTGCCCGCGTCGGCATCACGCCGCGTGAAGCAAATATAATTCAGGGTTAAGCGAATGCTTGAGAAGATAGACCGCGTCGTCCGTGTCGACAACGCTGTCCCCGTTTAGATCCTGATAGTAACAGACCGGATATGCCTCGGAGTCGCCGCTGAGAAGCGCCTTCAGCAGGTATACGGAATCAGATTCATCCGCAGCACCGTCGGCGTTGACGTCCCCGGCAACGACAAGCGTGTATTGGGCGACGTCCATTGTCAGCTTCGCGCCGGTGGCCACAGCTTCACCGGGATCAAGCGCAGCTCCTCCTTCACCGGCAGAAACAACCGTCCCGAGAAGAGCATTCATAATATCTGCGGCCGTTGTGCCCGCTGAGATCCCGAGAATATAGCTGAGCCCGTCGGCCACGCGGTAAACAGCTCCCGAACGGACAGCCGCCTCCGCAGGTGATAGCCTCAACTCTTCCGGAATCGTGACGTCCTTGTATGCCACGAAGCCCGCGGCATAATTCGAGCCTCCCGAGGGAGAGCTTCTGATATTGAGCCGCACGTCGTATTCCGAGATCATTTCAAACCCGTAAATGAAATTCGGCGCGGTGAATTCATCCGAAACGTCATATAATTCCTTCGATTCGCGCGTCAGCGGATCGTAAATATAAAGCTTGGCGGCGGTATTGTAAATAATGCAGCGGCCCGACGCAGCCACGGAGCCGTAGGAGGCCGTGTAAAAGGTCGAAAGCGCCGGGGAGCTGTACCACCTGGCATTGGTGGACGTCACAAGAGAACCGGTTATAAAGTCGGCGGTCCTCATAATATCCATATACTTCGTGGAGGTGTTGTATACCGAATAATACCAGTACCCGCCGTTATACACAAAGGACGAGGATGATCCGTACCAGAGGTATGGGCTGTTATAATAGAAGTCCTCGCCGGCATCCTCCGAAACAGTCTGGCTGGTCCAGTCGTAAGCATTGTCCACGTGATTGCTCCTGAAAAACTCCTCGCCGCGCAGGAAGTTCTCGTACCTGACAATGCCGCCGGAATTAACGTTCGCCCAGGTAAAATCGATGTGGTACCATACGCCGCGTATCTTCACGCGGTTCCAGATATGGTTGAGATTTCGCGAAACCACCGTATCGTAGACGATGCCGAGCCTGTGAAGAACTCCCGCCGTAAAAAGCGTGAAGGCCTGGCAAACACCCTTCTTCTGCTGAACGAAGCTGTAGACGTCGCTGACGGAGTAGTCGTAATCGTACACGTAATGGCTGCAGAGATAATTCACGATATAGACAAGCACAGCCTCCTCGCTCCAGTCGCCGTGAATACCCCCGACGATCTCATTGATGGCGGCATTGTATACCTCAAGGCCCGCGGCAATGGAAGCCTCGTCCGGAAAAATCTCCTTATAATTGACGCTGATGACCTTTACGATCTCGTTGGTGGGATTGAACGAAAATCTGTAGGTCTGTCCCAGAGGAAAAGAGAGCGGCTCAAGATCCCTGTATGCCTGGAAAATGCCGGAAAGCTGCCCCCGCGCAAGCGAAAGCGACGAGATGTCGATATTCGTTTGCCGCGCAAGGACAGCGGGAGTGACAATCTCCGAGAAGGCCGCCAGAAGCTCCGTATCCGCGGACACCTCAAGCGCGTTTGCGTAAAAGCCCGGAAAGACAAAGGACACAGCCAAAGCCAGCGTTAAAAAAACAGCTAAAAACTTCTTCACAGCTTTCCCTCCCTTCCGGGCAGACAGTCACAAGATATTACTGAAACGGCCGTTCGTCAAGGCGACAAACTCACCTGTAAAACCAGTTTCATTGTACAGATTTTGAAAATCCGTGTCAATCGAAAACAAGGCAAAAAAGGCGTTTTTAAAGAAAAATTAAGCAAAGAAAAAGCGCTATGAGAATCGCTGCCCCGGAGAGGGTTTTTGAGTGTGAAACCGGGCTTTTTCCGGAGCGCCTTTTTGAATATGTTTTGAAGCACGTTTCGGTGGTGTTTCGGGTCGTGCTTCGGTGGAGCTTCGGATCGTGTTTCGGTAGTGATTTCGTCGTATTTTCGCCTTGTTTCGTAGCTTGGGATTCGGATTGACTTTTCCGGCAGCGCGCTTGTATAATTTCCCCGTTGAAGCATTTGTTACGAAACGCCCGAAACGCCTCGGGATCATTGAACGAAGCGCATCAGGGTCATTGATCGAAGCGCATCAGGGTCATTAAACGAAGCGCTTCAGGGTCATTGAACGAAGCGCATCAGGGTTATTGAACGAAGCGCCTGCTGCGCAAATAAAAAGAATCGGTTAAAGGAGGTGCCGCCTTGACGGTCAGAATATTCACGTCCAACGTCTGGGCCGACGTGTTCGGCAACCCGGTGCATCCGAGGGACAAGCTTCTGGCAGAACTTGTAAAAAAGTACAGTCCCGACGTCATTTGCCTTCAGGAGATGCATCCCAACTGGCACAAAAGCGACCTCAAGCCCTGCCTCTCGGCCATGGGCTACCGCGAGTCTCTTCCCGATCTCAAGGGGAACCCCATAAACTTTACGCCGGTTTTCTTCCGCGCAAGCCGGTTTGCTGAGACGGACTGCGGCTTTCTGCTCTACAGCGGCCTCAATGACTATCAGTCAAAATCCGTGTCCTATTCCCTTCTCACGGCCGCGGACGAGGACGGCCGGCCCTTCACGGTGTGCGCCATGTCCACGCACTTTTATTTCGCCCAGGACCCCCAAGGCGAGGCCGCGCGGCTTTCGAACGCCCGCGAGCTCATTGATCTCATTGATTCCGTCAAGGGAGCTGACGCGTTCTTCTGCGGAGGCGATTACAACTGCGACGTACACTCGAAGCCCTTCGCGCTGCTTGCTTCTCGCGGGATTAATTCAGCATCCCTCGCGGACTGCCCGAAAACGGACTTCGTGCGCACCGATCACAAGAATCCGGTGTACGACGCCGGGGGCGGGCTTTATATTCCCGCGAAGATGTCCGACGAGCCAAACGACAGATCGATCGACCATATCACCTGCAGGGGCAAGGCGCGCATCGTTTCTTACCGCGTGATCACAGACCCGGAGGCCGGCATCATAAGCGATCACTGCCCCGTTTTGACAGACGCGGAAATTATGTGAGCGGAGGTCAGGTCACCTGCGCGGGAAGATCCTGAACGGAAGGAAACTGAGCGGAAGGAACTTGTTGCTGAAAGAACTTCTTGCGGAATGAACGCAGCCGGAAGCTGTTGCCGCAAACCTGCCGGATGCTGTTGCCGCAAACCCGCCTGCAGCACTTTTAAGACTTGAAAGAGATTTTACAGACAACTAAAAAAGGAGTGTCGATATGATAAATTTACCACGAATCAACCTAACCGAAGACGGACGCGTCAACGTGACGCCTTACGTTCTTGACGTCAGCCCGGAGATGCCATTGTCGGTCAAACGGCCCGCCGTGCTGGTTCTTCCCGGCGGCGGCTATAATGCCCTCTCCGACCGTGAAGGCGAGCCCATCGCCATGGCTTTTGCTGCACAGGGCTTCCACACGTTCGTACTCAGATATTCGGTCCGCGAATACGCGTCGTTTCCGAATCCGCTGACGGACCTGATGAGATGCATGAAGCTCATCAAGGAAAACAGCGAACAGTGGGCAGTGGATCCGGACGCAATCGCGGTGTGCGGCTTCAGCGCGGGCGGACACCTGGCCGCGTCGCTGGGCGTGTACTGGAACGAGCCTTCGATACTGGCGCAGGCAGGCGTGACAGCCGAAGAAGCAAAGCCCGGTGCGCTTATTCTCTGCTACCCGGTCATCACCGCGGGGGACAACCGGGAGTCCACCACCATTCAAACTGCCGCGCGCGGTCACGAGAACGAGCCCGACATATTGAACGTTCTGTCCCTCGAGAAGCACGCAGGCCCCCATACGCCGCCTGCGTACCTTGCGCACACCTTCTTCGACCCGGTGGTGCCTGTCGAGAATTCACTGCTTTTCGCAAGTGCCCTTGCCGAGGCGGACGTGCCTTTTGAGATTCACGTAACGCAGGACGGCAACCACGGGCTGGCTCTCGGAACACACTTAACGTCCTTCGGCACCACCCTCGAATGCAGCAAGTTCGCAGCCTGGGTGCAGAACTCCGGAGACTGGATGCGGAAGCTTTTCAGCTTCGTTTCCTCCGGCGACACGCCCTACCCTTCGGCGCTGACACGCAGGAGACACGGCTGAGTAAAGCAAAGGCCGGCCGCGCCTGTATTCAGGCAATTTATTTCATATCCACCTTTGCGGTTTTTATGGCGGCGCGCCACGGCGCTCCGCTCTGTCTAAAGAACCGGCCGTCGCCCTAAGTAAAAAAGCGACGGCCGGTTCTTATTGCGTGATACCGAGCTTGATATCGAGCTTGATCTCAAACCTGATACATGACTGATCGTCCGATAATTTACTGATACTTACCTGATACCGGGCCAAAACTCAGCCTGTAATCCGGAACAGCTCGATGAGCAGCACCCAGCAAAGCCCGTAATACGTGACAACCGCCACAAGGTCATTGATCGACGTGATCAACGGCCCGGAAGCCACGGCCGGGTCGATCTTGATCTTCTTAAAGAACAGCGGCACCAGAGTTCCCACCGCGCTGGCTATAAGCATTGCCACCACGAGCGATACACCAGCGCAGCCTGCCATCAGGAACGATTCCGTCCAAATGCGGCCCTTGATAAAATGAATGTAAAGTCCGAGCGCCGTGAAGGACAGACCGCCGATGATAGCGCCGTTGAAGAGACCCACCCTGATCTCCTTAAACACAAGCTTGAATTTCTTCTTGAAATCCAGCGTCTCGTCCGTCAGCACCCTTATGGTTACAGCCAGCGACTGCGTGCCCGCGTTACCGGCCATGTCGAGAATCAGCGACTGGAAGGCCATCACTATCGGGAGCGCCGACACAACGGCCTCGAAGGCGCCAACCACCGTGGATATCAGAAGGCCCAGGCCCAGCAATACCAGAAGCCACGGTAGCCTCTTGCCGAGACTCGCCTTGAGAGGCTCGTTAAGGTCCTCCTCAGCGGTCAAGCCGGCGAACTTTACGTAGTCCTCAGCCAGCTCGTCGCCTACCACCTCGACAATGCTCTGTGACGTGATAACACCGATGATGCGGTTGTTATTGTCGAGCACCGGAATAGAATTCTCGGAGTAATCGCGAAGCCGCTCGATGCATTCGTCGATAGTCTCGATACCGTAAACGTAAGGGAACGAGGTCGTTATGATGTCCTCAAGAGGCGTCCCGTTGCGCGCGATGATCAATTCCTTCAGGTCGATAGCGCCGCAGAACAGCCCGTCGTCGTCCACCACGAAAATGATGGAGATATTGTCGTTCTTCTCGGCCTGCTCGACCAGCTCTGTCATCGCGTCCTTGACGGAAAGCTTGTCGTTTATGACCACGTAATTTGTGGTCATCTTGCTTCCTATCTGGTCCTCGTCGAAGGAAGCGATAAGGGCGATGTCGTTCCGCTGCTCGTCATCAATGAGCTCAATCAGAAGAATGCGCTTGTCCTTGTCGATCTCGCGAAGGATCTCCACCGCCACGTCGGTGTCCATAAGCGAAAGAATCTTGGCCGCCTTGGTGAGGTCCATCTCGCTGAGATAACCGCTTACCACGTCACTCTCGGAATATTCGAATATCGCGGAAAGCATATCCGTATCGAGAATGCGGTACAGCTTGCGCCTCTCCTGGAAGGTGAGACTCTCCAGCACCTCCGAAATGTCATTCTCGTGGTACGACTCAAGCTTATCCTTGATGACCCTGGGCGTGTAATTTCCCCTTATGATATCAATGATCTCGGACGCGTAATCAGGCTTTTTGGCATGCTCGTTATCGGCCTCGTCCGTCTCCTCGTCGCCGGGGGAATCCTTGTCGAGCATTTCCGCAATTTCCTTGGATTCCTCAGACTCCGCTGTGCCCGGCGGAGCGAGCTTCGTTTTCTCTTTTTCGTCATGTACCGGCATAAAAAAACCCCTTTCGTGAATAGTGCTGAAACACAAAAAGAGGCAGATAAAGCAAATCAAGCTGTACAAAAAGGACGGTCAAAAAAGAAACCGGGAAACCGCCTTAAGACTATAGCACAAGGCGGCAGAGTACAACGCTCTCAAAAGCTGCTTCTGTATTGCGTTTCAGGGTGCGACCATATAAATGATCGTCAATTGTGCTGTCGCTGCTACTTCGGCCGCAACTGTCGCAATCTTCCACTCTGCTCACCTTACCTTTCTTTAATATTCTTGACAAAGCAAATATAAAACTTTTCGGTTGAAATTTCAAGCTGTATTTTGATTTGTGCGAAGTGACGAGTGCCGCTTCGCGGCAGCTATTGGACCGGAGTTATTGCCCGCGCGTTGGCCTCCGGCCCTGCCGTTTCCGGTCCAACTCACTCCACCAGCTCGGGGCACTTCTCGCCCGCCCTGTAAGCCCGTATGTATTCGCAAAGCCACCTGTAATAAAGGTCGCCGTGGAAACCCTTCACGGGCTCGATGTCGCGGCTGTATTCGGGGTTGAAATTGTCGGTAAAAATGAAACCCACGCCGTCCACCTGATAAAGCTGCGCGCACCATTCGTTCCACCACGTGACCGTGACGATCTTCGGGTGGATCTTGAAGGCGTTCTGCCACTGTGCGTTGAAGAACCGGCCGCCGTTTCTGCCGTGAGCAGAGGGCAGCGACATGTAGGTTTCCTGCGTGGCCACGTCGACGCAAATGTGCTCGGGCGCCCCGCTGCCGTCGCAGGACACTGTTGCTGCGTTGTCGACCTCCAGGTAGGACCACTGCCCTTCGGAGACCTTGCCGCGAAGGCCGTACATTCCGCGCACCGTCCACTTGTCGTACTGGACCGTATTGTCGAGCTCCCAATTCAGCATCAGCGGCTTGCCGTCCCAATAGACAAAGCAGTCCTGCCATTTTTCCACAGACAGGAAATGGCGGTCCATGTGGTCGAACATGTTGTCGCTTCCCATCCAGAATACCACGTAGGGCGTGCCGTAGCCTTCGGCGCGCATGAGCATTATCGTGTCGAGTAGAGGCTCCACCGAGGACTGAATGTATGAATTCCAGGGCTCGGTGCCCGGCGCATAGGCCGGAGAGGTCGCGTAGGTGATATCGAGAATGATGAAGTCTACGCCGGCCTTGTAAAGCAGGTTCATATTGTCGCGGATCGCGCTCACGTCGGAGCTCCTGTAGTATCCCTTGGCGGGCTCGGCCCAATAATGGAACTTGGTGAGGCGGTTGTACGCCTCTCCGGTCGTCCTGCTCACAAAGCCCTTCTCTGTGGTGAACTCGTATTCCTCCAGCATTTTGCTGACGTCGGTAACGTCCCTGATGGGCCCGCTGCCGCCGCCGTTGATCGCGTCAAACCAGATCGAGTAGCAAATGCTCACAACGTCCTTTTTGTCAGTAATATCAAGACCCAAGCTGTGTCCCTCCTCTGCCGTCGCAACGACTGTTTTTTCCGTGGCCGTGCGGCCCTTCGACATTCCTGTCACAGTAAGGCGCGACAATGCGATACCGCCGATATGAGCGAAGAACGACATGTATCCGCCCGCGATCAGCTCCGGGTCGCAAACGCCCTGACTGACGCTCTTCCCGGTGCCGTCCAGTACCTCAAAGGACGAAAGATCCTCGCCGAAGATCACCTTCAGCGCCGGCCGCGAATTCACGTAAACGCTCACGTTTTTATTCTCGAGCGCGACAATATCAATGTGCGAGTCTCCCGCGAAGAGCGATTTTTCCACCTTCACGGTGCAATTGCCCGCCGGCCAGCTCCAGTTGTCCGCATCAGCGCAGTATACCGTTATCATGCCGGCCTTGGGGTTAAAAGCAAGGTACATGCCGTCCGTCGGATTGTCGGCAATAGTGCCCACGTTTTCTTTGTAAAGACCCACAAAGAGCGACGTCCACGGGGACGCGTCGTTAGTGAAGAGCTCTCCGTCAATGGATATCTGCGTCCCGAAATAGTCCTCCGAAAAGACCTCGTCCTTGGGCGCCCAGGTGGTCCAGCTGCTGCCCTTGGGGTTCTTTTCGTCGCCGCTGAACGGAATATAGAGCCTGTCCGCCACCACGGCCACCGCTCCGGCGTCGCGCGTCACCGCGTCGCCTTCCGCGGAAGCGTCGTCAGTTTTCGAAAAATCCGCGTCAAACAGTATTTCCGTGCCCGCGGCGTCCTTCTCGACGACGGTTTTGAGCGCGTCAATATCAAATGCGTCGATCTTCTTCTCGACGTTTTGGATCTCATACTTGACGACTCCCTCGTTGAAGCCCGGCCCCCTCTCAGAGTCGCCGTGTGTGCCGTCCGGCGTTTCCGGCCTCGAGGTGCCGACGGGGTCGCCTGAGTGCGGATCGGACGCGGTGCCCGAACAGCCCGCCAATACCGTCAGCGCAATCGCAGCCGCGATAAGGGTCGTCAATAATCTGGCAAGACAAAGAGCGGTTTTCGTTTTCATTTTAGACTTCCTGTGGCCTCCGTTTGAATCCTGTAAAACGCGTGCGTTCGCTGCATGCTTTGCGCTACGGGTATATTATATTTCAAAATCGGGACAGGTTCAAGACGTTGCAGGTGAAGTGCAGAGTGCCTGGTGCCGGGTACGACTATGGTATCGGTCAGCCGAATTCCTGCGGGCCGACCCGTCAAAACTTGACACGATCCGGGCGCTTCGGGATATTGACTAACCACCTTTAAAGCGCTAAAATATCACCGTCAAAGGAGGTGCTGACAGATGGATTTCTCGATATTCGCGTTAATATTCGTTTTTCTGATTTCTGTTGTTACTTTCGTTCTGTACGGAGTGGACAAGCACCTCGCGGTCAACGGCAAAAGACGTATCAGCGAGATGACTCTTCTTGTTCTTGGTATTGTCGGGGGCGCGCCGGGCGGTCTTCTCGCGATGCAGCACTTCAGGCATAAAACCAGGCACAAATACTTCTACGTTGTGAACTTCATTGGTCTGGGGCTGCTGATCGTTTTCTTTGTGGTGCTTTTCATTGTATCCCGCAAGACCGGCCGGACTATGTGATTTGCACGCTTTCTTTGAACACGGCCTTTGAACCCCTTTGAACACGGACCTTAGAAAGCCCTTGCAATAAAGGAGCGATTGTTTTATAATCTTGCGCGTGCCGATGTGGCGGAATTGGCAGACGCACCGCACTCAAAATCCTATTCGCCGTTTCCCGCATCCGGAGCCGGAAACCCTTGATTTTACTGGGTTTTTGAAAATCGAAAAACACGGTTTTTTCGAAATCGACCTCCAAATCGACCTCCGATTTCCACAGTCCGTTTTTGAGGCGATTCGGTTTTCACGATGACCACAACTTAATAACGCACACTTGCCGGTGTGATGGAATTGGCAGACGTGCTGGACTCAAAATCCAGTCCTGGCAACAGGGTGCGGGTTCGACCCCCGCCACCGGCACCATCCCGAAAGCCTTGATTTTACCGGGCTTTCGGGACTTTTTTATGCCTTTTCGGAGGTCGGAATCCGTTACGCCCGCCTGTGTTCACCCGCCGAATCCGAGAGTTTTTCGGGATTTTTGATATGCCGAAAACCCTTGCTATTACCGGGGTTTCGCGGTTTCAGGAGGTCGATGAGGTCGATTTTGGCTTATTATTTCGGGTAAAACGGCATGATTGCCTCCGCAGAGGCCACTTTGGAACTGAAATCCAGGTGAGTATAGATGTTGCTTGTCGTGGCAATATCACTGTGACCGAGCCATTCCTGAATATCCCTGAGCCCAACGCCGTTTGCATAAAGCAAGCTCGCGCAGGAATGACGAAGATCGTGGAAGCGGATGCGCCGCATTCCGTGCTTTTTGAGAAACTCGGGAAACGCCTGCGTCAGATAACCGGGATTCATAAGCTCGCCCATGTCGTTGACATAGATATAATCCTTGTACTCGTAGCAGTAGCTGTTTCCGCAAAGTTTTTTGTTCAACTCCTGCTTCATCTTCATCAGCCGGAGCAATTCCTCAAACGGCGGGACAAGCGGAAGACTGCGAAACGACGATTTTGTTTTCGTCCTATCCTTTACGATTTTTACGCTCTTCCCGTCAACCGACGCCTGCGTGACTGTGTGACGGATGGAAAACGTCTTTCTTTCAAAGTCGATCGCATCCCATTTCAGTCCGACCACTTCACCGCGACGGAGACCGTAGAACGCCGCGAGGATCACGCCGAACTCGAATTCCGTCCCTTTGACGAGCTGAAACAGTTTTTCAAGCTCTTCCGGCGTATAGGGCTTAGATTCGTAACGGATTTTCTTCGGGCGTTCGATCTTATCGGCGGGATTGCTTTCGATCAGCCCGGTTTTGAACGCATACTGGAGCGCCTTGCGGAGATTCGCGTGACGGTGAATCACGGTGTTCGCAGTCAGACCTTTGACATTCAACTCGTAAGTGTAGTAATCTTGTATATGCTTGGGCGTCAGATCCTTCAAAAGAAGCCCGGGATGCCGCTCTTCAAAATAAGGAATGATCTTATTTTTTACGGCGAGAGAATATGCCGAGTAGGTGCTTGCCTCAAGGCTCCCCTTCATCATATTGATCCAGTCCTTCATGAAGTC
>JAGDAX010000076.1 GCA_017848335.1 Clostridia bacterium | reverse complement strand
CTGGGTGATACGCTGGAGAAATGAGCGACAGGACTACGTTGTCAGTGCCGAATGCCGTCCGCGCGTTCCGCGCGGGTCATGGGCTTTGAGCTATGGAACGCGAGGTATGAGTCCTCTGACCGGCAAAAAGGATCCCGCGTCTGCATTTTGAGGCACGAACGGTTCACGCGTCAGCGTGCTCAGTGAGGGACTCAATATGCTGCGCGGTGGCCAGAGGCCGGAGGTTTCGGAAGCCGGTGAGCGAATAGGATCCCGCGTCTGCATTTTGAGTCACGAACGGTTCACGCGTCAGCGTGCTCAGCGAGGAACTCAATATGCTGCGCGGTGGCCGCGATCCGTGAGCTGCAGGCTGTCTGCTGCGAGCAGTCACAATTCCGCGCAGCGAACTGCTGGTCTGCACGGTGCGGAAAACGGGCGAAAAAAGATGTTTGGCCTAAAAGGGTAAACCGCGTAATCTCAGAGGCAGTTCAATGATTCCCTAGAAGTTGTACAAAAGAACCGGCGCCAACCATTTAGAAGACGTCGGTTCTTTTTCGAAATCAATTGTCTCTATTCTTAAAAGAACTTCTCACCAGATTTTGACTGCATATTTTGCAAGTTCAGCCTGTCTTTTTTCAATCTCTTCCGTATCCCATTTTTCACACTTTGCGATTGCATTGTTTGGCTCAATTTGAGACTGTTTAAAAAAGTCAACTTTTTCGTCGAAGGGTTTGTTTTGCATTTCACGGTTTAGCTTCGCATCAAGCAATGCAAGATTTCCCAATCTCCAAAGATAAGCGTCATGATCTTCTTTTGAAATATTGGTCCACAACGTGCCTTCTTGCGGCATAATATGCTCGATGTGCACTTTGTCATTATCAATGACAACTTCGCTTGTCCTACTAGTCAGTCATCGGACAAATAGGACAAATATACCTAATATCAATTAATGACATAGTCTGTGCTTTGCATTTCTGTCATCAGGTATTGAATCTCTTTTTGATTTAGAGTAATATTCAGTTGAGCCATTTTAATTCACCTTTTTGATGAATTGAACCAATAGCTTTGTAGCAAAGCCGAGACGAATTGGCCCTTCCATTTTTGGATTCCCACATTTTACAAACTTTATCTTTTTGAGAAGGAGCAATTAAATAGTATGATAACCCCTGATTTATTTAGCGAGCCAACCAATACCCAAAAGTTATATAAATACGAGCCAAACTATGGGATAATCAATTATGAAGGCATCCAACTGGTTATGTCTGATCGCGCATCTAACGACCCGTGTCTTAAGCAGATTATAAAAGAAGCACGCCATAGATTATTAAGTAAGTATTGGCCCTCTTCTTGGTTGAACGTTCGTTTCTCATTCAATAAAGACTGGTTTGTGACTATGCACAAATCGGCAAACGAAGAATTTGACTTTGACTCATCTTTTGAAGAATGGAAAACATCCATGCTTAACGAACAAGCTTATTTGATAGTTACAAGCAATCCAGACATAAAAAGAAATATCGAAATTCTCACTAATATTGCAATAACGCCTAGCGGTAAAATCTTGATTGATATGAGCGAAGCCTTAATGCAATGTCTTATCGGCTTCTTCCATTGTAAACTTACCGCACTAATAGAAACCTTTAATGATAAGCCTCTCCTATACTCATGCAAGTATACAAACAACGCGTTAAAGGTTATGCTTCCATTATTATTTGCACCTTGGTACACTACACGATACAATAAAGAACTTCAAACTGAATACAGATTTGCACGCGCTACCGGCATTCCTATGTATAGCTATGAGAGTACTAACTTGTATAAATTGATTGATAATGTTAAGTATGAGATTGATCATAAATCGCCTTTTAATTTTCAATTTAATAACTCTCATTCACTTAACCCGCAGATTTGCTTCTCTAAAGATTTTTATTCGGATGAAAAATGGAGTGACCTGCGAGATTTATTGGACATTGAAAGAATACCTCGGTAGTGTCAAGTATTTTTCGCAAATTCTCAAGTAGCAGAATGTGAGTCCCTGTCGTTTATCGGCAGCGGATGCCTTTGGCTCCGCTTAAATTCTTTGTAGCAACCGTTGACTGCTTCTTCGTTGAACTGTATAATTTTCTCGTTAGACATACCTGTTTACTCCTTTCGAATGTCTTTTGGCGATTACATTCTACTGTGAGTTATCGGGTAAGTCTATCTTTTTACCCGATTTCGAATTTGCGAAAAATATTGTACCTTATCAAAGTGTACCCGATCTTTTTATTTCACTACTTTTCCGAATTTTCAAAAAGCGAGAAAAACGTAGAAAAATGAAGAAAACCGGCGAAAAGGCTGGTTCTCATAAGGATGATCAGAGAACCAGCCGATTGGGGTCTATAAGAAAAAAGATTTAAAATAAAAGGTTTTGGAACAAACACAAACTGCTTCTATTGCTTATTGCGTGTTGTTTGCACAATCAATTGGTATCATTTCAATGATATCCTTTTCGCAGTTTATCATAGAAGCAGGATAACTGATTTTATAGAAACTATTCTCTATCGGAATAAACCATGAATTGATCTCGTTAACAAATAACGAATCACCTGTTTCGATTGCTGAAGGAAACTGTTTTTTTATGTTTTCCATAGTTGCCTCTTTTTCACGAGGGACAGACACAACAATGCCGTTGGAATAACTAAAAGAGAATATTCCGACAGGCATATAATAATAGAAAACGTTATATTTGTTCACTTCGATTGTCAATAACGAGAATGAATTGTCAAGCATTTGCGGATAATAATCAACATTCAATTCTTCAAAGTCATTTTCTTTGAATAGCCGCTGATCATTTTCATTATAATCATCATAAGATGTAGAATACTCCTTAATTGCTTGGCAAAGCTGATCTACTGAATCAAAAAACAGACTGCCATATTCGACTTCAACCTCGTTACTATTTAGATTCCCGTAGTTTTCTGCCGTCTTTGTGGATTGACAACCACACAAGTAAAACAAAAGCGTTAATGACAGAAATAAGATGGTAAAAACACTCTGATTCTTCATTTATCTATTATCTCCTAAATAATTAATAATTGTTTTTAATACACTGTTTGCAATGATCACACCAACAATTGAAGTCACCCTTAAGGACACACTGCTGACCGGGCGTACAATCGCTATGAGTTCCACCAAGATTGTGAGTTAGTTCGTGCTGAATCGACCGTGTTATATCCGGCGATGTTCTATATGAAGATATCGCATTCTTACCGTTTACATTCCCGAGTCCGATAACTTCATCATGAGTGCCACCAAGATTGTGAGTTAGTTCGTGCTGAATCGACCGTGTTATATCCGGCGATGTTCTATATGAAGATATCGCATTCTTACCGTTTACATTCCCGAGTCCGATAACTTCATCATGAGTGCCATCATAGTAGCAAAGCGCGTATCCAACCAGTCTGTATGTATAATAACTGTTCAGTTTCTTCTGCGATTTCGCCTGGGACTTTGTCATCGACATAGAAATCGCTTTTCTGCGAAACTTCAGATGATGATGTATCATTCAAATAGGTTTCTTTATCTGATACTGCCGATACGGGAATAGAACTGACCATAATCAGGATTGTCAGAATAAACGAAATAATTGATACTCTTGATCTTTTCATCTAAAAGAGTCATCCTTTTACTTTGAAATCATAGATGAAAATCCGTAGCATCATTATATACCTTGTTTTAAAAAAAATCAATCGTTTGTGTGAAAAAAGTGCCGTCCGCGCGTTCCGCGCGGGTCACGAGCTTTGAGCTATGGGACGCGAGGTATGCGTCCTCTGACCGGCAAAAAAGATCCCGCGTCTGCATTTTGAAGCACGAACGGTTCACGCGTCAGCGTGCTCAGTGAGGGACTCAATATGCAGCGCGGTGGCCGGAGGCCAAATGCCGGAGGTTTCGGCAGCCGGTGAGCAAAAAGGATCCCGCGTCTGCATTTTGAGTCACGAACGGTTCACGCGTCAGCGTGCTCAGTGAGGGACTCAATATGCTGCGCGGTGGCCGTGATCCGGGAACTGCAGGCTGTCTGCTGCGAGCAGTCACAATTCCGCGCAGCGAACTGCAGGTCTGCACGGTGCGCGGAGGCGCCCGGCATCTTAGCTGATGACCCTGATCCCTAATAAAAATGAAAAAAGCCGGAAACCGTATTTAATTGCGCGGTTTCCGGCTTTTTTATCTGTTTAAAATGCACCGTACGGGCATCTGCCCCTTGGCGCGCAGTCCCTCATTCAGGCACACAGCACTTCAGGTAAGGGCCGGCTTGGCCGGGGTTTTAATCAGTGCTGCCTTAGATATTGATCTCGGGCAGGACGATTACACCGGGGTCCCTCGTCGGGGTTACGGTCTCGCCAGGCTTCACCGTTTCGCCGGTGTTGGCAGGCGTCTCGGTGGATTGCTCCGCGGAGGGAGTTTCCTGCGCGGGGTTTGTATTGGCGGGCGTCACCTTGGCGACGTCAGGGGTGGCCGTCGGTTCGTCTTCGACGTCGTCAAACAGGTCCTCGGGAAGAACTATCTCGCCGTCGCCGGAAGTGTTGGCGGGCGTGGCATCCGAAGGATCGCCGGAGGCGTCTGTGCCGGTGGGCGTCTCATTCGAAGGATCCCCTGTGGGCTGGTTGTTGGCGGTGTCCGTGGGAAGGCCGGTTTCCGGAGAGCCGCCCTCCGTCTCACCGGGGCCCGGTGTGGCGTTGGTATCGCCTGTGGGCGTGGAATTGGCGGTGTCGGAGGAACCGGGAGTGCTGTTCGAGCCTGTCGGATTCTTTTCCCTGCAGCCCCCGAGAAGTGCCATCGAAAGGATGACGGTCAGTGCAACAATGATCGTGATGACTTTTTTCATAAAATGCCTCTTTTACAATTTTGGTTTAATGCCGGAAAACCCGGTCAAATGCGGCCTGGAACACCAACCTGAATACGCCGGGAAGCCCTGCCAAGGCAGCCCGAAGGCCTTTCAGGATTCGCAATTCGCAAGGCCCGCAGCGTCCTTGCCTGCCGTCACTCCTTCACCAGCGCAAAAAGCTTGAAGAGCTGCAGGATGGTCGAGTCGATCGTTTCGACGGCGCTGATTTTGCCGTCCGCGTCAAAAATGACCGCCACGTAGTCGTCCTTTTGAAATTTCCCGGAAAAGCCCGAAGGGAGGTTCAGCTTGACGGTCTCCTTGTCGGCGTCGTCCTTGTCGGAGTCGGCGCTGTCGCTGCCGTCGTCAAGCTCGTCCGGCGGAAGCTCGATGACTTTGCGTGTCGAAAGGCCAGGGCCCGCAAAGGTCTGCGCCATGCGGCCGGTCTTCCAGGCGTCGCCGGGCTTGCGGGCTCCCGAAAGCGGAATCTCCGGAAGCTCGATGACAAAGGGCGTGGGTTCGCCGGGCTCTTCGCCCGGATTCGCGCTGCCCTGCTCATTGCCTGAGTCGCCGGAAGCGCCGCTGAGGCTCTTCACGTAACTGATGACGGTCCGGTAATCGTCATTTTCCATCTCGAAATCGACCAACACCGACAGCGTGCTGCCCTCGGCCCCGGTCACGTACCCCGTAAGCACCTTGCCCTTGTACCGGTCATACGTGTCGCCGGTCGTCTTGGCACACGAAGCCGCAACGACCGCCACCGCCATGAATATTAACACCGCGATAATGAATTTACGCTTCATAAGCTTGACTTCCCCGTAAACTTGTGACGTCAGCTCCGCGAAGGATCCCGAAGACCTCCGCGGAAATACGCTGTTATTATATAAGACGCCCGCTCTTTCCGCAAGTATTTTGGAATTTCAGTAATTTTTCAGTGATTTTTCACGCCGTTGGGCGGGATCTCACAGCCTTCGGCATTTCGACATTTCAGCGCATTCCTGCTTGTTACGCGCACCGTTTTCGCTTGTTCCGCGCAGTGTTCCTGCTTGTTACGCGCACCGTTCCTGCTTGTTACGCGCGCCGTATTCCCAAACCAATGGCAGCGCAATGTTTCCGCGCCGTATTCCCAAAACCAATGGCAGCGCAATGCTACAGCCGGTCGATGTATTCGCAGGCCCTGATGGCACAGCCGGCGCCGTCGGAGCAGGCCGCCGAAACCTGGCGGACCTTCTTGGTCCTGCAGTCGCCCGCCGCGAAAACACCCGAGGCCGTGACAGTGCCGCTCTCGTCCGCCACGATGTACCCGTACTGATCCAGCTCCGCCACGTTGGTGAAGAAGTCGTTGACGGGCGCAAGGCCGATTGCCGTGAAGATGCCGTCCACCTTGAGGGTTTTGACCTCGCCCGTGGCGGTTTTTTTGATCTCCAGGCCCTCCAGCCGCTCGCCGCCGAGGATCTCATTCACGGTATAGCCGTAAAGAATTTCCACGTTGGGCGCCTTCTCGAGTATCTCGACAAGCTTCTTCTCGCCGGTCAGGAAGTCCAGGTTTTGAACGATCGTGACCTTGCGGGAGGTCTGCGCGAGAAGGACCGCCTCCTGCAGAGCCGAATTGCCGCCGCCGATGACAGCCACGTCAAGGCCCTCGTAGAATGCGCCGTCGCAAATTGCGCAAAAAGAGATCCCGTCGCCTAAGAATCTGTTCTCGCCGGGCACGTTGAGCAGCCTGTGCTTGACGCCCACGGCCAATATGACCGCCCTGCACTCGTATGCGCCGCAGTCGGTCACCACCACCTTGATATTGTCGGCGCGGCTGTTCTCGATGCGCATCACCTCTTCCATCGTGAGGGACGCACCCTGCGCGGCCACCTGCTCCACCATCTTCTGGGCAAGCTCGCTGCCGGAAATGCTCAAAAAGCCGGGGTAATTCTCGATCTTGGGCGAGAAGGTCATCTGGCCGCCGAAATTTTCGCGCTCGATAAGGAGAACCGACTTGCCGGCTCTCAGGGAATAAAGCGCCGCCGTGAGGCCGGCCGGGCCGCCTCCAACAACAATAATATCGTACATATTGCCCTCCAGTTCAGCAGTTTAAAAACGGAGAGCCATCCAGGGACAGCCCTCCTTGAAAAGTGCCTTGATTCATATGAATTTCATCATTTGCATCTATCAGCTAAAAGCCGGCTTGACACATCAGCTTCTGGCCTTCTTGATGAAATCCCTGACGCCGGCCACGCCTACGTATTTTTCGTTTCCGACTATCAGAGTGGGTGCGGCGCGCAGGCCGAGGCTTGCTGCGGTCTCGCGCTCGTCCTCAACGTAATGCTTTTCGAAGGCAATGCCGTTATCGTCAAGCATCTTCGAGGCAGCGGCGCAGTTGGGGCAGGTCTTGGTGGCGAACATCACCACTGCGGTTTCGCCCGCGAGAATATTCTCAATCGGAGTGTCCTCCGTCTTGACCTCATAATCCGCTGCGGGCACTTCGGCCGCGGGTGCCTCGGGTACTTCGGCTGCCGCGGGCGCCTCGGGTGCTGCGGAAGTCTGCTGCTCCGGGCTCTTCACGCGGTCAATATCCGCTCCCACGTATGCCACGTTGTAAACCCTGCGGTCCTTGAATTCCTGGGCCTTGCCGTCGTTGAAGTTCTGCACCGGCCTGTAGTATCCGGTGATGCGGCTGTAAACCTCCGTGGGCTTGCCGCAGGTGGGGCAGGTGTACTTTTCGCCGACAATATATCCGTGCGTCTTGCATACAGAATAGGTGGGCGACAGCGTGTAATAGGGCAGCTTGTAATTTTCGGCGATCTTGCGGACAAGGTTCGCGGCGGCCTGCCAGTCAGGCAGCTTCTCGCCCAGGAACGCGTGGAATACCGTGCCGGAGGTGTAAAGAGTCTGGAGCTCGTCCTGCACGTCGAGGGCCTGGAAAATGTCCTCCGTGTATCCCACGGGCAGGTGGGAGCTGTTGGTATAGTAAGGAGTTCCGCAATTTTTGCTGGCCGCGGTAATGATATCCGGGTAGCGCGCCACGTCGTGCTTCGCGAATCTGTAAGCGGTGGATTCGGCGGGAGTGGCTTCGAGGTTGTACAGATCGCCGTACTGCTCCTGGTAGTCGGAGAGACGCTCTCTCATGTGGTTCAGCACCTGCTTGGTGAATTCCTGGGTCCTGGGATCCGTCATGTCGGCTTTGACCCAGCGGGCGTTGAGGCCTGCCTCGTTCATACCCACAAGGCCGATGGTGGAGAAGTGGTTCTCGAAGGTGCCGAGGTAGCGCTTGGTGTACGGATAGAGGCCTTCGTTGAGGAGCTTCGTGATGACAGTCCTCTTGACCTTGAGGGAGCGGGCGGCCAGATCCATAAGCCTGTCAAGTCTCGCGTAGAACTCGCCTTCGTTGGCGGAGAGGTATGCGATGCGGGGCATATTGATGGTAACGACGCCGATGCTTCCCGTGCTCTCGCCGGAGCCGAAGAAGCCGCCGGATTTTTTGCGGAGCTCGCGAAGGTCAAGCCTCAGCCTGCAGCACATTGAACGCACGTCGGAGGGCTCCATGTCGCTGTTGATGTAATTGGAGAAGTAGGGCGTGCCGTACTTGCTGGTCATCTCAAAGAGAAGCTTGTTGTTTTCGGTAGGCGACCAGTCGAAATCCCTGGTGATGGAATAGGTCGGAATGGGGTACTGGAAGCCGCGGCCGTTGGCGTCGCCCTCGATCATGATCTCGATGAAGGCCTTGTTGACCATATCCATCTCTTTTTGGATGTCCTTGTACTTGAAATCCGTTTCCTTGCCGCCGACAATACAGTTCTGCTCGGCAAGATCCGGCGGTACCACCCAGTCCAGCGTGATGTTGCTGAAGGGAGCCTGCGTACCCCAGCGTGAAGGCGTGTTGACGCCGAACACGAATGACTCGAGGCACTTTTTGACGGTGTCGAAGTCGAGATTGTCGGTCCTCACGAAGGGAGCCAGATAAGTGTCGAAGGACGAGAATGCCTGAGCGCCCGCCCATTCATTCTGCATAATGCCCAGGAAGTTGACCATCTGGTTGCAAAGCGTCGCAAGGTGCTTCGCCGGAGCGGAGGTGATCTTGCCCGGAACGCCGCCGAGGCCCTCCTGAATGAGCTGCTTAAGCGACCAGCCCGCGCAGTAACCCGTCAGCATGGAGAGGTCGTGCAGGTGAAGGTCCGCATTCCTGTGTGCGTCCGCGATTTCCTTGTCGTAAACCTCCGACAGCCAGTAGTTGGCCGTGATGGCCCCGGAATTGCTGAGAATGAGACCGCCGACAGAATAAGTGACGGTGGCATTTTCCTTGACGCGCCAGTCATTGACCTTGAGATAGTCGTCAACGATGGTCTTGTAATCTACAAGGGTGGACTTGACGTTCCTTAGCTTCTCTCTCTGGCGGCGATATAAAATGAATGCCTTCGCGACTTCTGCGTAGCCTGCCTGAATAAGAACCGATTCAACGCTGTCCTGTATATCCTCAACGGCTATAAGGTCGTCCTTTATCTTCGGTACGTAATCAGCAGTAACTTTAAGCGCAAGAAAATCGATGATCCCCGAATTCGTGTTGGTCTCACATGCCTCGAAGGCAGAGGTGATGGCGTTGGTGATTTTGGTAATGTCAAAATCAACAATCTTATTGTTTCTTTTCTTAACTCTGTACATGCTGAAATCTCCTTTTGATGTCGTGCAGGGCAATTATAGCACCGGGCAAAAAACCTGTCAATAGGAAATTACAATATTTTGTAAAAAAGAATGATTTTTTCGCAAAAAGGCACTACATATAGTTGTGAATGGCGCGTTCGGCGTGGGGTCGGTTTGCAAAAAAAGAGGCACTTTTCTGCGATTTTTGGGAGAAAAAAGCAGAAGTGCCGTTCCGCGCGTTGCGAGCGAGTTATGGACCGTGAGTTATGGGACCCGAGTTATGGGACCCGAGTTATGGGATGTGAGTGCCGGGGGCTGAGCGCCTGTGCCCTGCGCGGAAGCCGGGCGGCCGCCGCGGCAGCGCCTTTGCGATCTGTTTTCAAACCGCCTGTCGTACCGCCTGTCAAATTACCTGTCGAAGCGCCTGTCAAGCCACCTGTCGAAGCGCCTGTCAAATTACCTCGACCCCGATGGCCATCGCTTTGAACAGGCTCTGGGTCTCCGGTGAATAATATTTCCCCATTGCTGCGGCGGCCTCTTCGGCGGAAACGTCCGGGCCGAAGCCGCATTCGGCGATGGGCACCCTGTTGAACAGCTCCACGAAGGAATCGGCCAGCGTTATGGACGTGACCTTGACGCGCATGACCTCCTCGAAGTCGTCTGCCTCTCCGGAGCCGCCGGCGGCCGCGGGGTCTTCGAGGGCAAACCTTATGACGTCGCCTTCCTTGATAAGCCGGCGCTTCGCGTCGCAAAGCCTGAGCTCGTACACCTTAGCGCCGCTCCCGATCTTGGCGTAGGGTTCGGGCAGCAGGTGCATGGCGTGCTGCGGCTTCCCGCACCAGACCTTGCCGATCGCATTGCCGGACAGCTCGATTCCCGCGATTTCGTCCTCAAAAAAGAGCCAGTCGTCGATCTCCAGCGCGGCCTCGTCGCGGTCGTATTCCGCTTCGCAGAACTCGCGGCTGAGGTAGAGGGCCCGCCCCTCGAACGCCTCATTGTCGCGGGTGTGAATCGTCACGCATTTTTCGTCATATTTCTCAAGCATGTCAAGCGCTCCTTCCGTCGGTCATTGTTCCTAAAGCCCGCGAAGCTTCACGTTCGGGTTGACTTTGCGCGCCTCGTCAAGGATCTCCTCAGCCTCGGCCTGCGTGAATGCGCAGAGGTCGGCCTCGCCGGTGCGGTTTGCCAGCACGTCGCCCGAATCCACGTACATCTGGAGGAAATAGTTTTCCCCGGGCCCCAGGATCGCCGCAATCGCGGTAATGTCCGAAAGCTCGTGGATCCCCTTCACCATCGTGGTGCGGAATTCGTGGGCAACGCCGCTGTCCTGCAGAAGCCTGACGCTCCTCAGCAGCGGCCCGGGATCGATCTGCGGAATGCCGACCGCCTCGCCGTACTTCCCGGGAGTCTGCTTGAAATCCACGGCCACGTAGTCCACAAGACCTTCGCGGATGAGATCCTCCAGCCGCCCCGGGAGAAATCCGTTGGTGTCAAGCTTCACCATAAAGCCCATTTCCCTGATTTTGCGGATAAAGTCCGGGAGGTCAGGCTGCAGCAGCGGCTCGCCGCCGGTTATGGCCACGCCGTCAAGGAGGCCCCTGCGCTTCTCGAGAAGAGCAAAAAGCTCGCTCTCGGGCACCGTCGGTTCGTCCTCAAAAACGCCGCCCGAAGAGCCCGCAAGGCCTTCGCCCGGAGTGTTCACAGAGCCTTCGCCCGGAGTGTTCACAGGGCCTTCGCCCTCAGGCTTGGGCGCCCCGATGACAAGGCTCGCGTTGTGGCAAAACGGGCACCTCAAATTGCAGCCGCAGGTAAACACCGTGGCCGCCGTCTTCCCCGGAAAATCCAGCAACGTCAATTTTTGAATAGCTTTGATCTGCATAACCCTATAACGTCTCCATAATCTCAAGCGCCCCGGACAGCACCTCTCCGATCCTGCCCCGCGACACCACAGTCGCGTTCCTGTCGTATGCCGTGGGCTCCCTGTTGATCAGAATGACGTCATTGCCGCGAAAATAATTCACGAAGGAAGCCGCAGGCCACACGGCCAGCGAAGTGCCCCCGATAATCAAAAGATCCGCCGCCTCGATGGCGTCAATTGCCCCCTCGATCACCGCTCCGTCAAGGTTCTCCTCGTAAAGGGTCACCCGGGGCTTGATGAGTCCGCCGCATTTCGGGCAGCGGGGCACCTTCACGGAGGCCAGCAGCTCGCGGACGTCGTTGATGCCGAAGTCGCTGCCGCAGCCCATACAGAAGTACTCCGCAATGGTCCCGTGAAGCTCAAAAACGCGCCTGCTTCCCGCCGCCTGGTGCAGCCCGTCAATGTTCTGCGTCACAACGCCGGTGATCTTCCCCATCTGCTCAAGCCGCGCCAGCGCAGCGTGCGCCTTGTTGGGCTTAGGCGTCTCCTCCAGGAAGTACTTCCTGTAGAAATCGTAAAACGTCTCCGTGTGGCGCATAAAGAACGTGTGGCTGAGGATCGTCTCCGGCGACACGCCGTACTCCTTCACGGTATTGTAAAGGCCGTCCTCGCTGCGGTAGTCCTTGACGCCGCTCTCCGTAGACACGCCCGCGCCCCCGAAGAAGGCGATCTTGTTCGACCTTTTAAGCAGCCCGGCAATCGTCCGGCGCTCGTCCGTCGCGTTATTCGGTTTGTTTTCCATGGTATCACCCACCCGACAATGTGATTTCGACGCCCTCCCCGTGACTTCCGGCCCGGGAATGAGTTCCGCGCTCCCCCGTTTTTTCGAGGCCCGGGAATGCGATCCGCGCTCCCGCGTTTTTCGAGGCCCGGGAATGCGATCCGCGCTCCCGCGTTTTTCGAGGCCCGGAAATGCGATCTGCGCTCCTGCGTTTTCTCGAGGCCCGTGAATAATTTCCGCGCTCACCTGCCTCGCGGGTCTTTGCGGACTCCGCAGGCACCCCGGGTAACGTGAGCGGTTCGACCGGCCGCGCTTTGGCTTTGGGCTCACACGAAAGGCTTTCTCTTTTCGCTTCAAGTGTATCAAAAACGCCGCGCAATATCAAATCCAATCCGTCCCGTTGTTCAAGACCACCCGCTTAAATTGTATACTGCCCAATGAGTGCATATTTGATCGTGTGAAGTGAAAAATAAGCTTCCGCTCCACCTGCGGTAATAAGCGGAAGTAAAAAATAAGCTTCCGCCTCACCTGCGGTAATAAGCGGATGAAAGCGGATATTGTCAGATTCAGTCGGTTCTAAGCTGCTGAGCCGGCTCACCTTCAACCGTTTCCGACTTTTCCCGCTTTTTCTCAAAAATCATGGCATTCTCGCGAATTTCGGCGTATTTCAGCTGATCTCCGGCGTTTTTTGGGGCAGTTTCCGGCATTTTTCGTGAATTTTTCGCGATATTTCTTGCCTAATGCGTTCCGGGAGTGGTATAATTTAACCGCAAACAAGCAGAAAGGCCTTACGGGCCTAAAACAAGGAGGAAACTATGTTTTGTAAACAATGTGGCGCCACCATTCCCGACACCGCTTCTTTCTGCACTTCCTGCGGCAAGGTTGTAGAGAGAGCCAACGTCACCGCGACAGAAGTCCCGAGGCCCGCGCCTGCAGCACCGATTCAGCCCGCACCTGCAGCGCCGGTTCAGCCCGCTCCCGCATACAGAGAGCCCCCGAAGGTCGTAAACAACACATACAATTACACCGTGCCTTCCGGCAAGGCCGCCGTTCCCCCGGAATACGCACCCCTTTCACCCTGGGCATATTTCGGCCTTTCGCTCCTGTACGTTATTCCGGTAGTCGGCTTTATATTCCTGATCATCCACTCCGCCAACGGAGGAAATCTCAACAGGCGCAATTTTGCCAGATTCCACTGGATCCCGATAATCATAAGCGCCATCATTACCGTGCTGTATATTATCATAGGCATCATCGTTATCCTGGCCGTCGGCGGCAGCATGTCAAGCCTTTTTGACCCGTCCGGCTGGCAAACGTGATCCGGACGTACACGGATCGATTCGAACGTACAAAAGCGGGCTTGCCTGGCGACAGGCAAGCCCGCTTTTGTATGTTCCGGGATTGGAAGCCGGCGGTCCGGACCGCCGGCAGGCGGACGGCCGTCAGCCGAAGCCCCCGAATATCAGCATCATCACCAGAGCCATCAGCCCCAGCACCGCGAGGCAGGGCAGCACGATCGTCAGGAAGGCGGCCAGTATCATGGCGAACTTGTCCTTGGCGCCCACTTTGTTTTCTTCAAAGCTTTTGCTGAATTCCTCCTCCTGCTCTTTTGTGACAGGCTTTATTTCCCTACGCGTAAATCCGAATTTCATGATTGTGCTCCTTTGCATTTCTCCGCTTCGCGCGGGTCATGTTCCTGCCTGACCGCGGCCCTGTGACCGTCGCGGGAGCGATCCCCGGGAGTCACCGCCCGGGGTCGCCGCCGCAGGTCGATGCCGGAAGAATTTGCGGTCTATTCCGCGGATTCTTTCAGCGCGGCGGCCGCCGTATCGACGGTCACCTTGCGGGTGCGCTTCTCGGTCTTGTGCATCTCGAAAAGGTAGTCGCCGTTTTCGTCAAGCTTCCTGTCCGGGAAGTGGCATGCCACGAAATGTCCCGGCTCGACCTCCGTGAGCTGGGGCGGCACGCGCTTGCATTCTTCGCAGGCCATGAAGCACCTGGTGTGGAATTTACATCCGGAAGGCGGCTTGATGGGCGAAGGAATGTTGCCCTCGAGAAGGATGCGCTCTTTCTTGAGGCTCTCGACGTCGGTGGTGGGAATGGCGGACAGCAGGGCCACGGTATACGGATGACGCGGGTCGTTGAACATCGTGTCTGCGTCGGTCAGCTCCACTACGTTGCCCAGATACATTACGCATATCCTGTCGGAAATATATCTGACGACGGAGAGGTCGTGGGAAATGAACATGTACGTGAGGTTGTCCTTTTCCTTGAGGTCCTGCAGCAGATTGATTATCTGGGACTGGATGGAAACGTCCAAAGCGGATACGCACTCGTCGCACACCACGAACTTCGGGTTGACGGCAAGAGCTCTCGCTATCGATATCCTCTGCCTCTGTCCGCCCGAAAACTGGTGGGGGTAGCGGTGCATCATATAGTCCTGCAGACCGCATTTGCGCATGACCTCCAGTATGTAATCGTTCATCTTTGAGGAGTTGCGCCTAAAGAATTTATGAGTCACAAGACCTTCCTCGATTATCTGGCCGATAGTCATACGGGGGTTCAGAGACGAATACGGATCCTGGAAAATGACCTGCAGATCCTTGCGCAGAAGCCTCATCTCCGAATATTTGAGCCGCGCCAGATCTATACCGTCGTCAATCATCTCCTCGTATTTTTGGAACTCGGCGTCGGAGGCGTATTTTGCCTTTACTCTCCGGATCTCGGCCTCCTGTTTGTTTATCTCGTCCTCCAGAGCCTTGATGTTGCCGTCCAGGACGCGCTTCTTTTCCTTGAGCTTTTCAATATGCGCCGCCTTTGAGCCCTTGTCGGGCTTGTCTTCTTCGGCGCTGATATTGAGGTCCAGAAGCTTCATCTTTTCGTCGAGCTTTGCGTGCTTTTCTTCGATAAGCGCCTTTTCGAGAAGCATCGATGCGCCCTCTTTGGTGTCGCTCACAAGGAATCCGCCCAGTATCTTTACCACGTGGGCAAGAGCAGTCTGCTCGTCCGCCATTGCGAGGTTTCTGTTCTGGATGTCAAAGAAGGTGGCCTTTTCGCCAAGGTCATTCACCTTTTTGTCAAGAACCTCCGCCTTCTGGTGCAGTTTTTGAAGCCTGCGGACGTACTTCTCGGCGTTTTTGAGCGTCTTTTTAACGTATCCGGGAGCAACGGAAGCCCTGCTGCGGCCATAATACACGGTTGTGCCGGCAGTCTGATCGTAAAGCTGCAGAAGCACGCGCCCAAGCGTCGACTTTCCGCATCCGGATTCGCCCACAATGCCGAGCGTCTCGCCCTCAAAAATATCGAGAGAGATCTCCTCGTTCGCCCTGACGTACAGCTGCTCCTTCTGGAAAATGCTGGACTTCGCTATCGGGAAATATTTTTTAAGGTTTGTTATTGACAAGAGCTTTTTGGTGTTCGGCACTGTTCCTTACCTCCTTTTCGGGATAAAAGCATCTGACCTTCTGACCGGGCGTAACCTCGATGAGGTCCGGTTCTTCTTCGAGGCATTTCTGCGTGGCGTATTTGCAGCGGGGCGCGAATTTGCAGCCCTTAGGAAGCGCCAGCGGATGCGGCACGGTACCCGGAATGGGTTCCAGCTTTTGCGTGATATTTTCCAGCCGCGGAATACTGAACATGAGTCCCTCGGTGTACGGATGGCTCTGCTCGCAGTCGGCGAAGATCACGCTTGCAGGCGCCTGCTCCACCACCTGGCCGCAGTACATAACGACCACGTCGTCCGCCATCTCGTTTATGACGCCCAGGTCGTGGGTGATAAAGATGATGGAGGTGCCGTTCTCCTCCTGGAGGTCGTTCATCAGCTTCAGTATCTGGGCTTGTATCGTAACGTCCAGCGCGGTGGTAGGCTCGTCGGCGATGAGTATCTTGGGCCGGCAGGCCAGCGCCATGGCTATCATCACCCTCTGCCGCATTCCTCCGGAAAGCTGGTGCGGGTACTGCTTCAGAACCGCCTCGGGATTGGGTATCTGCACCTGGTAGAGCATGTCAAGAGCGTGCTTTTCGGCTTCCTTTCTGCTCATGTTCTGGTGGATCATAAATGGCTCCGAAAGCTGCTTTTTGACCGAAAACACGGGGTTCAGCGACGTCATGGGCTCCTGGAATATAACGGAGATCTTGTTGCCCCTCACGTCGTACATTTCCTTTTGAGAAAGCCCGGTAAGGTCCTTCCCCTCGAAAATGACCTCGCCGGAGGCGATGTAGCCGTTGCCGTCAAGAAGCTGAAGTATGCTCATGGCGGACACGCTCTTTCCGGAGCCCGACTCGCCTACGATGCCGATGGTGCGCTTCTCCTCCAGCTTATACGAAACGTCGTTGACTGCTTTAACGATGCCCTTGCGGGTCTTAAAATACGTGTGCAGGTTTTTGATTTCAAGTAATGCCACAGGTCACACCCCCTTACTTTTCCTGGCTGCTCTTGGGATCCAGCGCATCCCTCAGTGTGTCGCCTATGATATTGATACATATCGTCGCCATCGCCAGGAACAGGGCCGGGAACACCCACTGCCACCAGTAGTTCTGGATGACTATGGAGTTGTTGGCGCCGTTGAGCATATTGCCCCAGGTAGGTCTCGGCTGCTGAACGCCGAAGCCCAGGTATGAGAGCGACGACTCGGTCAGGAGACAGCCCGCAAAATCAAGCGTCATGCTCACCAGTATGATGGAGATAACGTTGGGAAGAATATGCTTGAACGCGATCTTGCCTTCCTTCACGCCCATAGCCTTGGCGGCCAGAACGAATTCCTTTTCCCTCTCTGCCAGAACCTGTCCGCGGATCATACGCGCAAGGCCCGTCCACGACAGAAGCCCGAGAATGAACATGATAATGAATATCCTCGTGTTCTCGCTTATCGGCCTCGTAGTGAGCACGTACGACAGCATCATGGCAAAGGGCAGGAAGGGTATTGCCGCGAATATCTCGGTGACCCTCATCAGCAGCATATCCACCCGGCCGCCGAAATAACCCGAAACGCATCCGATAATGATGGCTATGACCGAGGAGATGATAACGGCCACGGCGCCTATCGTCATCGTCATCTTGCCGCCGTGAATGATGCGGGTCAGCGTGTCGCGCCCCATGGAGTCGGTTCCGAACAGGTAGCCGCTGTGACCGCAGGATTTGATAAGCTTGCCGCCCTCGTCGACGGTGTAAGTCTGGTAGGGGCCGAGGAAGACTTCGCTCGCGGAGGCGCCCGAAAGAGCGCACTGCTTCTTGTCGTTGGCGCCCCAGAGGTAGAGCTTGCCCTTGTCGGTGAGCGCGCCGAAATGGAACGTGCCGCTGTAAAGACTCACAGCCTTTTCACCGGACGGAATATCCGTGATCGCGGTCTCGTTGTATTTAGCAGGGCCCTGGACCACTATATCGCCGTCCTCGGTAAGGAATGCGAAGCAGGTCTTGGTGCCGGCCACGTCCTTGATCTTGTTGTTCATAAGAAACTGGATCATATCCACTCTCTTACGTTCTTTCATGGAATAGCCGTCCTCGTCGCGGAAATGGTAAGGTGAGATCTCGCCGGGAGCGATGATGTTTCCGTCGTCGCAGAGCATCACGGTGTGGTAGTTGGTGAAGGCCGCCATGACGATCGTCTTGGTCGTCTTGTCCGATTCGATCTGGGCTTTTCTCATGTTGACGCAGGTGTTGGTATTGCCCCAGTAATAGGCTTTTCCGTCATAAATGATGCAGCCCACCTGCTTGCCGCTGTAGAGGCCGCCGATCTTCGAAAGCTCCAGCCGGCCTTCGCGGATCTCCTTGGGGAGCTCCAGCACCGGGTCATCCGCGTTGCCGGTATTGTAGCCGTGCTGTCCGCGGTTCTTTTCGCCCCAGAATACCATATGGCCCTTCTCGGGATCATCCTCCTCGATCACTATCGCGGTCACGTGGTCAACGCCGGCAGCAGCCAAATATACGCCGTGAGGACGGATCTCTTCGGGGAATTTGGAATAATCCAGCTTGGCAAGGGTGTTTGTGGTCGTACCCCACATGTACAACGTGTTGTCTTTGCTGACGCCCACAGAGAACGTGGAAGCGCCGCTGATGGATTTGATCTGGCCCTTGAGACCCGACGGAACGGCTCTCATGGTAATGCCGGGAGCGATATTCTGCTGGTCCACGTCGATAAAGTTCACATTCATCGGCACGAAGAGCGGGCCGATGAACACGAACAGGAATAGCAGGATAAGTATGACCAGAGCCACCACCGCTATCTTGCGGCGGAAGAAGGCCTTGACGGCCAGCTTGGCCGGACTTTCCAGCCTCTCGGCTTCGATAACGTTCATCTCAGCCAGCTCCTTGCTGCCGCCGAAGAACATTCTCTTGAGCCAGCGTCCTATGGTCTTAAAGAAACCGCCGGAGGAAGAGGTATTGTTGTCTGTATTTTTGTTTTTAGCCATTGCGGTATCCCCCTTCCCTTATTTGTTGACGCGGATGCGCGGGTCGATGAAGCCGTAGGCTATATCGATGATGAGGTTGCCCAGCAGCGAAATGAAGATGTAGAACATCTGCAGCGCCAGCACAACTTCGTTGTCACTGTTCTGGAGGGCGGTAAAATACACCCTGCCGATACCGTTTATACCGAATATATTCTCGATCATGAGCGAGCCCGAGAATATTCCCAAAAACCAGCCTATCACCAGCGTGACGATCGGGATGAGCGCGTTTCTCCAGGCATGGGAGTAGATGACGACCTTTTCCTTGAGCCCCTTGGCTCTGGCCGTCTTGATGCAGTCCATGGAAAGGGCCTCGATCATGGAGGCGCGGACGTACCTTGTCATTCCGCCGAGAGAGCAGAACGTCATGATGATGAGCGGCAGCGACAGGTGGTACATCTTGTCCCAGAACTGCTTCGCGGGAGACCAGTCGAGGTAGCCCACGGTCTGTGTACCCGAGATCGGGAACCAGCCCAGCACCACCGAAAACAGCCAGATAAAGACGATCGCGATAATAAACACCGGCAGACTGTAGCCGACAATAGTCCCCACCTGCACCGCGATATCCCGCTTGCTGCCCCGCTTGACGGCGCAGAATATGCCAAGCGGGATCGTAATGCCCAAAGCGAGAATAGTAGCGAATATATTTATAAGGATGGTATTCTTCATGGGTTCCTTGATGAGATCCTTCACCTTGATCCCGTACTGGGAGGAGTCGCCGAAGTTGCCCTCCAGGATGCCCTTGAATTTACCGTCGTCAGAATATGGATAGACGCCTATCCATCTTCCGTATCTTTCTATTTTATTTCCATCCGTTCCATATCTTTTGGACCAGAATTCATATCTTTCTTCGTAATCAAGCTTTCCCTTCGAAACCCTGACCTCTTCGCGGGCCGTCGTCGCGGCCTTGTCCACCGGAAGCATATTGTAGATAAAAAACAGCATTACCGAGAGGATGAAGAAAACGAGAATAATATAAAAGAAACGTTTAATTATATATTTGACCATCGAGGTCCCCCCGTTCCTTGAGGATCCGAATAAAAACTACGTATACTTATCCGAATACCGCACCGTTTTAACTAAAGACAGAGACAGGAACAATGCCTGACGCACTGTTCCTGCTTCTGTCTGCCGCACCCTCCGGAGCCCTGCGGGGCCCCGGAAGGGACAGTTAACTAACTAATCTATCAGTAAAATCAGTTTAACCTAATAAAATCAATTATTTCTGATAGTCAGCCCAGAAATCAGCCGCATCCATAATATAGTATGCAGAAGCTTCGTCATACATATCCTGGTCAAGCGTCCAGTTGAAAGCGTAGTCATAAGCCGCGCTGTTGAAGGAGGACGCAAAGTTGATGCAGTTGAGGGTAGGAGTTCCGTCGAAGCCGTAATCCTCCATCCAGCAGAGCTGTCCGTAAACGCCGGGCTGGAATTCGCAGGAGATGTACTGGATGTACATACCGATATCGGTGGTGGCTACCTTGCTGGTCTGCCACTGCGAAACGAGCAGGTCAGTAACTTCGTTGGGCTGTGTGCCATAGTAGTTGATGGCCAGAGGCATGTAGTAATTGTCGTTGAGCTTAACGGTCTTGTACTTTCCGTCAACTGTCGAGAAGTGGAGGTTGTACTTCGTAAGCTCATATCCGGAGAGCTTCTTATACCTTACGTCATCCGTTCCGGCAACGAACTTTCCGCCCTTGGAGTTGTAGATCCATCCGTCAGCCTCGAGGGTCTGGATGGCCTTGTCGGAAGAATAGGTGTAAGCGTTAAGATTGATGGTATCCTTAACAGCCTGGAATGCGGAGAATCCGGTGTAGTAAGCGCCGTGAACAACGCTGCCGAAACCGCCGGTAAACGCTTCCGCAAACTCGTTGCGGTTAATGGTATACATGATAGCCTGACGTACGGACTGGAACATCGAGGGACCGAAGTCGCCGCGGAATCCGAGTTTTCCGTAGCCGGCTCTGTCGTAGTGAGTCTCGGCGTACTTGGTGGGGTTCTCCTCGACTACCTGGAGAGCTGCCCTGGTGTCGTTGCCGCCGGTGATACCTGCGATAACGTCGACCTCGCCGGCCTTGAACTGATTCATCTGGGTCTCGGAAATAACCTTGACGTAGGTGATGGTCTCAATGGAAGCCTTGCCTCTTGCGTCGTCGCCCGGATACTTGTCGTTGATCTTCAGCGTAGCGATCTTATTGCTGTCGTCATAGTTGGAAACTACGTACGGTCCTGAGTAAGGAAGTGCGGAATCCCAAGCCATGTTGGCCTTGATCTCAGCAGCCATGTCATAGCTCTCGCCGGTCTTGGCATAGAAAGCCTCGTTGAGTCCGCAAGCCTTGGTGGCTTCGTCAACGATGATCTCGCCCTTGGAGCCGAGGTAAAGCGGAAGCGGGTCGGGTCCGAATCCGGCATAAGTAATCGAATAGTAATATCCGGCATAGTCGGACGTGAACGTTACGGAGAAGGTGTAGTCGTCGATGAGCTTGACGCCCTCGAAGTATTGAGCCTTGCCGTCATGGAAATCCTTATAACCAACGAGCTGGAGGCCGGATCTGCCGCTGCCGCCGGCTTCTTCGGCCACGAGGGTGCTGTTGCCGAGGAGAGCGACAATGTAGTTCTTAGCGTTGATGGCGGAGCCGTCGGAGAACACGAGACCTTCCTTGATCTTGATCGTGTAGGTGAGGGTGCCGTCTTCGTTAATGACCTCTTTGGGCTCTTCAGCCAGAGCGGACATGTTCCAGATGTAAGCACCGCTGATATCTGACATAACCGTCGAATAACCGGAAGTCAGACTCATAACGTCGTTATCGGAAGCCGCAGGAGAAGACTTGCCCCAGCTGGCGTTGCGGAACAGACCGGAGAGGTCCGTGCTGCTGCCGAGGATGGCGGAGTTGTCTTCGCCGGCCTTGACCGTGGTGGCGACGATGGCATCAGCCGCGCCCCAGTAAGGAGAAGTAACAAAATTCTCAAACTTCGCATTGTAAAGATCGAAATACTGGTTCGAATAAAGCGGTACTTCAGCTACCAGGAGGTTCCACCTCTGGATGTAGAGCTTCCACCACATATTGTAAACGTCATCCGCGCTCTTGTAGGTCTCGCTGCCCTCGGGAACGGTCGTATTGTAGACCATAGCCATGGAGAGGAAATCCATACCAAGAGTATAGGTGATGCCGTCAACGGTAACAGTAGCGGTGCCGTCGGGATTTTCGGTAACCATATCAATAGTCACCTTGGTGCCGATTTTATCATAGACGGATGTGTAGTCTGTACGCTCAATTGCATCCGCGTCGTCAATTTCCTGAACCACGAGATCGGCGGGATCGATGAAATCTCCCTCATCGACCGGAGCTTCCGTGTTGCCCGGCTGCTCTGTGGGATTAGCCGGCTTCGGGCCTTCCGTGCAGGCAGCAAGAATGCCGAGCACCAGGCAGACAGAAATTATAACAGATAAAATCTTCATTATATTTTTCATATCTTCTTCCTCCTTTTTAAGAAAAAGTATGAAAGTATGATACTACAGCGCCTTTTTTTTGTCAATATGCGAGTTATATAAAAAGCGCATTGGGACGACACCTTTACCGCGCCGGTGTTTTTATACACGTATTTTCCTATGTTTAGACGAATATCATCAGCAAGCGCCGCCCCTTCCGGAAGCCGGGCGCTTCTTTTTTTGAGACTGTTCGCGTGATTCCTCTCTTTTTACCTTTGCGTAAAGAGCCCTGCGGCGCGTCAGACGCCGCGGAAACGGGAGCGGAGTGTGCGGCAGACCCGGGACCGGAATCGCGACCGGAGCATACATCAGAGCCGGGAGCAGCACCCGCGGCCCTGTCTCAAAAGCGCTGCCGCAATCAAGCGCGACGGTGTAAAGCTTTTACGGGCGGTCTTGTACGTCTTGTTCGTCTTGCACAACTGTCATGCACGTCTTGTATGTCTTGCACGTCTTGCACAACTGTCTTCTACAACTGTCTTGCACAGCTGTCTTACACAGCTGTCTTGTACAACGCGCCGCAAAATCAATTGAAAAAAACCGCCCGCAATAGTACAATGCAGTTGGCCGCGGCTGCGGCCCCAACTCAACCCACACCAAGGATACCGCCATGCAAAAAAGCAAAACCACGGTAATATCCGCCGCCGAAAACGAAAGGCAGGCCAGATTCATGGACACGGCAGCTGCGCAAAGCGCCGCATTCTCGGCAGAGAACGGCAGGCCTCCGCGGGCGTTTGTCCGTACCTTCGGGTGCCAGATGAACGAGCACGACTCCGAGAAGATCTCCGGCATGCTTTCCTGCATGGGCTATTCCTTCTGCGACTCCTTTGAGGACGCGGATCTGGTGGTGCTGAACACCTGCTGCGTCAGGGAAAATGCCGAGGAAAAGGTATTCGGACACCTTGGCGCGCTGAAGGCGCTGAAGCGCGCCAGGCCCGGCCTCATAACGGTGGTCTGCGGCTGCATGACGGAGCAGCCCCACGTGGTGGACGACATAAAAAGCAAGTACAGGAACGTTGATCTGGTGTTCGGCACACACAACCTTCACCGTTTCCCGGAGCTTCTCGCGGGCGTGCTTTCCGAGGGCAAGCGCGTTTATGAGATTTCGAGGACCGGGAATGAAGTCGCGGAGGGCGTGCCGCTGCTTCGCGAGGGGCGCATTCACGCGTGGGTCACCATTATGTACGGCTGCGACAATTACTGCACTTACTGCATCGTGCCCTACGTGAGGGGCCGTGAACGCAGCAGGCGCCCGGATGATATTATCGCGGAGATCAGGCAGCTTGACGACGAGGGCTTCTCGGAGATCACCCTGCTCGGGCAGAACGTAAATTCCTACGGCAAGGACCTGGAAGGCTCGCCGGACTTCGCGTCGCTGCTCACAAGGATCTGCAGCGAGACGAAGATCCGCCGCATCCGCTTTATGACCTCGCACCCCAAGGACCTTTCGCCGCGGCTTATCGACGTCATGGCGTCAAATCCCAAGATCTGCAGCCAGCTTCACCTGCCGGTGCAGTCGGGCTCCACGAGGCTTCTCAAAAGGATGAACCGCAAGTACACCCGCGAAGACTACCTCGCGACAATAAAGCTCGTCAAAGAGAAGATGCCGGGCATCGCGCTGTCCACGGATATAATTGTGGGCTTCCCGGGCGAGACCGAGGAGGACTTTGAGGATACGCTGACGCTTCTCGAGGAGGTGCGCTGCGACCAGGCCTTCACGTTCATTTACTCACCACGCACAGGGACTCCGGCGGCAGCTTACGACGGGCGCGTGCCCGACGACGTGATCAAGAACCGCTTCGAGCGGCTGCTGGCCGTGCAGAACCGCATTTCCCGCGAGATCAACGATACCTTTTTGGGCAGGACCGTGAACGTTCTGTGCGAGGGGCCCAGCAAGACCGACCCGTCGAAATTTACGGGCCGCACCGAGGGCAACAAGATCGTGAATTTCACGTGCGCGGACAACCCCTGCGGAAAATTCGTCGACGTGGAGATAACCGGCATACAGACCTGGTCCCTGGAGGGGCGCGCCTGAGGCCCGGCAAGGAGCCTTCTGCCCGGGCGCGGGAAGCTGCCGCCGCCTGTGCCCGTGAAGAGACCGCCGCTTGTGCCCGTGAAGGGACCGCCCGCTCAGCCCCGGAATGGCCTCCAAACTCCGAAACGACCGCTTAGGCTTGTAAAACGGCCGGTTTCATCCGACACGACCACTTATCATTGAGGCAAACAACGGAATGATCAAACGTACCATAAACGACGCCGCCGGGCTTTCCGGCATTGACTGCTTCCTGTTCGACATGGACGGCACCCTCTACCTGGGGAACGACGTTCTCCCCGGCGCGCGGGAGCTTATCGAGCTTCTGCACGCGCAGAACAGGAAGGCGGTCTACATCACCAACAATTCCTCGAGATCCGACGCGGACTACGTCAGGAAGCTCAACAATATGGGCATCCGCTCGACGCTTGACGAGTTTTTCAGCTCCGCGGACGCCATCGCCTACTGGCTCTCCGAGAATCACCCGGGCGCGCGGCTTAACGTGCTGGGGACCGACAGCTTCAAGGGCTTCCTCGCGGAAAGGGGCTTCCGCATCGTCGACGAGTACACAGCGGATCCCGCCGAAAAGCCGGACTTCGCCGTGCTTGGCTTCGACACGTCAATGACCTACGACAAGCTGCGCATCTTCTGCGACTACGTCACCGACGGCGTCAGATATATTGCCACGCACCCCGACATGGTCTGCCCCGCGGAGCACCACCGCTCCATACCGGACGCCGGCTCGTTTATGCTCCTTATCGAGGGCGCGACGGGACGCAGGCCGGAGCTGATCTCCGGGAAGCCCAGCCCCGCAATGATAAATATTATCACAAAGAAGCTGGGCGTCAGCAAGAGCCGCACCGCCGTCGTGGGCGACCGCCTGAACACTGACATTATGTCGGGCATCAACGCCGGCACAAAAACAGTATGCGTGCTGTCCGGCGAAACCGACCTTGCGCTGCTGCGGTCCTCCGAGGTGGCGCCTGATTACATTTTTGACAGCGTGCTGGAGATCTATGAGAATCTGAAGAACAGCCGGTAGGCGCGCGGATCGTGCTGCCGCCGGGCAGCGCTTCGGCCTCCGGGCACCGGCCTCAGGCCTCTGGTCTCTATCCTCCGGCCTTGCAGTGGCCTTTTCCCGGCGCTCACGGCCCGTGCGGAACACGCGCCTCCGGCCTCTATCCTCTGGCCTTGCAGTAGCTTTTCCCGGCACTCAACATCCCCCGAAAGGAAACCCCATATGTTTTACATCGGCTGCCATCTTTCGAGCTCGTCGGGCTACCTTCACATGGCGAAGGAAGCCGCTTCGATCGGAGCCAACACGTTTCAGTTCTTTACGCGCAATCCCAGGGGCGGCGCGGTCAAGCCGCAGGACCCTGCCGACGTTGCCGCGTACGTTGACTTTGCCGCCGCCTCGGGCATTAACGAGATCATCGCGCACGCGCCGTACACGCTCAACCCCTGCTCCAAGGACGAAGGCATTCGCGAGTTTACCGCCAATACGATGCGGGACGACCTCGAAAAGCTCGAGAATATTCCCGGCGCGCTGTACAATTTCCACCCCGGCTCCCACGTCGGTCAGGGCATTGACGCGGGCATCGAAATGATTTCCGATGCGCTCAGGAAGCTTCTTGCGGAGGGCTTCAAAACTCCCGTTCTCCTTGAAACGATGAGCGGCAAGGGCAGCGAGGTGGGCGGCAGTTTTTCCGAGATAAGGGCGATAATTGACGCGCTTCCCGCGGGTGCGAACGTCGGCGTGTGCCTTGACACCTGCCACGTTTTCGACGCAGGCTATGACGTCGTGGGCGACCTTGACGGGGTGCTGGCGGAATTCGACGCGACAATCGGTCTCTCCCGCCTCAGGGCGCTGCACCTTAACGACACCAAGAATCCCTTCTCGTCCCACAAGGACCGCCACGAGAAGATCGGCGACGGCTTCATCGGCCTTGACGCGTTCAGAGCAATCGTCAACCACCCGGCCTTCGAAGGGCTGCCCTTCTTCCTGGAAACACCGCAGGAAGACGTGGCAGGGTACGGCCGGGAAATCGCGCTGCTGAAGAGCCTGCGAAGCTAACCCCTCCTCTGCGTGACAGACCTGCGAAGCTAACCCCTCCTCTGCGTGACAGACCTGCGAAGCTAACCCCTCCCTCGCCCGGATTCCGCAGAACAAAAAAAACAGACCTCCCTGCGTTCATCGGTCACGCCTTGAATCGGGAGGTCTTTTTCTTATGCTTAT
>JAGDAX010000075.1 GCA_017848335.1 Clostridia bacterium | reverse complement strand
CTCGCCAAATTGACCACCATCGTGGTATTGTGAACCGCACCGGAAAAGTGCACTTTCTAATGGACATTTTTGCGTATAGCCGCATTTTTGTTCATTAGAAACGTCTGATTACCAACAGGAGTGACCCGAAATGACAAATGCAAACTGATGCGCGATTGCAGTCACTCGTCACTCTTCCCGCTTCTCCTGCTCCCGGTGCTTCACGTCGTGCCACCTCTCCCCCAGCGGCATCTCGTGCTTCTTGTACATTCTGATTTCCCACTGGATGAGAAACGCCAGCGCCGCCCTCAGCAGGATCACCGCGCCGAGGATCAGAAGCTCCTCCCAGTCTCTCACGATCACCGTCCTGAGAAGCTCGCCGCCCATCTTGAATTCGAGGGCAAGGGCAATGCCCTCCGCCAGGTTGAGCCTGACGCGTTTGTCCTTCCTGATCATCCCGATAAGGGACTTGATTATCGTGAATATGAGCACGCCCACACCGATAAGCTCGATAAGAAGTATGCCGTACTCCACGATCCACGTGAAGATACTCTCGATCAAATTGTAAACGTCATTCATTGTATAACCTCTTCGCTCAGTGCGGTTTGAAAGTGCACCGGTGAGCTAAAGATACTATATTTTTGCGCAATTTTCAATGCGTTGCTTCGTCATAAGATCCAGGACCGCCTGTAGAATTTATACTCTGTTCTCTGAAAAGGAGTCAGGGTTGCTGCTGAAAGCATCAGGGTTGCTTCAGTATGCGTCAAGGGTGCTTAAGGATGCATCAGATGGCTTCAGATGGCTTCAGAGATGGCCTCAGGCAGAAACGTCAGGTTCAAGCTTCCGGCGGAAAGTTCAGGCGCAAGCGCAAACCCAAAAAGTGAGGTGTAAATTTTATGTAAACATTGCATAATTTTCAAAATGCAATCGAACCGCATTTTCGCGCTGAATCATTATAAAATCACCGTCAGATCTTCACAAAAGCGTCGCTAAGCCGTTTAAAATCAGCCAATAATAAGTCCAAAATTCAAAAAACAATAGCAATATCAAGAGCTATTTGGTATAATCAACGGGAATAGAAAAGGCGGTCGATGTATTAATGGAAACCTCTCACAAAAGAAAAATCAATTACTTTAAAATTGCAATTCTCGCGCTGCTTGCTGCGATCGTTATACTGTCAGTTGTTCTGACAGTCAAAAGCTGCCAAAACGACGCAGGCGACCGGAAACCGGTCATGGTAAACGACACGGCGACGCCTTCCGGCACCGACTTCTTTACGGCGGAAACGCCCGGCGCGTCTGCCTCAGGCACCGAGCTTCCCGGGGAGGAGGCTTCGACCGGTAATCCCGCGGACGGTGACGGTTCTTTTGGAGTAAGCAGCGCATCGCCGGAAGCTTCGGAGGAGCCTTTCGGAACTGCCGAGCCGGCTTCAGCGGCGACATACACGCCCGCTCCCACCAATACCCCGACGCCTGCTCCCACAGCCACGCCCGCGCCTGCTCCCACATCCGGAGGCTCTGATACAAACACCGGAAGCTCAGCGACAAACACCGAGCTGATGAACAAGGAACGCAAGGCGCCCGCCACACAGGACGGTCTTCAGGACGTTATCATTTCGGAGATCATGTCCTCCAACACAAAATTCATCCCCTCCGACGGCAGCTATTACGACTGGGTCGAGATATACAACGCCTCCGGAAACCCGGTCAACCTCTCCGGCTACAACATTTCCGACAGGATCAAAAAGCCCGACAAGTGCAAGCTCCCCGACGTCACTCTTGAGCCGGGCGGCTACTATATCATATACCTTTCCGGCGAGACAAAGACAGGCCACGCATCCTTCAAGATCTCGGGAGGCGAGTCTCTTTACGTATTCAAAAACGGCGAAGCCATTGACGAGATAGAGGTTCCGAAGGATCTTCAGCACGACACCACCTTCGGCAGGTACGGCAAGGATCTTATCTATTGCGTTGTTCCGACGCCCGGAGCCGCCAACAGCGCAGGCAGGTTTTTCCTGCTCTCACCCCCCGCGGCAAGCGTAAAATCCGGCGTATACACGTCTGCAGTCACGGTCAGCCTCTATGCCACCGGCGACATTTATTATACGCTTGACGGCAAGGCGCCCACCGCCTCATCCCAAAAATACACCGGCTCCATCACCGTCACGAAGCCCACGTCCATAAGGGCGATTGCGATCAAGGACGGCGAGCTGAGCGGCGAATCCGACTTCACGTATATCGTTGACAGCGAGACTTCCAGGCTTCCCGTGCTCAACGTGGCGGCAAACCTTGCAAGCCTCGAGAACGGCGTGTTCAAGGATCAGCACTCCCCGTACAAGGGCACCGAGGAGGAGGTTCTTCTCACGCTCATCGAAAACGGCGAGGAAAAATTCTCGGTCCCCTGCGGCTTTAAGCTTCACGGCAACGACACAAGGCTTGAGCAGAAGCAGAACTTCCGCGTCAGATTCAAGTCGCAGTACGGCGTCTCCAAGCTGCATTACAAGCTTTTCGACAATCTCAGCATCAGTGAATTCGACGCCCTCGTTTTGAAGGGCGGCAGTGAGGACTGGTACCGCGCCATCATCAGGGACGAGCTGGCGGCTGAGGTCGTCCGCGACACCAACCTTTACATACAGGAATACCGCCCCTGCGTGCTTTACATCGGCGGCGAATACTGGGGCATTTACTTCATACGCGAGCGCCTTGACGAGGAATACGTGGCGTCGCACCTTGACACGGATCCCGAATCCGTGGATATGATAAAGAGCTGCGGCGAGCTTGACGCGGGAAGCATGGCGGATTACAACGAGCTGCGTAATTTCATCAACTCCCACAAGGAGGAGATCAAAAACGGCGGCGAGGCGTACGACTACGTCATGAGCAGGATCGACTATATGGGCCTCATCGACTGGTTCCTCTGCCGTGGCTACCTCGGCGACCAGGACATCAGCAACCACCGGGTATTCAAGGCCAAAAACGCCGACAATATCTGGCACTACGCCTTTTACGACCTTGACTGGAGCGCCAATCCCGGCCGCGAAAATTACGGCACCTTCAGCTACAACGGCGAGAGAACCGCCGACACCTTCTACGCGGCCCTGATCTTCAACAAGGACTTCCAGGCAAAATTAATGGCCCGCGCAGCGGAGCTTATGGAGACAACGCTTAACGGGCCGGTTATAATTTCAAAAATCGATAAGATCGCGAATATGATCGCCTCCGAGGAGCCCCGTGACACCGCCCGCTGGCAGCGCCGCAGCTCCTCCTGGCAGAGCTACATTGCGGGCCTGAAGGGCTTTTTCGACAACGGCGTGCGCGACAAGGCGTTCCTGGACGACCTGAACAGCTACATTGCGCGTGTGAACAGCTGATCAAAGCCCTGCGCCGGTCAATTGCCGGGCTATTGCCGGGCTATTTCCGGGCTATTATAATTTGACCGTCGGACTGTTTAAATTGACCGTCGGGCTCCTTGAATCTCTCCGTCGACCTTTTTATATTTCTCCGTCGACAGCTTTATAATACTCCGTCGACTTCTTTCAGAAAATCGATACATCTTTTGGACTCAGACAGTCCGTCAGGCGACAGACCTTCGCTCTCTACCACCACGGTGAAGCCCAGCTCTTTCGCCTTTTTCAGCACCTCTTTGACCGGCGCTTCGCCCTGACCGAGGGATGTCCCCTCACCGCCCTTGAAGCCGTCCTTAAGATGGATAACCCCGATCCTGTCCTTCAGCTTTTCAAGCAGCTCCACCGGATCGAGCCCGGCATTGAATGCCCAGAAGGTATCGATCTCAAAAAGGATCGAAGTGCGCTTTTGAAGCTCTTCGTGGATGATCTGCCCGTCGTTATTCGGAAAGAATTCGTGTGAGTGGTTGTGGTAGTGCAGCTTGATGCCTTCCGCAGCCAGAATAGGCTGGGCCTGATTCACGAGCTCGACGAACCCGTCAATTTTGACGCTGTCCGAAAGGTCGTGGCCGGGTATAATGTAATTCTCGCAGCCGATGGCTTTATGATAGCGAATGCTCTCCCCGATATTCGACGGAAGAAGTCCGTCGGCGCCGGAGTGCGTACCCGAGGCCTTGAGCCCGTTTGCGTCCAGCATTTTTTTGACTTCCTCGGCGGAATGGCCGAAAAAGCCCGCGAATTCCACGAGGCCGTAGCCCATTTCAGCCACCTTCTGAACGGTGCCCCCGAGATCCTTCTCGGTAAAATCCCTGACGCTGAAAAGCTGAAGTCCGTATTGCATAACTGTAGTTCCTCCTGAATGAGTAGATTGTTTTGTGATTATAAGGCATTGGCGGTTGCCGGTCAAGCAGGTTGTGTTATTTGCCCGACGCGCGCGACGCGCTGCGCGGAACGCGCTCTTTGTCCTCTGGTCTCTGGCCTCCAGTCTATTCCCGGCACCCGGCACTGAATTCACAACCCTGTTGAGAATCGGGCCGCAACAATGTATAATCACACTATAAATTTTCCTTATACAGGAAGGAGCACTTTTTATGGACATAAACTATTATCTGGGTAAAATTGCAGATGAGAAGCCGCTGGACAATATTGTCGAGGACGGCGGATTTACTTCTATATTCAGAACAATTGCAGTGGTGGGCGATTCGCTGTCCTCGGGCGAGCTTGAATCCAAGGACGCAGGCGGGCCCTGCGGCTATCACGATATATTTGACATTTCCTGGGGGCAGTATCTGGCGAGAATGTCGGGCACCAAGGTTTACAACTTCTCGCGCGGCGGAATGACAGCCTCCGAGTATTGCAATTCCTTCGCGGAAGCTATGGGGTACTGGGACCGGTCGAAGGCGGCGATGGCTTACATTATCGCGCTGGGCTGCAACGATCTGGACGGACTTCAGCAGCCGGTGGGATCGATCGACGACGTCAAGGACAACCTGCACCTCAACAGCGACACCTTCGCGGGCCATTACGGCAAGATCATCCAGCAATACAAAAAGATCCAGCCGGACGCGGCGTTCTTCCTTGTTACGATGCCCAGGGACAGCTTCGAGGAGCAGCATCCCGAGGTCAAGGAGAGACACGAGGGACAGCGCAGGCTGATGCACGCAATGGCAGAGAGATTTACGAACACTTACGTGATCGACCTCCGCGAATACGCTCCCTTCTACGGCGACGAATTTCGCAAGGCGTTCTTTGTGGGAGGCCACATGAACAGCCAGGGCTACTACCTTACCGCCAGGATGATCGGCTCATATATCGACTACATCGTGCGGCACAATCCCGACAAGTTCTCACAGGCTGGATTCATCGGTACGCCCTTCGCGTACGTAAATTAAAGCGGCAAGAATAGATCACGGCAGTATCAGAAGGCGCTCAGCGCCCGGACACGCGGCACGGAGAAGGATAATGCGTACATTCGACCGGATCCTCCAACCGAATAAAGAATCAGAGCCCGAAAAGCCCCTCGACCGTATCGTATCGGGGGGCGGCTTCGCTTCCGTATTCAGGACCGTTGCAGTCATCGGCGACTCCCTGTCGGCCGGAGATATGGAGACAATGGGCAAGGCCAACCCCAGGGATTTCCACGACCTGTACAGCATATCTTGGCCGGCTTATTACGCCGCAATGACGGGCGCCACGGTGTACAACTTCTCGAGGGGCAATATGACCGCGTCCGAATATTGCGACTCCTATGCCGACGCAATGGGCTACTGGGACAAATCGAAGGCGGCCATGGCGTATATTATTGCGCTGGGCTGCAACGATCTGGACGAATTCAAACAGCCGGCGGGAGACCTTGGCGATATTCACGCGGACTGCCGCCTCAACAATGCCACCTTCGCGGGCCATTATTCCAAGGTGATCCAGCGCTATAAGGACGTCCAGCCCGACGCGGCTTTCTTCCTCGTTACGATTCCCCGGGACCTCGAGGAGCTCGAGAAGCCTGAGTTCGCCGCAAATCACGACAGGCACAGGGAGCTCCTGTACAGTCTGGCGGACAAATTCACAAACACCTATGTGATCGACCTCCGCGAATACGCGCCATTTTACGGTGACGATTTTCGCAAGGCATTCTTTGTGGGCGGCCACATGAACAGCCAGGGGTACTACCTCACCGCCAAGATGATCTGCTCGTTCATCGACTATATCGTACGCCATAACCCCGACAAGCTCCGGCTTGCAGGCTATGCGGGCACGGGCCTCTCATACGTCTGACAGCGTCTGACCTCGCTTGACAGACGCGTCGTTTCCACTGGATTTCCGCGGATTTCCGCGGCATTTCCCTGAGTTTTCCCGCTTCCCTCTTCGCGGCGTTCCCCGGGATTTCCGCGGGATTTCTCCGGGATTTCCGCGCATTCTCCGGGCGTTTCCCGGACCCTTTTCAATCAGATCACTGTTTCAAAAAGCCTCCCGTTTTCCGCGGAAGGCTTTTCACGTCGAATAAGTATTTATAATTGACTCGGCCACGCTCTTCTTGGACACGCACCTGTCCATGGCTTCCTTCTCGATGAACCTGTGAGCCTCCTGTTCGTTCATATTGAGCTCGCTGATCAGGACCCACTTGGCTCTGTTGACGAGCCGTATCTCCTTCATTTTTTCCTCGAAGGTCATTACCTTGACGCGGTCCTTTTTGGCCCGGCAATACGACGCGTGCATCCAGTCCAGCGCCGCCTTGATGAGCGCCCGCGACACAGGCTTCGGGATCGTGTACACGCCGAAGTCCGCCACCCTGCAGTAGATTTCGTCGTAGAATTCGGTGCTCACTGCCAGCAGCACCACCGAGCTGCAGGACTCGCACACGTCCACCGAAAGGCGGATGCCGGGATCGTCGGTCAGCGGCGAATTGATCACGATGTAATCGAACGTCTCCTCCGCGATGATTCTGCGGGCCTGTGAAGCCGAGACGGCGCTCTTCACGGGACTGTACCCCGATACAGGCAGCATTTCCTTGAAGGACGCTATGAAATTCTCGGACGAGGAAATTATCAAAACACTGTGCACTGATTCTTTCAGAAGCAACCCCTCCCTCCGGCGTAAGCGGAATCAAACGTCACAGTAGATAGCGATAATCTCATCACTCAAATGCTTCCTGATGAAGGCGTCGTTCTTGGAAACTGCCGCGGCCTCGGCAATACTCGAAGGCAGGCTCCCGTACTTCGCGAGAATATCCTCCGGTGCGCTGAACAGATTGATATCAGCGGGCTCGCCCGGCGAAAGCTTTGACAAAAGCCCGTCAAGGCAGGCATAGATAACAAGCGCGAAGGCAAGGTAAGGATTTGCCAGCGGATCTGGAGACCGGAGCTCAATGCGCATGTACGGATAGGCGGCAGCCGGGACCCTGATGAACTGGGAGCGGTTCTCGCGGGACCAGCTGATCTTCGACGGGGCCTTGTCGCTGCCGAATCTTTTGTATGAATCCTCGCAGGGGTTCAAAAAGACGGTCATCGCCGGGACGTTCTTCATAAGCCCGCCGATCATACGGTCGCGCAGTACGTCGTTCATGCCGCTCCTGAGAGAAACGTTTATATGGAAGCCGTTGCCCGGGAAGCCCTTCAGAGGCTTCGGAGAAAAGTCCGCGCAAAGACCGTTCCGTCCGGCCACGGTCCTGACCACCGACTGGAAGGTGACCGTATTGTCTGCAGCCTCGAGGGGCTCGCCGTACCTGAAATCCACCTCGCACTGGCCCGGGCCCTCCTCGTGGTGCGAGCTTTCGGGCATGATGCCCATCTGCTCCAGAGTCAGGCATATCTCGCGCCTGATATTTTCGCACTTGTCGAGGGGCGCAATATCCATATAGCCGGCGTTGTCGTAAGGTATTCCGGTGGGATTGCCGCTGTCGTCAAGCTTCAGGAGGTAGAATTCCTGCTCAGAGCCGAAGGTGAATTCATAGCCGTACTGCCCGGCCTCCTCAACCGCCTTTTTGAGAAGCGACCTGGTGTCGCACTCAAAGGGCCTGCCGTCGGGGTACGTGATGCCCGAAAACATACGCACCACCTTGCCCTGCTCGGGTCTCCAGGGAAGCCACATCAACGTGCCCGGCTCCGGGTGCAGAAGAAGGTCGGAATAAATGTCGCCGCCGAAGCCCTTGATGGCGGACGCGTCGATGGACACGCCGTATTCGAAGGCGCGCTCCAGCTCATGGGGCATTATCGAGATGTTTTTGGGCGTACCGAACACGTCGCAAAAAGCGATGCGTATAAACTTTACGTCCTCCTCTTTTACGTACTGCAGCACGTCGTCAATGGAATAATTCATGGTGTACCTGCTTTTATATGTATTCGTAAGTCAGTTCGCGACGTACATCTGCTTATAGGGATTGCCGCTGTCCGGCGTTATCACCGTAAAAGGATGCCCGATCACGGACTCAAGACCGGCGCCGAAGAATTCGGCGTAGCAGCGGATATATTCGCGTATCCCGTCAATATCCTCCGCGTCGGCGAGCCTTGCGGTGACCTGCGCAGGAAGCTGCAGATGCTCCGGCACGTCCCTTATGAACATTTTGCCGCCGTGCATGCCCGTACAAGGAAAATTCCCGACGACCCTGCCGCCGCGCTTCCCGAGACCGAGCACGACAATGATGCCGCCCGCCTGGTATTCGCCCAAAAAGCTTCCCGCAGAGCCGCCGATCACCATCACGGGCACCTTGTCGCGGTAAGCCTTCATGTGAATGCCCGCACGGTATCCCGCGTCGCCCTCAACGTATATTTTGCCGCCTCTCATCGCGTAGCCCGCGGCGTCCCCGATGTTGCCGTGAATAACGATCTCGCCGTCGTTCATGGTGTCGCCGGTGGCATCCTGCGCGTTGCCGAAGACCTCGATGCGGCCGCCGTTGAGATAGGCTCCCAGAGCGTTGCCGGGAACCCCGTAGATCTTGATGTTTTTGCCTGAAGTACCTGCAGCCAGAAAACGCTGGCCCAGAGCGCCGGTAATGACAGTCTCGCCGGCCTCGCCTCTTATTATATCATTTACTTCCCTGTATTCCAAACCCGAAATATCCACTGTCATCACACAACACCCCCGAATCTTCTGCCCCGCTCGTCATGGCTGAACATCGTCTGCGTGGCGGTCCTCCTGAAAAGCTCGAAATCAATGGAATCCAGCGGCACCTTCTCGCGTATCAGATAAGTATATACGCCCGTCCGCTCCGGCTTCCCGATGAAAATGAAGCCCTTCAGAAGGTTGTCCTTTATATAAAGCCTGTTGATGCTGCCGTCATCTCCGCGGAAGGCCTCGCACTGCCCCTCGTACGTGCCGGCGGTCATGGCGTGAAGCCCGAAGAAGCCGATGGAATTCATGGGCATCGCATTGTCAAAAAGCTTTGTGCCGCCCGCCATATTGACGCCCGCCGCGAAGCCGCCTGCGTATGCGTTGGGAAGAATGGCCATGACCTTGCCGGTGCCCGACGAGATATCCAGATTTTCCACACAGTCTCCCGCCGCGAAAACGTCCTCAAGGCTTGTCCGCATATGTGTATCCACGACGATGCCCCTGCTGACTGCGCCGCCGGCGTTTTTAACCAGCGCGGTGTTGGCTCGCACGCCCACGGCCAGCACGAGAATATCAAACTCCACCACGCGTCCGCTCTTCATAAAAGCTTTTCCGTCCTCGAAGCGTTCCGCGGTGTCGCCCAGCAGGAAGGAAATATTTTCCTTTTCCACGTGCCTCTGTATAAAACCGGCGCATTCGTCGTCAAGAATGCTGGAAAGAATGCGCGGCGCCAGATCGGCCACCACGATCTCCCTGACTCTTCGGCAAATGCCCTCGGCGCACTTCAGCCCGATGAGTCCGGCTCCCATAATGAGCACCCTGCTCTCCTCTGACAGCAGCTCCGAAAGGGCCAGCGCGTCGTCCAGCGTCATAAACTGAAGCTTGTTCTTCACCTTTTCGAGACCTTCAAAAGGCGGCACGAAGGGATTCGATCCCGTGGCAATACATATTTTGCCGTAGCCAACCTGCTCGCCTGTGGAAAGCACGACCTTTTTCCCCGCCGCGTCCAGCGCCTCAGCCCTTTCGCCGTAAAGCACCTCGCAGCCGTTGTCCGCGTAAAAGCTGTCTCTGCGGTAGTTGATATGCTCCCTGTCCGTCCTGCCCTCCAGAAGATACGAAATGAGCGGCCTTCCGTACACCGGGTGCTTTTCAGCAGACACCGCGAGAATACTCCCCTCTCCGTCAGTTGAGCGTATCCCCTCAATGGTTCCCGCCGCAGCCACACCGTTCCCGACAATGATATGATCGTAATAGCTCTTCATCAGTCTCTCTCCTCAAAAACGATGGCTCCGTTGGGGCATCCGGAGACGCACGCAGGCTCTCCGCAAATATTGTCGGTGCAAAGCTGGCACTTCTGCATAATACCGTTCTCGCCGGGAGCCAGCGCCCCGTAGGGACAGGCCAGCACGCAGGTCAGACAGCCAACGCATTTGCTCCTGTCGATCTTGACGATGCCGTCCTCCTTGGAGATCGCCCCCGCGATGCAGCTCTTCATGCACATCGGGTCGGTACAGTGGCGGCAGGATACCGCGAAGGTTATCCGGTCGCTGCCCTCCTCGACGTGGATCTTCGGATACAGCTTCCTGCCCTTCAGCGCAAGCGACATATCGGAGCTGCCGGAGGCCGCGAAGGCGCAGTTGTATTCGCAGAGATGGCAGCCAAGACACCATTTTTCGTTAACGTATATTCTTTTCATAAGGCATCACTCTCCGGCGTGTTTGATCCCCAGTATGCCAAGCTCCGTGGCGTTAAGCCCGACGCCCCTCAGCATAAATCTGTTGCCCCGAAGGGCCTCGATGGAGTTGATCCCCATGCCTCCTATGATCTCCTTGATCTCGTGCCGCCAGGCGGTCATGAGATTTACGAGCCGCTGACTGCCGATATCCGGATTGAGGCGCTTCACAAGGTCAGGCCGCTGCGTGGCGATGCCCCAGTTGCATTTTCCTGTCTGGCACGTCCTGCAGAGATGGCACCCCAGCGCGAGAAGAGCCGCCGTGGCCACGTAGCATGCGTCAGCCCCCAGAGCAACAGCCTTTATGACGTCCGCGGCGCTTCTGATGCTGCCGCCCACCACGAGAGACACGTTGTTTCTGATGCCCTCGTCACGGAGCCTCTGGTCCACCTGCGCAAGAGCCAGCTCGATGGGTATCCCCACGTTGTCTCTTATGCGCGTAGGCGCAGCGCCGGTGCCGCCCCTGAATCCGTCAATGGCGATAATGTCCGCGCCGCTTCTGGCGATCCCGCTGGCGATAGCCGCGATGTTGTGGACGGCCGCCACCTTCACGATCACCGGCTTGCTGTACTCGGTCGCCTCCTTGAGCGAGAATACAAGCTGCCTCAGATCCTCGATCGAATAGATGTCGTGGTGCGGCGCAGGAGATATCGCGTCTGAGCCCTCGGGTATCATTCTCGTGCGCGAAACGTCGCCTACGATCTTGGCCCCGGGAAGGTGTCCGCCGATGCCCGGCTTAGCGCCCTGTCCCATCTTGATCTCGATGGCCGCGCCTGCCTTGAGGTAGTCCTCGTGAACGCCGAATCTGCCGCTGGCCACCTGCACCACAGTATTGGCTCCGTATTTGTAAAAATCCTCGTGAAGGCCGCCCTCTCCTGTATTGTAAACTATGCCCAGTGCCTCGGCCGCCCTTGCGAGAGATTCGTGGGCGTTGTAGCTTATGGAGCCGTAGCTCATGGCCGAAAACATCACCGGCATCGAAAGGTCTATCTGCGGCGGCATGTCTACGACGATCCTGCCGTCAGCGTCCTTCCTGATCTGCGAGGGCTTCTTTCCCAGAAATACCCGCGTCTCCATGGGCTCCCTCAGCGGATCGATGGGAGGGTTGGTGACCTGGGAGGCGTTAATAAGTATCCTGTCCCAGTATACCGGCAGCGGATTCGGATTTCCCATGGACGAGAGAAGCACACCGCCGCTTCCAGCCTGCTTGTAGACCTCCTTAATGAGCCCCTGGGACCAGTTGGCATTCTCCCTCAGCGCGCAGTCGTTCTTGACGATCTTGAGCGCCCTCACGGGACAGAGGGACACGCACCGCTGGCAGTCCACGCACTTTGACTCGTCGCTCAGCATTGTGCCGCTCTGCGGATCGAAGGAATGCACCTCGTTTGAGCACTGCCTTTCGCACACTCTGCAGGCGATGCAGCGCTTCTCGTTCCTTATAACTTCAAATTCAGGATAAACGTACTCGATCGCCATCAGAAAGCACCCTCCTTCACCTTCACGATCACGGGCTCGCCGCCCATAGGCGCGTAAATATTCTCCGCGTCAGGCTGCATGGCCCTGATAGCCGACTCCTCGCTGGCCACAAAGACCATGTCGTCCTTTTCGCCCACCACCATCGACCGCAGCTTCAGTCTGTCGTTGAGCGCCATTATGCCGCCCGTGAAGCCCAGCACGATGGAAAAGGGCCCGGTAATAAGAAGGCTCGGAAATACCTTCCTGAGAAAGGCCAGCCTCTCCCGCTCCTCTTCGTCCGTCTTGCCTCTGATTGTGCTCCAGAATGGCGCCGCGACCACGTTTGCCGCCTCTCCCAGCGTGAGCCCCTGCACCCTTATGAGGTAATCCATAATATAGGTGATCACCTCTGTGTCGGTCTTGAGGTTGCACTTGTATCCGAACATTTCGATAAACCGCCTGTTGGCGTCATAGGAGGATATCTCGCCGTTGTGGACGATGGAATAGTCAAGGAGCGTAAACGGATGCGCGCCGCCCCACCAGCCCGGAGTGTTAGTGGGATACCGTCCGTGAGCAGTCCAGGAATACCCTTCGTACTCATCAAGAATATAGAAAACTCCCACGTCCTCCGGGAAGCCCACCGCCTTGAAGGTGCCCATGTTCTTGCCGCTGGAAAAAACGTAAGCTCCGTTCTGCTCCGTGTTGATCTGCATCACCGTTCTGGCCACGTACTCGTCCGGATCAAGCTGCATGGACCACAGCACTGATTTAAGCGGATCCACGAAGTACCTCCAGATGATCGGCTCGTCCGTAATGGCCGGAATCTTGCGGGTCCGTATGATCTCGCTCTTCACGATCTCGAAGCGCTCCTTGAGAAAGACCTCGCAGTCCTTGCGGGACGTCCGTGAATCGAAGAAGAAGTGAAGTGCGTAAAACTCCTTGTACTCCGGGTAAATGCCGTAGCCCGCGAAGCCGCCGCCAAGACCGTTGGACCTGTCATGCATCGGACGCATTGCCTCGGAAATGAGACTGCCCGGTATTTTCTTTCCTTCCTTTGAAATGACTGCCGCAATGGCGCAGCCTGACGGAATACGGATACTGCCTTCTTTTTCCATCTGTATCAGCTCCTGTAAATTTGAATAAAGCCTCTGGCTGAAACCGACCGTTTCGGGCCTTTTGGCACAGCTGTTTTTGACCTGCGGACGCTGCTGCTTCGGCCCTGCGGGGCAGTTGCTTCAGCTTGCGGACGCTGCCGTCTCAGCCCTGCGGGCGATGCGCCCCGGTTCTTTTGATGAAACAAAAAAAGACGTCATTTGGGGACACAACTGTCCCCAAAATGAACGCCTTTGCTCATCGGGATAAATCTACACCCGAAGAAAAGTTTTGTCAAGTGTTTTTTGAGTTCAGTACCGGGTTCAGTACCGCGTGCCGTCCGCTGCGCCTGATCAGATTCCGCGTCTGCACTTTGAGACGCGAACGATCCACGCGTTGGCGTGCTCAGGGCCTTCAAAAAGAACTCTCGCTGAGAGCTCTCACAAAAAGCCCTCATTTAAACCGCTTAACGGTTCTCTGAACTACCAGCAAAGCGACCCGCAAAACGATCAGCAAAGCGACTCGCAAAACGATCAGCAAAGCGACACAAAAATTTTTCGGAAAATTCAAAAAAACCGCTTGACAAAAATTTTTCGAGTAGTATACTGTGCCCCGTAAAGGCAACGGCGTCTTTGAGATCAATTTCTCGAAGGCGCTTTCTCTTTACACAAGCTGATTACATTTTGCACTGTCACCGCATGAGGCAATGGCGTCTTTTGGTACTTTTTAAGTCCGGAAGGCGCCTCTTTTATTCACGGTGAGAAAAAACAAAAACAAAAGGAGATTGTGTTATGGAAACTGTAAAAGATTATTTCGGCAGCATGGTATTTGACGACAGAGTCATGAAGTCGGTGCTTCCCGACAAGGTTTACAAATCCCTCCGCAAGACGATTGACGAGGGCAAGGACCTTGATATTAGCGTCGCTAACCAGGTGGCTGAGGCTATGAAGGACTGGGCAGTTTCGAAGGGAGCCACGCATTTCACGCACTGGTTCCAGCCGCTCACAGGCATCACAGCGGAGAAGCACGACAGCTTTATCACTCCTACACCCGACGGCAGCGTCATTATGGAATTCTCGGGCAAGGAGCTCATCAAGGGCGAGCCGGACGCGTCATCCTTCCCAAGCGGCGGACTTCGCGCGACCTTCGAGGCCAGAGGCTATACCGCCTGGGATCCCACCTCCTACGCATTCATCAAGGGCAAAACGCTTTGCATTCCCACGGCCTTCTGTTCATACGGCGGACACGCCCTCGACAAGAAGACGCCGCTCTTAAGATCCATGCAGGCGCTCAACAAGCAGGCCCTCAGAATACTGAGGCTCTTCGGCAACACCACCGCCAAGTACGTGAGGTCGTCGGTGGGCCCGGAGCAGGAATACTTCCTGATCACAAAGGAGATGTACGATCAGAGGCCGGATCTCAAATTCACGGGCCGCACGCTTTTCGGAGCGAAGCCGCCCAAGGGCCAGGAGATGGACGACCACTATTTCGGCGCCATCAAGCCCCGCGTCTCCGAATACATGGAGGACCTGAACGTGGAGCTCTGGAAGCTGGGCATCATGGCCAAGACCGAGCACAACGAGGTGGCTCCCGCACAGCACGAGCTGGCGCCGATCTACACCACCACCAACGTAGCAACGGACAACAACCAGCTGACAATGGAGATCATGCAGAAGGTGGCGACGAAGCACGGCCTGGTGTGCCTGCTTCACGAGAAGCCCTTCGCGGGAGTCAACGGCAGCGGCAAGCACAATAACTGGTCCATCTCGACAGACGACGGCCAGAACCTGCTCTCCCCCGGCGAGACGCCTTACGAAAACGCACAGTTCCTGCTTTTCCTTTGCGCGGTAATAAAAGCCGTGGACGACTATCAGGACCTTCTGAGGATCTCCGTTGCCACCGCAGGCAACGATCACCGTCTGGGGGCCAACGAAGCGCCTCCCGCCGTGGTCTCAATGTTCCTGGGCGACGAGCTTGACGCGGTGCTTTCGGCCATCGAGAACGACACGCCGTACATTGACGTGGGCAAGACACAGATGAAGCTGGGCGTACACGTGCTGCCCAAGTTCAACCGCGACACCACGGACAGAAACAGGACGTCGCCTTTTGCGTTCACGGGCAACAAGTTTGAATTCAGAATGCTGGGCTCCTCCAACAGCATCGCCTGCGCCAACATTATGCTCAACAGCGCCGTGGCCGAGTCCCTCAAGATCTACGCCGACAGGCTGGAGGGCGCCGAGGACTTCGAGACCGCTCTTCACGATATGATCAAGAAGACCATCAAGGACCACCGCCGCATCATATTCAACGGCAACGGCTACGACGAGGGCTGGATCCGCGAAGCCACCGAGAAGCGGGGCCTCCTCAACTACAGGACCACGCCGGATTGCATGCCGCACATTCTCGACAAGAAGAACGTCGACATGCTCACCTCCCACAAGGTCTTCACGGAAGCAGAGCTCAAGTCAAGGTGCGAGATCATGCTCGAGAATTACTGCAAGACCGTCACCATCGAGGCCAACACCATGGTTTCCATGGCCCGCACCCAGATCGCGCCCGCCATTGAGAGCTTCGCGGCAGACACCGCCGGCAACGCCCTCACCAAGAAGTCGCTGGATCCGGAAATAAAGTGCACGGGCGAAACCGAGCTCGTGAAGAGGCTCTCCGCACTTTCGGATTCCATCCGCGAGAAGGTCAAGGAGCTCGAGGACACTCTACTGTCCATCAAGGGCACCACTGACATCATCCAGGAATCGGCTCTCATAAGGGACAACGTGCTGGCCAAAATGTGCGAGCTGCGCATCGTGTGCGACGAGGCGGAAACGATCACCGCCAAGGATTACTGGCCCTTCCCGACGTATGAGGATATTTTGTTCAGCGTGAGATGAGGTCAGAGGGCAGAGAGAAGGCCGGAGGCCGGAGCCTTCGGCAGCTGCTGAATGAATCTGATTCCGCGTCTGCATTTAGAGAGACGAACGGTTCACGCGTGAGCGTGCCCGGCGAGGGACTCAATATGCTGCGCGGCGGCCAAAGGCCGGAGGCCTTCCTCACAGCCAGCCGCGCCCGGCACTGATAACAACGAAAGAAGATGAAACAATGATTTATGACGAGATAGTAAAATTAATAGGAGACACCGTTACAACTGAGGTGTTCGGACTCTGGCTCCTCATAGGGGCGGCGCTGGTCTTCTTCATGCAGGCAGGCTTTGCCATGGTGGAGACGGGCTTCACGAGGGCCAAAAACGCGGGCAACATCATAATGAAGAACCTGATGGACTTCTGCATCGGCACGGTGGTTTTCGTGCTGCTTGGCTTCTCGGTAATGATGGCCGAGGATTACCTTTTCGGCCTTATCGGCGTGCCAAACTGGCAGATATTCACGGACTTTCAGGGGTTCATTGAGAGCGGCAAGGGGCCGTCCTTCGTGTTCAACCTTGTGTTCTGCGCCACCGCGGCCACGATCGTCAGCGGCGCTATGGCGGAGAGGACGAAGTTCATTTCCTACTGCATCTATTCGGGCGTGATTTCGCTGATCGTGTACCCGATCGAGGCGGGCTGGGTGTGGAATTCCTCCGGCTGGCTTTACGGTCTGGGTTTTCACGACTTCGCGGGCTCGGCGGCGATTCACTCCGTGGGAGGCATTACGGCGCTCATCGGCGCGATAATGGTTGGCCCCAGGCTCGGCAAGTACGTCCGCAACAAGGCCAAAAAGGTCACGAAGGTCAATGCGATACAGGGCCACTCCATCACTCTGGGCGCCCTCGGCTGCTTCGTGCTGTGGTTCGGCTGGTACGGCTTCAACGGCGCGGCGGCCTGGAACGGCTCTTCCCTGGCCTCCATATTCGTCACCACTACTATCGCTCCGGCGGTGGCTACCTGCGTGACAATGATATTCACGTGGCTCAAGAACGGCAAGCCTGACGTGTCAATGTGCCTCAACGGGTCTCTCGCGGGACTTGTGGGAGTGACCGCAGGGTGCGACGCGGTGGATGCTCTTGGCGCGGCAATTATAGGAGTCGTGTCCGGCATTCTCGTGGTGGTCGTAGTGCTTCTTCTCGACCTCAAGCTTCACGTTGACGACCCGGTGGGCGCTGTCGGCGTGCATCTGGCAAACGGTGTTTGGGGCACGTTGGCGGTGGGCCTTCTCGCGAATCCAAAGGCTCCGGCGGGCCTTGCCGGGCTCTTTTACACAGGCAGCTTCAGGCTTCTCGGCGTGCAGCTTCTGGGCATCGCGGCAATTCTCGCGTTCAGCGGCGCGCTCATGGCGCTGACCTTCCTGATCATCAAGAAGACCATCGGCCTCAGGGTCACTCCCGAGGAGGAGATCAAGGGCCTCGACAGCACCGAGCACGGCCTTATAAGCGCATATGCGGATTTTGTTCCCGCCGTGGAAAGCCTCAGCTACGATATTGATGGCGCCGAAACCGCCGTCAGGGTCACAGGCGACACCCCGGTTTCCGAAGCTGTGCCCGTGAAGAAGGTTCCGACCTTTGCCAGCGACGCCCCCAAGCTCACCAAGGTAGAGATCGTCCTGAAGGAATCCCGCTTCGAGGCGCTGAAGAATGCAATGCTCGACATCGGAATCACGGGAATGACGGTCTCCCACGTGCTGGGCTGCGGCGTCCAGAAGGGCCGCCCCGAGTATTACAGAGGCGTTCAGACCGAGCCGACGCTGCTGCCTAAGATCCAGGTGGACATCGTGGTCAGTAAGGTGCCCGTGAGAAAGGTCATCGAGACCGCCAAGGCAGTGCTGTACACCGGCCACATCGGCGACGGCAAGATATTCGTTTACGACGTGGAAAACGTGGTGAAGGTCAGAACCGGCGAAGAGGGGTACGACGCGCTGCAGGACGTGGAGTAAAGGAAACACAACCATGTGCTCAATTACAGGATATTGCGGAAAAACATATGACAGACAGAAATTCGAGAAGGCCTTTTGGCGCACAAAATCGAGAGGCCCGGATGACACGCGCATCGTGGACACCGGCGACGGTCTCCTGGGCTTCCACAGGCTCTCCATTATGGGCCTGCACCCCGAGGGAATGCAGCCGTTTATTCTCGGGAAGCATATCTGCGTCTGCAACGGCGAGATATACGGCTTCCGGGAGATGAAGAAAAAGCTGCAGGAGAAGTACACCTTCGAAAGCGACTCGGACTGCGAAATTCTGATACCGCTCTATATCGAGCACGGGATCGACTTCTTCAGGATGCTTGACGCGGAATTTGCGCTCATACTGTACGACGGCGAAAAGGATGAATATATCGCCGGGCGCGACCCCCTTGGGATCAGGCCGCTGTATTACGGCTACGACGACGCGGGGACGATCGTTTTTGCCAGCGAGCCCAAAAGCCTTATGGGGCTTGTGGGCAGGATATTGCCCTTCCCTCCCGGACATTACTATAAGGACGGGAAATTCATATGCTTCTGCGATATTTCGAAGCCGGCGGGGCGTGTTTTCGGAGATATTGACACCGTCTGCCGGGGCATCAAGGAAAGGCTGATAAAGGGCGTTGAGAAGCGGCTTGACGCGGACGCGAAGATCGGGTTCCTGCTCTCGGGCGGGCTTGATTCGTCGCTGGTCTGCTCCATTGCCGCGCGTATTCTCGGGCACCCCATTGAGACCTTTGCGATCGGTATGAGCGAGGATGCGATCGATCTCAAATATGCCCGTGAGGTGGCGGAATACATCGGCAGCAGCCATCATGAGATCTACATGACGCCTGAGGACGTGAAGAACAACCTGCGCCGCGTGATCGAGCTTCTGGGTACGTTTGACATCACCACTATCCGGGCTTCCATGGGCATGTATCTTCTGTGCAAGGGCATTCACGAGACAAGCGACGTGCGGGTGCTGCTCACGGGAGAGGTGTCGGACGAGCTTTTCGGGTACAAGTACACGGACTTCGCGCCGGACGCCGCGGCGTTTCAGCAGGAGGCCGAGAAGAGGATCCACGAGATCCATATGTACGACGTTCTGAGGGCGGACCGCTGCATTTCCGTCAATTCGCTGGAGGCAAGAGTTCCCTTCGGCGACCTGGAATTTGTCCGGTACGTCATGTCGATCGATCCGGAGCTCAAACTCAACAAGTACAACAAGGGCAAGTACCTGCTTCGCCACGCCTTTGACGACGGCACCTACCTCCCCGACAATATTCTGATGCGCGAGAAGGCTGCATTCTCGGACGCCGTGGGCCACTCGATGGTGGACTACCTGAAGGAAACGGCCGAGGAAGCGTATACCGACAGCAAGTTCCGGGAGCTCAGCGGAAATTATAAGCACGCCGCTCCGTTCACCAAGGAATCCCTTCTCTACCGCGAAATATTCGAGGAATTCTATCCCGGACAGGCGGAGATGGTGAAGGACTTCTGGATGCCCAACAAGTCCTGGGAGGGCTGCGACGTGAACGACCCTTCAGCGAGGGTACTGAAAAATTACGGAAACAGCGGGACCTAAGCTGCTTCGCGCTCACTGTCACCTGACAGCGAGCCGACACCGGACTAACGTCCGGCTCAGTATGAAATAACCGTGAAATTCCTTTGAACGGTCGTAAACGGCAGTAAAATCCCGCGATAATATTTGAAAAGTCCGCGAATTACGGTAAAAGCACTCGAGACTGCGTAAAAATCCGCGAAACTGCGCAAATATCATCGAAGCTTCGTAAAATTCCGGAAAATACCGCAAATTTCCGAAAAAATCCGTTAAAATTTTTATCGATATTATTGACTAATTCGAGCTCAAGTACTACAATATAGACCGTAGAGAAAAATGCGCGTCGGAGCCGTTTTGTTCCATGCAGATTTCTCTGCAGACCGCATTTGTAATAAGGGCAACGGGGTTCTTGAATGAGTTTGATTCTAAGGATCTCTTGCCCTCTCTTTTTTTGGGAAACCCGGCATTTTTTACCGATTTCAACTATCTGAGTCAGTGCTGATCATACCGTCGCCTGCCGGCACCGCTTACGGACGTTGCCCGCGGCAGACCGTTTAACCTGCGCTGCCTGATTCGCTTTGACATTTAATCGCGGAGATGTTTCATGGAAAAGAAAGAATTGATTTACGAAGGTAAAGCCAAGAAGGTTTATTCCACCGAAAACGGGAATTATCTGATAGTCTCATACAAGGACGACGCCACTGCCTTCAACGGGCTCAAAAAGGGCACCATCAGCGGCAAGGGCGTGATCAATAACAAAATGAGCAATATCATGATGAAAAAGCTCGAGGCGGAAGGCATTCCGACGCATTTCGTCGAAGAGCTGAGCGACAGGGACACGCTTGTCAAAAAGGTTTCGATTGTTCCGCTGGAGGTAATTATCCGCAATATTTCGGCGGGCTCCTTCGCCAAAAGGTACGGCGTGCCCGAGGGGATCGTTTTCGCCGAGCCCACCATTGAATTCTCGTACAAGAACGACGGTCTGGGCGATCCGCTCATCAATGAATACCACGCAAAAGCGCTTTCTCTCGCCACTGAGGACGAGATCGAGACCATTAAAAAATATTCCTTCAGGATCAACAAGCTTCTGAAGAATATCTGGAGCTCCTGCGGCGTCACGCTGGTGGACTTCAAGCTGGAATTCGGCAGGCTGCCTTCCGGCGAAATAGTCCTGGCTGACGAGATAAGCCCGGACACCGAGCGGCTCTGGGACTCCGAGACAGGCGAAAAGCTCGACAAGGACAGATTCAGGCGCGACCTCGGCAACGTGGAAGAAGCATACGCCGAGGTCATGAAGCGGCTTTCCGAAAATTCCTGAGCGCGGAGGTGATAGCATGTCATCGGGTATTGTTGTTGGAATCAACTGGGGAGACGAAGGCAAGGGCCGCATGGTCGATCTCCTGACCGATCATTACGACTACGTCATAAGGTATCAGGGCGGCGGCAACGCGGGCCACACCGTGGTGAACGAGTACGGTAAATTCGCGCTCCACCTTCTCCCCTCCGGCATTTTCCGCAGTAACGTGGTAAATATTCTCGGGAACGGCGTCGCCCTCGACCCCGAAAATCTCGTGGCTGAGATCGAAACTCTTCGCGCGAAGGGCATCACGATCACCCCGGACAATCTCAAGATCAGCGACCGTGCGTCGATTCTCCTGCCCTGGCACAAGGATCTGGACGCGCTGGAGGAGGCCCGTCTCAAGGACAAAAAGTACGGCTCCACCAAGCAAGGCATCGCCCCCTTTTACTCCGACAAGTACCAGAAGAAGACCGTGCTGGCAGGCGAGATCTTCCACCCGCACCTTCTGAAGCGCCATATGCGCGACCTGATGGAGTGGAAAAACCTCATTATCAAAAACGTCTACGGCGGCAAGGTGTACACCGAGCGCGACCTCGACCTCTGGACCGCCGAATACTTCGAGCGGATCAAGCCCTTTATCACCGACACCGCAGCGGTGCTTCGCGAAGCATCGCGCTCCGGCAAGAGACTTCTTTTTGAAGCCCAGCTGGGAGCCCTCCGGGACATTGATTTCGGCATCTATCCGTACACAACGTCCTCCAACACCATCGCGGCTTACGCCCCCTGCGGCAGCGGCCTTACCGATATGCGGCCCGACAATATAATCGGCGTCGTCAAGGCTTATTCCACCTGCGTGGGCGAAGGGCCATTCGTTTGCGAAATGTCCGGCGAGGAAGCCGACAAGCTGCGCGAGGCCGGCGCTGAATACGGCGCCAAGACCGGCCGCCCCAGAAGAGTCGGCGCCATGGATATCGTCGCCACAGCCTACGGCGTAAGGGTGCAGGGCGCCACTGACATCGCGCTCACAAAGCTCGACGTGCTGAGCTACATGGACAGGATTCCCGTGTGCACCGCTTACGAAACGCCCGAAGGCATTACCCGCGAATTCCCCTTCCCGGCACTGCTTGACGAGTCAAAGCCCGTGATCGAATACCTCGAAGGCTGGAAATCCGACATCAGCGGCGTCAGGCGCTGGGAAGACCTGCCCAAGGCTGCCCGCGACTACGTCACCTTCATCGAGAAGGCGATCGGCTGCCCGATAAGGTACGTCTCCGTCGGCCCGGAGCGGGAGAGCATCATTTTTAAGGACTGAGCCGGGTATCGGGCAGCGGTTTACGGACAACCCGGATCCCATAGCTGCCGCGAAGCGGCCCTCCGGTCCTCCGGCCTCTGTCCTCTGTCCTCTGTCCTCTATCATCTGCGCAGAGGCACTCGGCACTTGGCACTCACAACAATCACAGGAGCAACCGACAATGAACGACAAATACGAATCACCGCTATCCTCCAGATATTCCTCGGAATACATGCTGAAGCTCTTCTCCCCTGACGAGCGCTTCCGGACCTGGCGCAGGCTCTGGGTATCCCTTGCCAAAGCCGAGAAGGCTCTGGGGCTTGATATCTCCGACGGACAGATCGAGGAGCTTTCGGCGCACGTTGACGATATCGACTATGAAGCCGTCCGCAGGAGAGAACGCGAGGTGCGGCACGACGTGATGGCTCACGTTTACGCTTACGGCCTTGCTGCGCCTTCCGCTGCAGGGATCATTCACCTCGGCGCGACGTCCTGCTACGTCACGGACAACGCCGACGTTATCATTTACAGGAAGGCCCTGCTTTACGTCAGGCAGGAGCTTCTGGCGGTGATCAAAAATCTTGCCGGCTTCGCGGAGCGCTGGAAGGATCTGCCGACCCTCGGGTATACCCACTACCAGCCGGCGCAGCCTGTCACGGTCGGAAAAAGAGCGGCCCTGTGGCTTCAGGATCTTGTGACGGACCTTTCGGAGCTGGACTTTGTGATTGGCTCGCTGAAGCTTCTCGGGTGCCGCGGTACCACGGGCACTGAGGCCAGCTTTATGGAGCTTTTCGACGGCGACTGCGCGAAAATCGACGCCATGAACGATATGATCGCGAAGGATTTCGGCTTCGGCGAGATATTTGACGTGTGCGGCCAGACATACCCCCGCAAGTTTGACGCGAGAATACTTAACGTGCTCTCCTCGATTGCGCAGACGGCTTACAAATTTGCCGGCGACGTCAGGCTTCTGCAGCACGACAAGCAGCTGGAGGAGCCCTTCGAGGAAAGCCAGATCGGATCCTCGGCCATGGCCTACAAGCGCAACCCAATGCGCTCCGAGAGGGTCTGCTCACTTGCGAGGTACCTTATGACGGACACGCTGAACGCTTCCTTCACGGCGGGAACGCAGTGGCTGGAAAGAACGCTGGACGATTCGGCGGGACGCAGAATATCGATTCCGGAGGGCTTCCTGTGCTGCGACGCGATACTGCGGCTTCTCGCGAATATTACGGCGGGCCTTAAGGTCAACGTTAAGATGGTGGAAAAAACGCTCAGAGACTACATGCCCTTCATCGCCACGGAGAATATTCTCATGGAGGCCGTGAAGCGCGGCGGCGACAGGCAGAAGCTTCACGAGATCATAAGAAAGCATTCGATGGCCGCCACGGCCAGGCTCAAAAACGGCGAGAGCTTCGACCTTATAGGAGACCTTGCCGCGGAGCCGGAGCTAAAGATTTCCCGATCGGAGATCGAAGGAATACTCGACCCGGCGCGATACACGGGAAGAGCCGCGGAGCAGACCGCAAAATACGTTAAAAAGGTCAGGGAGACCGTGCTTGCCGGATATGACGGAAGCGGCGACGGAGCTGAAATCTCGCTCTGACAAAAAACTGAGGCGGCACGCTCCTGCAAGCTCCGGCAATTATCTGAGCTGAGGCGGCACGCTCCTGCAGGAAGCGGATAATTAACGACTTTCCAAAAGAAGGTACACCCATGGATAAAATTCTCGTGCTTGATTTCGGCGGCCAATACAACCTCCTTATCGCGAGGCGCGTAAGAAATCTGAACGTTTATGCGGAGGTGAAATCCTACGACGCGGTGACGGTCGAGGATATCAAAAAGGAGGGCTACGGCGGCATAATTCTCACCGGCGGCCCCAACAGCGTCAACGACCCCGCCTCGCCCACGTTTTCGCCCGGGCTTCTTGACGCGGGCATTCCGATACTGGGTATCTGCTACGGTCACCAGCTTTTGGCGAAGCTTGCGGGAGGCGCCGTTTCCGCAGGCGCTGTCGGAGAATACGGCAGCTGCGGCGTCGAGATTACCGCGCCCATAGATCTTTTCGACGGGATCCCCGCGACGTTCAATTCGTTTATGAGTCATCACGACTGCGTCACGGCTCTGCCGGAGGGCTTCCGCGGGGCGGCCAGGACCGCCAATATCGAGTACGCCGCCATGTTCGACCCTGAGCGCAGGATCTGCGGCGTGCAGTTCCATCCGGAGGTCACCCATACCGAGTTCGGCACGGAGATACTGAGGAATTTCCTTTTCAAGATCTGCGGGCTCACGGCTGACTGGCGGATGGACGACTTCATGGAGAAAACGATCACGGAGCTGAGGGAAAAGCTTGATGGGCGGAACGTGCTTCTCGGGCTTTCGGGAGGCGTGGATTCGTCGGTGCTGGCGGCGCTGCTTTACAAGGCTGTCGGCGACAGGCTGAGATGCGTATTTGTGGATCACGGACTCCTGCGCAAGGACGAGGGCGATCTGGTGGAAAAAGCCTTCATGAACACCTTCGGTATGAGCATCATAAGGGTGGACGCCGCGAAGATATTCCTTGACAGGCTGAAGGGCGTCACCGAGCCCGAGAAGAAGCGCAAGATCATCGGCGAGGAGTTCATCAGAATTTTCGAAGCGGAGGCCATGAAGGCAGGCGAGATAGATTATCTGGCGCAGGGCACGATCTACCCGGACGTGGTGGAGAGCGGCGGCGGCAAAGCCTCCGTTATCAAGAGCCACCACAACGTGGGAGGCCTTCCCGTGAATATAAAATTCAAGGGCATAGTCGAGCCTCTCCGCACGCTCTTTAAGGACGAGGTGCGCGAGCTTGGCAGACGCCTGGGGCTTCCCGATCAGTACGTAAAAAGGCAGCCCTTCCCCGGCCCCGGTCTGGCGGTGAGGATCATCGGCGAGATAACCGGGGCGAAGCTGAAGGTGCTGAAGGAGGCGGATGCGATCATGCGCGAGGAGCTTATCGCGAGCCTCCCGGATCCCGCCCTTCCCGACCAGTATTTCGCGGTGCTTACGGACACGCGCTCGGTGGGAGTCATGGGCGACGAAAGAACCTACGGCTATACGATTGCTTTGAGAGCGGTCGATACGGATGATTTTATGACCTGCTCCTTCACGAGGATACCTTACGAGGTGCTCGAAAGGGTGTCGGGCCGCATTACGAATGAGATCAAGGGTGTCACCAGGGTGGTCTACGACGTCACGTCCAAGCCCCCTGCCACCGTGGAATGGGAGTGAGGTTTTATGACAAAGTATATTTTTGTGACCGGAGGCGTTGTTTCCGGACTCGGCAAGGGCATAACCGCGGCGTCGCTGGGCCGCCTTCTCAAGGCAAGGGGGCTTAAGGTCGCCTCCCAGAAGCTGGATCCTTATATAAACGTGGATCCCGGCACAATGAGTCCCTATCAGCACGGCGAGGTGTACGTGACCGAGGACGGTGCGGAGACCGACCTTGACCTGGGGCACTACGAGCGATTCATTGACGAGGACCTCAACAAGTATTCCAACCTCACCACCGGCAAGGTCTACTGGAACGTGCTCAACAAGGAGCGCCGCGGCGAGTACCTGGGCTCCACGGTGCAGGTCATCCCCCACGTCACCAACGAGATCAAGGAATTTGTCTACAACGTGGGCAAGAAGTCCAACGCGGACGTGGTCATTACCGAGATCGGCGGCACCATCGGCGACATCGAATCCCAGCCCTTCATTGAGGCGGTGAGGCAGATCTCCCTGGAGGTTGGCCGCGAGAACAGTCTCTTTATCCACGTGACGCTGGTACCCTATCTGCACGGCTCCGAGGAGCACAAATCCAAGCCCACCCAGCATTCCGTGAAGGAGCTCCAGGGCATGGGCGTACACCCCAACATTATCGTGCTTCGCTGCGACGAGCATCTCGAGCCGGCCATCTTCCAGAAGATCGCGCTTTTCTGCAACGTGAAGCCAAGCTGCGTCATCGAGAACATAACGCTGCAGAACCTTTACGAGGCGCCTATGATGCTTGAAAGATCCAACTTCTCGCAGGTGGTGGTGGACGAGCTGGGGCTCAGGACGAGGGAGCCTGACCTCTCCGACTGGACGGCCATGCTCAGCAGCATCAAGAGCCGCGACAACGTCGTCAACATCGGCCTTGTGGGTAAATACGTGGCTCTCCACGACGCGTACCTCTCCGTGGCGGAGGCTCTCCGCCACGCGGGCTACGTCCACAACACGCGCATCAGTATCAAATGGATAGATTCGGAAAATATCACGGAGGAGAACGTGAAGGAGACCTTCGCGGACGTGCACGGCATTATCGTGCCCGGAGGCTTCGGCAGCCGCGGCATCGAAGGCATGATCGTCGCCGCCGGATATGCCCGTGAATACAACGTCCCCTACTTCGGCATCTGTCTCGGCATGCAGATCGCCGTCATCGAGTACGCCAGAAACGTGTGCGGCATCGCCGATGCGGATTCGGGAGAATTCTCGGAGTCAACGCCACACAAGGTCATTGACTTCATGCCCGGCCAGAGCGACGAGATCGACAAGGGCGGCACGCTCCGTCTGGGAGCTTACCCCTGCGTCATAAAGCCGGCCACCAAAATGGCAGAGTGCTACGGAAGCACCGAGATCTCCGAGCGCCACAGACACAGATACGAATTCAACAACGACTACCGCGGGATCATGGAAAAGCACGGTCTGGTACTGAGCGGCATGTCGCCGGACGGAATGCTGGTGGAGACGGTGGAGCTTACCGGGCGGCCCTTCCACGTGGGCGTTCAGTACCACCCTGAATTCAAGTCCAGGCCCAACAAGCCCCACCCGCTCTTTAAAGGCTTTATCGCCGCGGCGGTAAGAAGAAAAAGCGAGACGGAACAATGAGCAGCCGGGGGATCAGGGGGAATAACGGGATTCACGGGCTCAGCGAGAACCGCCGGCTCAGCGGGATCCACGAGGACTGCGGCATTTTGGGCATTTACTCACCCTTCTCCGCTGACCTTGCCGGCACCTGCTACATGGGGCTCTACGCACTGCAGCACAGAGGCCAGGAAAGCTGCGGCATCGTCGTCAACAACGACGGAGTTTTCTCGTCACACAAGGGCTGCGGTCTGGTGGGAGAAATTTTTACCTCCGACGTGCTGAGATCCTTTCCACGGGGAAGCATCGCCTGCGGCCACGTCCGCTACGCCACCACCGGCGGCAACGATATCAGAAACTGTCAGCCGCTTCTGGTGAACCACCACAAGGGCTCCCTCGCGGTCTGCCACAACGGGAATCTCACCAACGCGGACGTTCTCCGAAACGACCTGGAGGAGGCCGGCGCGATCTTCCACACCACCAGCGACACGGAGACCATCGCATACATTATTACGAGGGAGCGGCTGACCTCCGGTTCGATAGAGGAAGCCGTCTCCAAAACAATGAATGTCATAAAGGGCGCCTATTCGCTGGTGATAATGTCTCCTCAGAAGCTTATTGCGGCCAGAGACCCCAACGGACTGAGGCCCCTTTGCATAGGAAGGACAGACGACGGAATATACGTCGCTGCATCCGAAAGCACCGCTCTTACCGCAGCAGGGGCGAAATTCATGCGCGACGTGAAGCCCGGTGAGATCGTCATTTTCCGCGGCGACGGCATATCCTCTCTGGACACGCACTGCGCCGGCAAGGCTCCGTCGGTCTGCATATTTGAGCACATCTATTTCGCCGCTCCGGAGTCCGTCATTGACGGGAAAAGCGTGGCAGAATTTCGCATGAACGCCGGGAAGGCGCTCGCAGGAAGGTATCCGACAGACGCAGACACGGTGATAGGCGTGCCGGATTCGGGGCTTCCCGCGGCTTTGGGGTATTCGCGCGCATCGGGCATACCGCTTTGCTTCGGGCTTGTAAAGAACAAATACGTGGGCAGGACCTTCATTGCCCCCGGCAACGACCTTCGCCAGGACGCCGTCAGGCTCAAGCTTTCGGCTGTGCCCTCGCTGGTGGCGGGCAGGCGCGTCGTCCTCATCGACGATTCCATTGTCCGCGGCAATACAATGGGCCGCATCGTGAAGCTTCTGCGGGAGGCCGGAGCGCTTTCGGTACACGTGATGATCTCTTCGCCGCCCTTCCTTCACCCCTGCTACTACGGCACGGACGTGGACTCGGAGGATGACCTTATCGCGGCGCATCACAATATCGAGGACATCCGGCAGCTTATAGGCGCGGATTCGCTCGGGTACCTCTGCATTGAGGATCTGCGGAAGATATACGGAGGCGACTGTTTCTGCGACGCATGCTTCAGCGGCAATTACCCCACGGAGATCCCGCGCAATACTTTTAAGAACAAATTCGAAACTTACATTTCGCGAAGGAGAGAAATTGACTGATACTGCGGTGACGTTTGCCGACGTCACGTTGACCGGTCGACCGGCGTTCCTGCGACCGACGGCACACGGACTGTACCGGAGACCTGCGGCACACGGACTGTACAGGAGACCTGCGGCACACCGAATGAACCGGACACAGGCGGCACACCGTATGACCATAACATGACTTGCACAACGAAAAGACGGCGCACAGAATGGACAATCCGTTTACGCGAGTACTGATAACAGAGGACGGCGAGATCTACCGCGGCCGCGGCTTCGGAGGCTCTTCACGAAGGGTGCTGGAGCTGGTCTTCAACACCTCGATGGCGGGCTACCAGGAGATCATCTCGGACCCCTCGTATAAGGAGCAATGCGTCGTGATGACGTACCCCCTTATCGGGAACTACGGTCTGGCGGAGGACGACTACGAGGCCGCCCTTCCCCACGCGGGAGCTCTTGCCGTCCGTGAATACAACGACTTCCCTTCCAACTTCAGGTCCACCGGGACGCTCGGCAGACTGATGGAGGAATTTGACATCCCCGGCATATCCGGAATCGACACCAGAAGGCTCACCCGAAGCATCAGGGACAAGGGAAGCCGCCGCTGCATTATCGCGGAAAGTACTCTGGACGTCGCAGAAGGTCTTGAAATCATCCAAAACACGCCTCTGCCGCATACGCAGGTAAAAGACGTATCCCCTGCGGCCGCGGCGTCATACGGCTCTCCAGACGCCTTGTACAGGGTGGCGGTGATCGACTGCGGCATGAAGGAGAACATAAGAAGGACCCTTGTGGGGCACGGCGCGTTTGTCACAAGCTTTCCTTACGATACGCCGGCCGCGGAAATTTTAAGATCTGCGCCCGACGGAATTCTCGTATCAAACGGGCCCGGCGACCCCCGGGATATTCCCGTTACGGCGGAGACAGTGAGAGAGCTGTCCGGGAGGCTTCCGATGCTCGGCATCTGCCTTGGTCACCAGCTGATCTCGCTGGCTTCGGGTGCGTCCATTTACAAGCTCAAATTCGGCCACAGAGGCGGCAATCACCCCGTGAAGAACCTCCTCACCGGCGGCATCGAGATCACCTCCCAGAACCACTCCTACGCGGTCGTGCGGGAAGGCCTCGAGGAGCTCGGCATAACGCTCAGCCACGTGAACCTTCTTGACGGTACCGTGGAGGGCATCGTGATACCTCAGAAGAAGATCCTCACCGTGCAGTATCACCCGGAGAGCGCCCCCGGCCCCGTGGACAGCGGGTATATTTTCGACGAATTCTTTGAATCGATGAAGAGCGCAAAGAGCTGACAGACAGGCGCGATAAGAGCGCAAAGCGCTGACGGACAGGCACGATAAGAGCGCCAAGCGCTGGAGAATGAACGCATTAAGAGCGCCAAGCGCTGAAGAATGAACGCATTAAGAGCGCCGGATATTGACGAACGAAGCAATCAGAGCGCAGAACATTTACGGAAGAAGGCAAACGCAATGCCTAAAAGACAGGATATCCATAAAATAATGGTCATAGGCTCAGGCCCCATCGTCATCGGACAGGCTGCCGAATTTGACTACGCCGGCACACAGGCCTGCCTCGCTCTCAGGGAGGAAGGCTACGAGGTGGTGCTCCTTAACTCAAATCCCGCCACCATAATGACTGACAAGGCCGTCGCGGACAAAATCTACATGGAGCCGCTGACGCTGGAATACGTGGCCAAGATCATACGTTACGAGCGCCCCGACGCGATCCTGCCGGGCATCGGCGGCCAGACCGGACTCAATCTGGCAATGCAGCTGGAGGAAAAAGGAATACTGCGCGAATGCCGCGCTGAGCTTCTCGGAACCTCCTCCGAATCCATAAAAAAAGCCGAGGACCGCGAGCTGTTTAAGGAGCTCTGCGAAAGCCTTGGCGAGCCTGTGCTTCCCTCCGATATTGCCAATAATCTGGAGCAAGGCCTTGAGGTGGCCCGAAGGATCGGATACCCAGTGGTGCTCAGGCCCGCGTTCACGCTGGGCGGCACCGGAGGCGGCTTCGCGGACAACGAGGAGGAATTCATTCCCCTCATGAAGAACGCCCTGGAGCTCTCGCCGGTGAGCGAGGTCCTGGTGGAAAAAAGCATCAAGGGCTTCAAGGAGATCGAATACGAGGTGATGCGCGACAGGAACGACTCCGCCATCACCATCTGCAACATGGAAAATATGGACCCCGTGGGGATCCACACCGGCGACTCCATCGTGGTCTGCCCCTCGCAGACGCTGACCAACAAGGAATACCAGATGCTGCGCTCCAGCGCGCTCAGGATCATTCGCGCGCTCAAGATCGAAGGCGGCTGCAACGTTCAGTTCGCTCTGGACCCCGGTTCCTTCAAGTATTACCTTATCGAGGTGAATCCGCGCGTTTCGCGCTCGTCGGCTCTGGCGTCAAAGGCCAGCGGCTATCCCATCGCGCGTGTTTCCGCCAAGATAGGCGCGGGAATGACTCTTGACGAGATAATGATCGCCAACACTCCGGCCTCCTTCGAGCCGACGCTCGACTACGTGGTCACCAAAGTGCCCCGCTTCCCCTTCGATAAATTTACGGACGCCGATAACAGGCTGTCCACACAGATGAAGGCCACCGGCGAGGCCATGGCTGTCGGCAGGACCTTCACCGAAAGTCTCCAAAAGGCCATCCGCTCGCTGGAAACAGGCCATTACGGGCTTTACGACCCTAAATTCGAAAGGCTTTCTGACGGCGACCTTTATTCTTACGTCGTCGAAGGACGTGACGACAGGATCTTCGCCGTTGCCGAGCTTTTGAGACGCGGAATCTCCACCTCGGAGATCACCGCAATTTCAAAAATTGATGCGTTTTTTATTCACGGGATAGACCGGATAGTCAGCTTCGAAAAGAAGCTCGAAAAGGAGCTCAAACAGGAGCTCAAACAGGAGCTCAAAAAGGAGCTTGCAAATAAGCTTAATACGGAGACCGACCGGATCCCGGAGATCATTTACGGGGCCAAGAGGCTTGGATTTTCTGACAGGGAGATCGCGCGTATAGCCGGCACGACTGAGGACGAGATCTACCGCATCCGCCGCGACAATAACGTCTTCCCGGTGTACAAAATGATCGACACCTGCGCCTCGGAATTCGAAAGCTACATCCCCTACTTCTATTCCACATACGAGGAGGAAAACGAGTCCAGGGTCACGGACCGCCGCAAGATAGTCGTGCTGGGCTCAGGCCCCATCAGGATCGGCCAGGGCGTGGAATTTGACTATTCCACCGTTCACGCGGTCATGACGCTCAAGCAGATGGGCTACGAGGCAATTATTATAAACAACAACCCGGAGACGGTCTCCACGGACTACACCTGCTCCGACAAGCTTTACTTCGAGCCCCTCACCCGCGAGGACGTAATGAATATAATTCTCCTCGAGAAGCCGCTGGGAGTCATTGCGACGCTGGGCGGCCAGACGGCGGTCAACCTTGCCGACAAGCTGGGCGCTCTGGGCGTGAATATCATCGGCACGGACTGCGAGGCCATCGACAAGGCCGAGGACCGGGAGCTCTTTGAGGAGCTGCTTCTCGGGTTGGGGATCCCCATGCCCAAGGGCCTCGCCGTCACGTCCATCGGGGAAGGTGTGGAGGCGGCCGCGTCGATAGGCTACCCCGTGCTTGTAAGGCCCAGCTTCGTCCTGGGCGGCCGCGCCATGCAAATAGTCTCCAAGGAAACCGAGCTCCTGAGCTATCTCAAGACCGCCGTGGAGGTCGACCGCGAGAAGCCCGTCCTGGTGGACCGGTACATTCGCGGCAAGGAGGTCGAGGTCGACGCGGTCTGCGACGGCACCGACGTTTTCATACCCGGCATAATGGAGCTTGTGGAGCGCACCGGCGTGCATTCGGGCGACTCCATCAGCGTCTATCCGCCCTACAGCATCAGCCGCAGGGTCCGCGAGGTCATCATAGACTACACCGTCAGGCTCGGCCTCGCCATCGGAATTCGCGGGCTCTACAACATCCAGTTCATCGTGGACAAGGACGAAAACGTATTCGTCATCGAGGTCAACCCGCGCTCTTCGCGGACAGTGCCCTTCCTCTCGAAGGCCACCGGATACTCTCTGGCTGACATAGGCACGCTGGCGTCTCTGGGCATATCCCTCAGGGATCAAGGCATCACCGCCGTTTACCCGCCCGAGAAGGATCGGTGGTACGTGAAGGTGCCCGCATTCTCCTTCTCGAAGCTTCGCGGCATGGACGCCTACCTCTCCCCCGAAATGAAATCCACCGGTGAGGCCATCGGCTACGACAAGAAGCTCCACCGCGCCGTCTACAAGGCCATGATCGCCAGCGGCCTGACCCTCAAAACCTACGGCACCGTCGTTGTGAGCGTCGCCGACGAGGACAAGGAGGAAACGATCCCCCTGATCAGACGCTTTTACGACATGGGCTTCAACATCGAGGCCACCACCCTCACCGCGGAATACCTGAACAGCAGCGGCATCAGGACGCGCGTGCGCCACAAGCCCTCCGAGGACGCCACCGAGATACTTGAGTCCATCAGGTCCGGCTACGCCAGCTACGTGATAAACACCCGCGCGATTTTATCCGGCAATCACTACGGCGACGGCGTCGCGATAAGGAAGTGCGCCGTTGAAAACAACGTCACCATGCTTACGTCGCTCGACACGGTGCGAATGCTGCTGGACGTGCTGGAAGAGGTGAATATGGGGATCTCGCCGATCTTCAGTTAGTGACTGTACCGACTTAAGGCTAAAGACCAAAGGCCATAGGCCGGAGCGCGCTGCGCGAGCTGTGGGACGCGGGTCATGGGACGCGGGTTGTAAGTCTGCTGCGCGGTTGCCCGGTGCACCGCACTTGCGGCGCCTTTTTACAATTAACAAAACACAAAGGACTTCGCTATGATCAAGCTTAACGAAAACTACGGAAATCTCAAGGATTCATACCTTTTCTTCAACATCAAGCAAAAGGTCGACAAGTACGTGGCCGGACACCCGGGCATGAAGATCTACCGTATGGGCATCGGCGACGTGACGCTGCCCTTGGCGTGGTGTGTTATTGACGCGCTCAGCAATGCGGTGGCCGACCAGGCGCAAAAAGGTACCTTCCACGGCTATATGCCCGAGTGCGGTATGCCGGAGCTTCGGGAGATCATTGCCGCGTTTTACAACGGCCGCGGCGTCGAGCTCACGCCCGGAGACGTTTTTGTTTCCAGCGGCGCAAGCGATGAGCTTGGCGATATTCTGGACCTATTCGACAGCTCCGGGTCGTCGATCATCATGGAGCCCGCCTACCCTGCCTACGTGGACGCGAATATTATTGCCGGACGCAGGATCTTCCACGTCACCGGCAACGAAGCCAACGGCTTTGCCCCCGTTCCCGACAACGACACGCCGGTCGGCGATCTGATCTACATTTGCTCGCCCAACAATCCCACAGGCGCGGTGTTCTCAAAGGATGCCCTCAGGAAGTGGGTGGATTTTGCGAATCTTCACGGCTCGATAATACTTTTCGACGCGGCATACGAGGCCTTCATCGAAAGTCCTTCGGTGCCACACAGTATTTTCGAGATCGAGGGCGCAAGAACGTGCGCGATCGAGATTTGCTCGCTTTCAAAAACGGCGGGCTTCACGGGAACAAGGCTCGGCTACACGGTCATCCCCGGGGAGCTGAAACGGGGCGGCCTTTGCCTTAACGATATGTGGGTGAGGAACCGCACCACCAAGACCAACGGCGTGTCTTACGTTCTCCAGAAAGGCGGCCTGGCGGTCTTCAGCGATGAAGGCAGGCGCGAGATCATGGAAAATATCAGGATATACAAGCAGAACGCGAGATATCTGACGGACGCGCTTGACAGGCTGGGCGTAACGTATTACGGCGGCAGAAACGCCCCGTATATTTTCATGAAGTGCCCCGAGGGATATACCAGCTGGGAAAGCTTTGACCTGCTGCTCAATGAGATCCAGGTGGTCGGCACACCCGGTCAAGGCTTCGGCGATGCCGGCGAAGGGTTTATAAGATTTTCCACCTTCGCGAGCCCGGAGGACACGAAGGAGGCAGCGTTGAGGATTTTTGATCTGCTGACGAGGATGAAAGGTTAAAACCGAAGGCTACAGACCCGGGACCGGAGGGCCGGTGGCGGAGAGAATCGCGCAAGGTACGAGCCCGGAAACGTGCCCGGAAAGCACCTGGCACTTTGCCCACCTCACAGTACGCATTGCATCCCCATCCTCTGAAATGCTATAATCTCCCTAACACAAAACCTGCCAAGGAGGTTTACAAAATGGAGAAAAGATTACCCAAGAGAAGCGAAGTCAAAGAGGAATTCACATGGAATCTGAAGGACATTTTCGAGAGCGACGAGGCCTTTGAGGAGGCTCTGAAGGAAGCATCGGCGTACCCCGCGAAGCTGCAGGCCTTTGAGGGCCGCCTTGCCGGGTCAGCCGCGACACTTCTCGAGTTTCTCAAGCTTCAGGATGAGATCAGCGTCAATTTAGGCAAGCTTTACGGATATTCCAGCCTTAAGAGCGACGAGGACACCGGCGACAGCGATGGCCAGATCCGCAAGGGCAAGGCAATGAATATCTACGTCGCGATAATGGGCGCCGGTTCATTCGGGACGCCGGAGATCATTGACATTGACGACGCGGTGCTGGAAGGCTTTTATAAGGAGCAGCCGGAGCTGGAAGTCTACAGGAGACCCTTGGAGCAGATCAGGCATTCCAGAGACCACGTGCTTGGCAAAGAATCCGAGATGATACTTGCCCGCGTACGCGACGTAGCCGGAAGCCCCGACAGAATCGGCGGAATCCTGAGGAATGCGGACATCAAATTTGCGGACGTGACGGATTCCGAGGGCAAAGCGCATCCCCTCAGCAGCGGGTCGTTCGTTCTTCTCGAGGAGAGCGCCGACAGGACACTCAGGGAGAATGCTTTCCGGGAGGTCTACGGCAAATACGGAAGTCTCAAAAACACGCTGGCGGCCATTTTGGACGCGCAGTTCAAGCAGCTGGTGTTCTATTCTGAAATGCGGAAGTACGGCTCTACGCTTGAGGCGTCGCTGGACCGCACCGAGGTGCCGGTGACCGTTTACCATAATCTTATCGAGGCTGTTCACCGTAATTTTGATAAGATGTACAAGTACGTCGCACTGCGCAAAAAGCTTCTGGGCGTGGATGAGCTTCACATGTACGACGTGTACGTGCCGATAGTGAGCGATTACGACAAGAAGATCACCTTCGAGGAGGCCAAGACCGTCGTCAAGGAAGCACTTTCGGTGCTGGGCCCCGACTATATCGAGATTCTCGAGCAGGGCTTTGGCAACCGCTGGATCGATATTTACGAGAACGAAGGCAAGCGCAGCGGGGCGTATTCCTCAGGAATGTCCTACCCTCACCCCTACGTGCTTTTGAACCACAAGGACAACCTCGATTCATGCTTCACGCTGGCTCACGAGATGGGGCACGCGCTGCACAGCTTCCACAGCACCAAAAACCAGCCGGTGTGCACCTCCGATTACGTGATATTTGTGGCCGAGGTGGCCTCCACCGTCAACGAGGTGCTTTTAATGCGGTACCTGCTGTCAAAGAGTCAGGATAAAAAGGAGCGTGCATATCTCATAAATCACTTCCTCGAGCAGTTCAAGTCCACAGTTTACAGGCAGACCATGTTCGCGGAATTTGAGCTTATGATGGGCAAAATGGCAGAGGAAGGCACCACCCTCACCGCCGACGCTTTGTGCGCAAAATACCACGAGCTCAACCGCAGCTACTTCGGGCCTGACATGATATCCGACGAAGAGATCTCCCTGGAATGGGCCCGCATACCGCACTTCTTCTATAACTATTACGTGTTCCAGTATGCCACCGGCTTCTCCGCTGCCGTGGCCATCGCCGAAAAGATACTGTCCGAGGGCAGGCCCGCCGTGGATGCCTATAAGAAGTTCCTTTCTTCAGGCTCGTCAATGGATCCCATCTCGCTCCAGAGATCGCGGGCGTCGATATGAGCACACCGGATCCGGTCAACTCCGGGCTCAAGCTCTTCGGCGAGCTGCTGGAGGAGTTCGGGGAGCTGTTTTGATATCACGTCGGCCGGACTTACCGACCGCTGACTTTTCGATGCTCTGAAGTCATGATCTGAGACTTGAAACCGGAGCTCGGAAACAGGAAACCTGATGAAGGAGAATCAAAAGAGCCGCGCCGCCGTTTTACCTTAAATTAGGGTAAAACGGCGGCGCTTAGTATATACGTGTTATCCTTTTTGAAAATGCACGCTAAGCGCACCGTGCAGCCGCGCAGTGCACTGGGCACTCGGCGCTGCGCTCCTTAATCCTCGCAAATCCTTGCCCTGATGAGCTTCGAGGAGTGCGGCTCCACGTGTGTCACGTAAATGTCCTTAAACGTTCCCAGGCTCTTCATGTCCCAGACGTCGAACAGCTTGAGGCTGACGCCGCAGGTTCTGTTGAGACCGATGTGGTCCGTGAAGCTCAGCGGGAACATTTCGGTATTCTCGGACATATTGAAAATGCCGAAGACCAGATCGCCGTTGTCCATGTGCCTGACCCACACGTCGGCGTTGCCGGGCTTGCTCATAAAGAGGTACGGCTGGCGGTAGGCGGGATCCTGGTTGATGGCGATGACTGCCTTGTTCTGGAGGATCGCCTTGGTGGCGTCAGTCTGGGAGCGGATGTCGCTGCCTATCATGAGCGGCGATCCGAACAGGGCCCAGATCGAGAAGTGGGTGCGGTATTCCTCGAGGGTGCAGAAATTGTCGCGGTTGGCAACGTGGCCCTCGCCGTTCATTCCCACTACCAGCATGTCCATGTCGTTGAAGCAGCCCTGACCGTTGTACTGGTAGATGTTCTTCTGGATGTTGTAGATCTCCCTGATGGATCCGAAATTGTCGAAAATGTCGCCAGTGGAGCGGAAAAGCTGAGCGCCTGTGGACTTGATCCACTTGTGGGTCTCATCGGCACCCCAGCTGCACGCGGAAAGCACGATGTCGCGGCCGCAATTCGCGAGAGCGAGGCCCATTCTGCGGTAAAGCCTGGCGCCGTCCTCGGTCTGAGGCTTGTAGCAGTAGTCAAGCTTCAGGTAGTCGACGCCCCATTCAGCCAGAGTCTTCGCGTCAATGAACTCGTATTCGTATGAGCCCGGGAAGCCGGCGCAGGTGTAATTGCCGACGCAGGAATACATTCCGAACTTGAGGCCCTTCGAGTGCACGTAGTCCGCCAGCGCCTTGATGCCGTAGGGGAACTTCTCGGGGTCGCTCTGCAGCCTGCCCTGCTCGTCCCTGGTGTGCAGTGACCAGCAATCGTCGATAACGAGGTAATTGTAGCCGCATTCAAGGTAACCGTCGGAAACCATACGGTCGGCGATCTCCCTCACCAGCTGGTCGCTGATGTTGTCCGCAAAGGTGTTCCACGTGTTGAAGCCCATGGGTGGTCTGGTTAAATACATAAAAATATCCTCCTGAAATCAAATAATTTATGTCTTGATGATTGACTGTGTTAAGCTGCTTCAAAGTTCAAGCCCGTTCCTGCAGCATTCATTTTTTGTTCCCGAAAAGCCCGCGGATAATAGCCGACGCGCCCTGCCTCATAACGCTCGAAAGCGCGCTTGTGGCCGCTCTCTTGGCGATGGTGCCCGCGCTGGCTGACTTTCCGCCCGTCAGGCTGTTCACAAGATTTGTGCTCACCGATCTGGCCACCGAGGAAGCCGCGTTTCCGGCAGCCTGCCTGGCGGTTTTGGTAATAACGGTGTCCTTGGATGAATTCCTGGCGGCGCTCTTGGCGGCAATCCTTTCGGCTTGTTTCTCCGCCTGCTTTTCCTCCTTCAGCCGCTGCTGCTCCTGCTGCTTTTGGAGCTTTTGCTCCTCCTTCTCGCGAAGCCGGTTTTCGGTTTCCTCGGCCTCCAGTCTGCGCAGCTCCTCCCTTGCGGCGTTAATGATCTCGAACGCGGATTCGCGGTCAATGACCTCGCTGTATTTTGCAAAAAGCTCGTCCAGCTCGATGATCCTGCGGACCTCCCCGGGACTTGCCGGGCCCATCAGGCTCTGCGGCGGAAGAATCGCAGCCATCTCGACCACCTCGGGAATACCCTTGCGGTCAAGGAAGCTCACCAGCGCCTCGCCGGTGCCAAGCCCCATAAGCGCCTTCTCGGAATCGAATGCCGGATTTGCCCTGAAGGACCTGGCGGCCGCGCGAATGTTCTTCTGCTCGGACGGCGTATAAGCCCTGAGACCGTGCTGGATCCTGTTGGACAGCTGCGCCAGCACCTCATCCGGAATATCACCCGGCGACTGCGTCACAAAATAAACGCCCACGCCCTTGGACCTTATGAGCTTCACCACCTGCACGATTTTCTGCACAAGCGCCCTCGGAGCGTCGCTGAACAGCAGATGCGCTTCGTCAAAGAAAAATACGATACGGGGCTTGTCAAGGTCGCCCACCTCGGGAAGCTTGTCGAACAGCGCCGTCAGCATCCACAGCAGGAACGTGGCGTAGACCTTGGGGCTTGCGATCAGCCTGCGGCTGTTTAGTATATTGATGTACCCGCGGCCGTTGCAGTCTGTGCGTATCCAGTCCATTATATTAAAGGCCGCCTCGCCGAAAAGCTGTTCCGCACCTTCGTCCTCAAACTCGAGAAGAGCCCTCTGTATCGCGCCAATGCTGGCAGTGGAAACAAGCCCGTACTCCGCGGTGTACTCCTTGCGGTTCTCGCCCACAAACTGCACCATCGCGCGCAGGTCCTTAAAGTCGATCAGCAGCAGACCCTGGTCGTCAGCGGCCTTAAAAACAATATTCAGCACGCCTGCCTGCACGTCCGTCAGGTTGAGAAGCCTTGAAAGCAGCTGCGGCCCCATATCGGAAACAGTCACCCGCAGCGGGATCCCTTCGTCGCCGAAAATATCCCAGAATCTCACAGGATAGCCGGTATACTTGAAGTCGTCCGCGATGCCAAACCTTTCGATGCGCTTCCGCATGTCCTCCGTGTCAACACCGGGAAGAGCAGTCCCCGAAAGGTCGCCCTTTACGTCACTGAAAAACACAGGCACACCCATGTCCGAGAATGACTCCGCGATCACCTTCATGGTAACGGTCTTGCCGGTACCGGTGGCTCCGGCAATAAGCCCGTGGCGGTTGGCCATCGCAGGCAGCAGGAACAGACGCCTGTCTCCCAAAGCAATATATGCCTTATCTTCAATTCTCATAGCTTCTCCTTAGGTAACTTTTCTGGGAATTCGCTTTATCCTCACGGATAATTTCCTGTCGGAATACAGTAAAGCGCAGCAGTTCGCAAGCCTCGATTTTGCGGTTAAATTTTAACATTTCCGCGTGGGTTGTTCAACAGTTTCTGCATGGTTTTAGTGCCGGCTGGCGAGTTCCGATAGAGGCCAGAGATTTCTGCAGCTGCTGAAGGACTCGGATTCCGCGTCTGCATTTTGAGGCACGAACGGTTCACGCGCAAGCGTGCTCAGTGAGGGACTCAATATGATGCGCGCCTATTTATAGGAAATTCTACCGGCTGTAGAGCGGCTCTACAGCCTCAATCAGACCTCTCAACAGCTCGTAGAACGCCGCCCTACCCTCAGGATAGTCAATTATCCGAACAGTAGGTTGACCGCACTTTTCCCTTTTGGCAAAATAGACTGCGGACGCAGGGCTCTTGACGCGCAAGACCGGCCTCAGCGCAGCTTGCAGCGAAAGCCCCGGCCCGCAGAATCAAAATTCCAAAACAAAACCGAGGTAATTATTCAAATGAAAAAGCTAATCATTTTCGGCGACTCAATATTGAAGGGCGTGATCTATTCGCGCGAAGGCAAAATGTACAAGCTGTACAACGGCTCGCTCACCGAGAAGCTCCGCGCAAAAGGCGTCGAGCTTTTGAGCTATTGCAAAATGGGCCTCACCGTCACCAAGGCATTTCCCTTCGTCTCGGAAATCCTCGAAGGCACCGACGACCTGCGCGGAACGGACGTCCTTCTCGAGTACGGCGGCAACGATTCAATGTTCAACTGGAAAATGGTTTCCGAAGCGCCCGACGGCGTGCACTGCCCCGTCACAAGTCCTGACGATTTCGCGGCGACCTACGACCGCCTCATAAAGAAGCTGCAGGCCCGCGGAGCCAACGTCATTCTCGCCAATCTCATTCCCATCGACCCCGAGAAGTACATGAATTACATTTCCGAGGGCCTTTCCCGCGAAAATATCCTTCGTTGGCTCGGCGATATCAGTATGCTTTACCGCTTTCACGAGAGCTACAACCGGAAAATTTACGATTTAGCCGCGGAAAACAAGGCGGGCATAGTGGATCTCCGCGAAGACTTCCTTCTTGCGCACGACTTTTCTGAGCTTCTGTGCATGGACGGGATTCACCCCACCGACAAGGGGCACGCTATGATCGAAAACACACTGGTAAGAAGCTTTGGGGCGTAGCGCCCGGAGCTGAGATCCGGGTGCCCGGTGCCAAGTGCCAAAAGTCAAGAGCCCGGTGTCAAGAGCCCGGTGTCAAGAGCCCGGTGTCAAGTGGCCGGTGTCAAGTGCCCAGCTCCAATTGCCCGCGCAGCGGTGGACTCGCAGCCCGCGTCCCACAGCTGTTAACTCACTCTTCACGACCTGCGCGGAACGCGCTGAGGGCACTCACTTCCTCCTCTTCCTCACCGAAAACCCGTATGTTCCCTTCCTGCGCCCCATCGCCACGTAGTCGCCGTGTACGTATCCGAGTATTCCCGGGCCCTTCAGCATATCGAATTTGCCGCTCTCATCGAACAGCGAATTGTCCGCCAGCAGGCCCTTGATCTCGGCAATAAACATGTCGTGGGAGCCGAGGCTTATCACGTCGGTGACCGCGCATTCAAGGTTCACCGGACAGTCCCCGATAATCGGGCAGTCCGTGAGCACGTCGGACCGCAGCTTCTCGAAGCCGCATATCTTGAACTTGTCGCCGTCGCGGCCCGTTTTCATGCCGCAAAGATCCACGCGCTTCGCCAGGTCTGCGGTGGGTATGTTGATGACAAACTCGCGGCGCTCCCTGAGGATCGCGTTTGAATACCTTTCCGGGCGCACCGAAATATAAGTCATGGGCGGCTTTGAATTGATGATGCCTGTCCAGGCAATCGTAATTATGTTCGGCTTGTCGAAGGTGCCGAGGCTCACCAATGCGGCGGGCAGCGGCCCCAGCACTGTGCCGGGCTGAAGTCTCTTCTTGGTCATATCACTCATATCAGTGTCCTTTCCTATATACTTTTTCTATACACTTTCCTGTATTCTTACTTCTATTCTTTCCTAAATCCTTTTTGAAAATCCCCCGCCTTTATTATATAATTATCTCCGCAAAAAGTACACGGAGGACTCAAGCTGCAATGAAAAAAACCGTCGGGCACGTGCTCAGATACCTTCTCATCACGGTGACAGCTGTCGTCATGGCAGCGGCCACTTATATTTTTGTCATTCCCAACGACTTTGCCCCCTCGGGGATCAGCGGAATTTGCGTCATGATCCAGTACAAGCTGGGCATCTCCATCGGATACCTGAACCTTATCGCGAATATACCGCTCTGCATTCTCGCGTTCTGCATGGGCTACAGAAATTTTGCCGTCAAGTCCTATCTGTTCTGCGTGGTATTCTCGGTAAGCTACATCGTCATGCAAAAGCTCGACCCGGTCTTCCTCCAATACGACTCGAAGGGTCAGGACACGATCCTCCCGGTAATGATTGCCGGCGTAATATCGGGGCTTGCCACGGCGCTGTGCTTCGAAGCAGGCGGCTCACAATGCGGCACCGACATTGCCTCGAAGATCCTGTCCGAAAAGAAGCCGGAGTTCAATTTCTTCTGGATCAGCTTCGCCCTCAACAGTATGGTGGCCTTCTCCTCGCTTTTCGTGTACGCCAAGGTCACCGACGGCGTCCTTGAGCTCAATTACAAGCCCGTGGCGCTGTGCATCATCTACTGCCTGTCCGACTCGCTTCTTGCGGACATTATTGAGAGGAACGGCCGTGAAGCCGCCGAAATCGTGGTGATCACGCCCTATCCGGAGCTGGTGATCTCCGAGATCAACAAGAAGACACACCACACCTCGACAATGCTCGACGGCACCGGCACGTATTCCGGCGAAAACAAGAAGGTTCTCATCTTCATCGTGAACAAATTCCAGGTGCCCCACGTCAAGCGCGCAATCAAAAAGATACCCGACACCTTCTCGTTCGTGTCGACCGTGAATGAGACGATCGGCTGGTTTGACTCGCGCAGGGTCAGGAATAAGAAAAAAACAGGGCCAAAGGCGGCGGACTGAACCGCGGCGCCCAAGGCCCCTTTTATGCGAATGAAGCAGTACCTGTATTAAGGCAAAATCCAACTCAGCCGGTCCGTCCGCGAGCCTATAAGGACACCGGCAGACATTCAAGGACACAGACGAACCTTGCGGACACCGGCGATCCTTTGCGAACAGTCACGAGCCGTTAAAGCCCCTTGCAGGCCTTCAGCATCATATAAACGTTCTCTTCGGGCGTATCCGCTCCCATATCGCATCCGGGCGCGAGAATATACGGCCTTCCTGCGGCAATTTTTATGCGCTCACAGGCCTCGCTGTAAACCTCTTCGGCTGTTCCGGCAAGCAGCGCCCCCGCGGGGTTGATATTCCCGAAAATGGTCATCTCGCCGTCCGCGTTCTCCAGCGCTTTTTCCAGATCCACCGTAAAGTCGCAGGAGAAAGCCCTGACTCCGGCTTCCTTCAGACACTTGACCCTTGCGCCGGAAGCGCCGCAGATGTGCGCGAAGAAATATTTGTACTCCGGAAGCATGTTCTTCAGATTCACAAGCGCGGGAAGAGCCCACTCCTCGTACATATCCTGGCTGATCAGATTGCCGCTGGCCACCGGATCCGCCGGAAGCGCTATGTCGCAGCCGTTCTCGTGAAGCAGACGGAACACCTCCGCGCTGACGTGGGTGGTAAAATCAAGAAGCGTCTCCACGAGCTCAGGCTCGTCGACCATCAGCATAATGAAATCCTGCGTGCCGACCATGACCGCCGCCATCGTAAAAGGCGCGGCAATATCCCCCAGCAGATACTTTCTGTCGCCCACCAGAGCCTTCATGCCCCTGCACTGTCTCAGCATGCCCTGAACGAAATCGTTGGCGAGAAGCTTCTCGCGAATGGTGGCCTTGTCGAGCTTCGGAATATCATTCTCGGGATCGCGCAGCGCAACGTCGGCGTTGACGGGCTGACCTATATCGTCAATATGGATCGGGCATCCGAACGCGTTAAGCGGCGCAGTGAACACACCGGAGACGGCACTGACAATATCAGTCTCGAACTTATCGGTCCACGCGGCAATCTTCGACGCTCCGCCGTCCTCCATACCGTAAAGCATGCGGTAAGACATATTCTCGGCCTTCGCTATCCACGCGCCGCCGTCCACCAGGCAAAACGGTGTTCTGTCCACGGGCTCATTCCGAAGCACCGCGTCAATTCTTTCCTTGGGTGACATTGTATTCATCCTAAATTCTCCTCTGAGTATTTTTCTCGACAGCATCAATAACCGTAATTTCAGAAATCTCAAGCTAAGCGCATCAAGCGCCTGATCTTTCGCACTGAACGTGCCAAAAAGCTTTATTGTGACGTCTCAAATTGTTTTGGGTGAAGATACTGTCTGATAGTGCCAAACACCTTTCGGTCACCGACCGTTTATGTTTGACGCCACATAATACTATGAAAAAGAAATAATTGAAAGTACAATTATCGGCTTCAATACTATTTCAAGGATTCAGGTGTCATATGCAGGGAAAATGCTTATCATGAGCTTTCGACCGGCGGATGGGATAAGCTTGTCATAAGCTTTCGACCGGCGGACGGGATAAGCCGCAAAACCAAATATTGAATCGTGCCGGGTTCTGCCTTATTTCAGATCCACAACAGATCTACAACAGATTTACAACATAATGACAACATATTGACCGGCGTGCCCGTCGTACTGCAGTAAAACCGGCAGAGACCTCATCCGCCGGCTTTACTGCTGTTTTTTTATCCTTTTTATGCTTTGAATTTTAAATCAACGGCAGCCGCTTCAACGCCGCTCCTTGACCTTTATGACTGCGGATTCCGCGAAGGCATTCTTTTCAAACAGCATGATTTTCGCGATACCGTAAAAATAGTGACCGGTGGGAACAAGAATGACGTTGACCTTGGGCTCAGATCTGGAGTCATGAAATTCAGAGGGAATCGTCTCCACTTTCCTTGCGCCGGTCATTAAGCGGAACAGAATACTTATCCGGCGAAAAATCACCCGTGCTGTGCTCCGTTATGTCCGCCGCGGTCCTTGAGACTCCGGTTTGTATTTGCTTTTAAGTTCTGCCGTAACGCAGCAATAACTGGTCAGTTTTCCGTCGGCGCCCGTAAAACTGATTTTTGCAAAGCCCGGTCCGATTGCCTTAAGCTTCCCGTTCTCATATATCGCCACGTCGGGACGGCGGCTATACCTGACACGATAAAGAGCGCCGCGGCAATTATCAAAAGCGCTCTTTTCATCCTATCGCCCTCCCATGTACAGCGATCATGATCAAAAAAAAACCGTACCCGACTTTAATTTTCATCGGATCCGGCGTAAGAAATCTAAAAAAAGTTATTATTTGTTCATTGCTTCCTCAACAGCCACCGCGCAGGCCACGGTCATGCCGACCATCGGGTTGTTGCCGGCGCCGATGAGTCCCATCATCTCAACGTGCGCAGGCACGGAGGACGAGCCGGCGAACTGGGCGTCGGAGTGCATACGGCCCATCGTATCGGTCATACCGTACGAAGAAGGACCTGCGGCCATGTTGTCCGGAGTTTCACTTCGTAAGGATATTGTCCCTTCGTTATAATCGATAGTTTATAAGCACATGGTCATATATGGCGGTATACAGATAATTCCATCTTTAATCATTAAATTACGAGGATGGATAATAAAACCT
>JAGDAX010000074.1 GCA_017848335.1 Clostridia bacterium | reverse complement strand
GGTCAGGCGCACGCATTGCAGCGGGTCTTAAAATGTGATATGCTTTCCTTGAATTCCGCCGGTACAAGATACTCAAGTATAACGGGAGGATATCTCACACTCAGGCAACCGAAAAGGCGAATTCTGAATATGAGATATTTAACAAAACGCAGCCGGTTGAATCTGATTTTGATAGGGCAGTAAAGAGAATGATCAATGCGCAGGAATAAACCCGGCCGCAAGGGGATTTTTCGGAAGCGCAACGCGATCTGCCATGACTCAGACTCTGCATGACCGGCAGCGTCTGAGAACGGTTGAAGGATACGTGTGAAGGATGCGTGTGAAAGATACGTGTGAAAGAAATGTGAGAAGGGTATGGAAAAAACGGTTTTATATGACAGACTGAAGGAGCTTCAGGATCTGAAATACCGTGATATGCAGCTCAGGATAATTCCGACTGCTGAGCCGGAGACGATCATAGGCGTGAGAACTCCCGAATTAAAGGCTATTGCGAAGGAGATTTTGAGATCCGGAGATTATGCCGTGTTCTTGAAGGAGCTTCCGCACAGGCTTTTTGAGGAGAATCAGATTCACGCGTTTATTATTTCCGGAATAAAGGATTTCAATGAATGCATGGAGGCGGTGGAGGAATTCCTGCCGTACGTAGACAACTGGGCCACCTGCGACCAAACGTCGCCCGGGGTTTTCCGGAAACACAAGGATGAACTTTTGGAGCATGCAAAAGAATGGATAGGCTCGGAGAAGGCGTATACGGTGAGATTCGGGGTGAAGATGCTGATGGAGCATTTCCTTGACGGTGACTATAAGCCGGAATATCCTGAGATTGTCGCCGGGCTGAGGTCTGAGGAGTATTACGTTAACATGATGATCGCCTGGTATTTTGCAACGGCCCTTGCGAAGCAGTATGAGAGCGTACTGCCGTTTATCGAGGGGAAAAGGCTTGATGCATGGACTCACAACAAGGCTATTCAAAAGAGTGTGGAAAGCCTCAGAATCGGGGACGGACAGAAGCAATATCTGAAATCGCTGAAGGTGGCGCGCTGACTTCGGCTTTGAAGCCGGATTTAGCGTCAGCTTTACGTCAGCTTGAAGTCATACGGATACGGCAAGGAAAGTGGGTCGATCTTTGATTACGGAATAGGGATTTAATGGGAGGGCTTTATGATGGACAAAAACGAGGGTGTCGTTGCCCGTCGAGGAGACTGGAAAACGGAGCCAATGCCCGAAAAGCACGAGACGTTCGTGATAAACAGGCATTTCAGCGAAAAGGAAATGGAAGCGCTGCGTCGCGGCAACGTTCCCCGGGCCATGGAGGACAAGTGGTTCTGGTTTATGGAAGGGGAGACCTTGTGGGCGCATCGCAGCTGGACCGGCAATTGCATTTATCGATTGGATTTTGAGGCGGACGGTCGGATCGTCGTGACGGTCAACCGCGATCCTGAGCAGTACCGCTGCACCGAAGTTGAAGAGGACGTCGAGATATTGAACAATCTTCTGGACTGGTGGAGCCGGGAGTCTTATGATCACTACAATGAGTGGCTCTCTGAAACAGGCGATATGCTGGAGAGGAACAACAGGCGCAATAAGGGCGGCAGGCGCAATAAGGCTTAATGCAAAGCGCGATAAGGCTTAGCGCAAGGAGCAATGTGGCTTGGTGCGTTCCGCAAAAAGGCTGCGTTGTCCGTTGTGCGTCCCGCAAAAAGGCTGCGTTGTCAGGCGGCCGTTCCTTAAGAGAGGCTAAAATGAGAAGATTTTACAAAATAACAAAGCCGGTGCTTGTATTGCTCGCGGTTTGCGCGCTTTTGGCCGGCTGCGGGGTGAATATTGTCGGGCCTGCGCCGGATGGCTCCAAGGAGCCTGCTTTAAGCACCGCTGTCAGCGGAACGACGGATGATCCGAAAAACACTGCGGTAAGCCCGGAAAATACTGCGGAGAACCCGGAAAATACTGCTGAGAACCCGGAAAACACCGCGGAAAACGGTGGCGACGATTCACAGACCGGGGCGGTCTATCTGGGCGTCAAGGACTACGGCGCGCCCGAAACCCGAAAGGAGAACCGCGACAGCTTCCTGTATCGATTCGAGGTGAACGGCGCAGAGGTGATTTACAGTATCGACAACGGCGCGCGTGACGAGAACGGGGCGTTTGCCTATCCGGTGCAGAACGCGCTGAAGGAGGGGTACCGCTACCTGCTTACGGTGGAGGAGGGCGTCGTTAAGACGGCGCGCGAGATTCCGGACCCGGTCGCTGAGGACTTCAAACCCTTTGTCAGCGGTGTGCCCGGCGTGAAGACGCTGAAGAACTTTTTGCTGACGGCTTTGGAGCCGGTGGGCACCACACTGTATATTTACGGCGGAGGCTGGGACTGGCAGGACGAAGGCTCCGCGGTGCAGGCCAGGACTATTGGCGTGTCCCCGGACTGGGTGAGGTTTTTTAACGCAAACGACGCTCATTACACATACAAGGAACAGGACGGCGACAAGGCAAAGGCTGACCCGGCGGCGAGCTATTATCCCTATGGCGGGTACAATGAATACTATTACGCGGGCCTTGACTGCTCGGGATATCTTGGCTGGGCAATCTATAACACCGTCGAAACCGAAAGCGGCGGCGAAGGCTACGTGGGCGGTTCCACCGGATCTGCGGCGAGGCTTGCCGGGTACGGATGGGGCGAACGGACGCAGGATATCAAAATGCCCGACGGAAAAAACGGCTATACAATGAAACCCGGTGACGTCATGAGCATCAACGGTCACGTCTGGATCTCTCTCGGAACGTGCCCGGACGGGAGCGTGCTTATCGTGCACTCTACGCCTTCGTACAGTAGAGCGGGGCAGCCCGGAGGCGGTGTCCAGCTGAGCGCGATCGGTTACAGTAAAGACTGCGGCGCATACAGGCTGGCAGAAAAAGTTATGTCGGAGCATTACCCGGAATGGTTTGAGCGGTACCCGGTATATCTGACTGACCCTGGCGTGTATTTTGCCTTCTCGGGCGATTCTGCCGGAAGATTCAGCTGGTACGTGGACGGCTCCTCGGGAATACTGACGGATCCTGAGCACGTGCAGGAGATGACGCCGGCGGAGATCGTGGCGGAGATATACGGCTGAGTTATATGGATGAGCGCAGCCAAACAACGTGGCTGAAGCTTCGGCGCAGGACGTGGAATTGGGAAAGGATGTTGATCGCAGCAATGGACCGCAGGAAGCAGGACGAGCCGGGTAGCCTTCGCGACAATGACGGAGCGGTGAGGCCAAATGACGCCTATGCCGTGACCTATCCCGATGAGGATGCGGCGGGACGGCGAAGCACTGAGGCGAAAACCGTCAGGGTCGCGGCTGCGGTGATTTGCGATTCGATATCCGAAAAAAAGAGGATTTTTGCCGCTGCCAGAGGCCACGGCGAATACAAGGGGAAATGGGAATTTCCCGGTGGGAAGGTCGAAGCCGGCGAAACGTCGGCGCAGGCGCTTGCGAGGGAGATTCGCGAGGAGCTAGCCGCCGGGATCCGTGTGGGTGACCTTATCGCGACCGTTGAATATGATTATCCGGGATTCCACCTGTCGATGGATTGCTTCTGGTGCGAAGTCGTCGACGGCGAGCTGAAGCTTTTGGAGGCTGAGGCCTGCAGGTGGCTTTCGAAGGATGAGCTTGGGAGCGTGGAATGGCTTCCTGCGGATGAGACAATTATCGGGATTGTCGGGCGGCAGATGGGGTGAGCCTGCCGCCGGGTCTGTCATCGCAGCGTATCGCGGCGTTGGTAATCGCGGAGTGATCGCGGCGTTTCGCAACGGTTCTACTCCCGTTTCCGTAATACTTATGCTTGATCGTCGAAGGCATTTATTCCACGGTGATCTTGACATGAGCCTCGCAGCGGCGAGATTTTAAGGCAAAACCGGCAAAATAGCGCCTTTAAGGCGTTTTTGCCAGGCG
>JAGDAX010000073.1 GCA_017848335.1 Clostridia bacterium | reverse complement strand
CGTGGCCGGCGGCGGCCGTCACGCGATATCATACGGCTTTTTAAAACAGGCCGCGTGACGGCGCGGGAAGCAGCGGGACAGTGCATGAAACGAGGAACGAAAGGAGCATCAACATGAATAAAATATATGCTGACCCTGAAATAGAAATAATCTTCTTTGTATCGGAATGTATCATCACTACCAGCGACGGTATGTACAACAATGATGAAGAAAACGAGGATTCGGGCGATTTCGGCGGCCTTTTCGGCGGGCAATGAGCGCTAAAGGCTCGCGCCGCGGCGCAGCTTCCGGATTCGCGGCGCGGCTAAGGCTGCGCGGCGCCGGTTAAGGTTAAGGCTTCGCGGACGGGCTGAGGCATTACGGCTGAGCTTGGGCTTTGCGCGGACGCCGCAAATATTTCCTGTCAGGATAAAACCTCCCTGCTTTGGAGCTGCGCGCCTTGCGCCGGATCCGGGGGCTGGGGAGGTTTTTGATTTGGGTGTGAGCCTGCGGCTTCAGCCTAAAGTGAATTTGGCCGGAGGCTTCCAAAGCTTACCGGGGGCTTTTGGCTGGCGAATGCACGGAGCCTGTTATCGGGGCTCGATTACCGGCGGCCGCAAGGTTGAAGCTATAAGTTGAATTCGGGGGCGGCCGCAGGCGGCCGCAGACTCGGCGCGCCTGCTCTTTACCTGCGGCCCCGCTCACGCTGCCGCGCGATGAAAAAAATACTTGACACCGTCAGCGCGGAAATGTTATACTTCTCGGCGATCCGCTCTTGCGAGGCGCCTAAATCAGGATTTCCGGTATTCTGTGCCTCGTGTGACCGCTTTCCATTGGCGGCATGTAAAGGCGTGACCTGATATAAGATTTATTTTCGGGAGGTGTTGTTAAATGGAGAAATATGCTGTTATATTGACCGGCGGCAAGCAGTACAGAGTTTCAGTGGGCGACGAGATTTTCGTCGAGAAGCTGGAGGGCGAGGCTGACGAGGCCGTCAAATTCGAGCAGGTTCTTGCGGTGGTTGATGATGAGGCACAGGTTTTCGGAGCTCCTTACGTTGAGGGCGCCGTCGTTACAGGCAAGATCATCAAGCAGGGCAAGGGAAAGAAGATCCGCATTATTAAGCACAAGGCTAAGAAGGGCTACCGCAAAAGGCAGGGCCACAGGCAGCCTTATACCAAGGTTGTTATCGAAGCAATCGCTTGATTTCGGATTGGCTGTATCATGATTGAGGTCACCTTCATTAAGGCTCCTGATGGACTTGTGGAGCACGTCGAAGCGAAGGGACACGCCGGGTTTGCCAAGGCGGGCAGGGACATTGTCTGCTCGGCGGTGACGGCGGTGTTGTTTACGGCGGTGGGATATGCCGAGCAGGTATATAACCCCGAGGGTTTACCGGAGAAGCGCTGTTTCAGGGACGAGGACGGATTCCTTGAGTGGAATTGTCCCGGGATAAGCCCCGAGGACAGACAGAAATTGATTCCCGTGTTCGATGCGATGATACTGGGACTTCAGCAGATACGTTTAAGTGCCGGCAAACGGTACCTGGTTGTTAGAAGTAAGGAGGTGCAGTTAAATGATTAAATTTAATTTGCAGTTATTCGCCCACAAAAAGGGTCTTGGAAGCACCAAAAACGGCAGAGATTCCGAGTCGAAGCGCCTTGGCGCCAAGAGAGCGGACGGACAGTTCGTCCTGGCCGGAAATATTCTTGTGAGACAGAGAGGCACCAAAATCCATCCCGGAGCAAACGTTGGCTGCGGCAGCGACTACACGCTCTATGCTCTTAAGGACGGAAAGGTTTCATTCTCGCGCCTTGGCAAGGATAAGAAGCAGGTTTCCATTATTACTGACTGATAAGGGCGAGTGATTGCCTTAAAGGGCGGCGCAAATCGTGACTGTTTACACGAACAGCTTGCGGTGAGCGCCGCTTTTGTTTAAAATAAACCTGTCGGGGCAGGGCTGATCGAGACAGGGATGGCCCTCGCCGACAGGACTTTCGAAGGAACGGCAGGGAAGGCGCATGAATATTATTGCTGAGGGCTGGAAGGATTTTGAGCTCATCGATTGCGGCGACGGCATGAAGCTGGAGCGCTGGGGCGACGTGGTATTGGCGCGCCCGGACCCGCAGGCGGTCTGGAAAAAGCAGACACCCGAGGCCTGGAAGGCTGCGCAGGCGGTCTACCACAGGTCTCAAAGCGGCGGCGGCTCGTGGGAATACAAAAAGGAGCTGCCCAGAAGGTGGAAAATATCCTACGGCAGCCTGAAATTCTACGTGGAGCCCACGGGCTTCAAGCACACCGGACTTTTTCCGGAGCAGGCGGCCAACTGGGACTATATGTCGGGACTTATCGCGAAGCGCAGGGCGGCGGGCGGCAGCGTACGCGTGCTCAACCTTTTCGGGTACACTGGGGCTGCGTCGGTGGCCTGCGCGGCAAGCGGCGCTTCCGTCTGCCACGTGGACGCCTCCAAGGGCATGGTGACCAGGGCGCGCGAGAATATGGAGCTTTCCGGCCTTGGCGACAGGCCCGTCCGCTATCTGGTGGACGACGCCTTTAAATTTGTGGCCCGCGAACGGCGCCGCGGCAGCCGCTACGAGGGGATCGTCATGGATCCGCCCTCCTACGGCAGAGGCCCCGGCGGCGAGGTCTGGAAGCTGGAGGACAACATTTACGCGTTTCTGGAGGAATGCTGCGGGCTGCTGTCCGACGAGGGCCTGTTTTTCATTCTCAATTCTTACACGACGGGCTTTTCGCCGGTGGTGACCGGGAATATGCTCCGGATCCTGCTCGAGAACAGGCGTGGCGGCGTCGTGACTGCCGGGGATCTTTGCCTGAGGTGCACGGGAAGCGGCCTTCTGCTGCCCTGCGGGTCTACGGCCAAGTGGGAAAACGGCTGACGGCCCCGGCGCATTCGGGTACTTCGTCAGATTTTGGGCGCTTCATCATAAGATTTTGGACGCTTCATCATATTATACACGAAGGGACGGCCCCTTATGGGCGACAGCAATTTTATTACCGACATAATTTATGAAAACGGGCCCGTGAAGGTTCTTTACGAGGACAACCATATTATCGCGGTGGAAAAACCGGCGGGCATCCTTTCGCAGGGCGACGACAGCGGCGCGGAGGACCTTCTCACGCTCATAAAAAAGGACGTGGCGAAGAGGAAAAACAAGCCGGGGGACGCTTTCATCGGCCTCGTGCACAGGCTGGACCGCAACACGGGCGGCGTCATGGTTTTCGCCAAGACCTCCAAGGCGGCGGCAAGGCTTTCGGAGCAGCTTCGCGGGAAGCAGCTCAAAAAGTGCTACTTTGCCCTGGCGGAGGGGCGGCTGGACGTGCCCGAAGGGACCGTGCTCAGGGACAGGCTTTCCAAGGACGAGAAGAGCAACCGCGTGTTCAGGTCGAGGGATGGCCGGGAATGTGTTCTCCTGGTGAGTCCTCTCGCGTTCGACGGAAAATATACGCTGACGGCGGCAAGTCCCGTGACGGGGCGGACGCATCAGATCAGGGCGCAGCTGGCCTTAGCGGGGCATCCGCTGGCCGGTGATACGAAGTACGGAGGCCGCGAGATCGTGAAGCGTGACGGCGAGGTGTTCCTGGGCCTGTGGTCCGGGCTGCTTTCGCTCCGGCATCCCGTGAAGCAGGAGCAGATGACTTTTGCGCGCTGTCCGGGCGGCAGGGACGCCGGGTACTGGGGCTTTGACGGGAAGGTATTCTCGGACAGCCTGGCGAAAATGCAGGCGCTGGCAGGAATTGCCGCGGAAGACGATTCTAAGCGGACAGACGGAATTGCCGCGGAAGACGATTCTAAACGGACAGACGGAATTGCCGCGGAAGGCGACGGAGGAATTTAAAATGGGCGAATTTAATCTTATTGCCACCACCACGTTCGGGCTTGAGGCGGTGCTGGCGCGCGAGCTTACCGGCATCGGCGTGTCCGGGGACCGGAGGACGATCAACGGCAGAATTCACTTCAAAGGCGACGCCAACACGGTGGCGAGGGCCAATCTGTGGCTGCGGACGGCGGACAGAGTTCTCCTAAATATGGGGGAATTCAACGCGCTGACCTTCGAGGAGCTTTTTCAGGGGGTCAAGGCAATTCCCTGGGAGAAGCTGATTCCGCAGGACGGCGCATTCATCGTGAACGCCAGGTCCGTCAAGTCGAAGCTTTACAGTCTGAGGGACGTTCAGGCGATCTCAAAAAAGGCCATCGTGGAGCGGCTGAAGGCGGCCTATGACACGGAGACGCTTCCGGAGAGCGGCGCAAGGCACATGGTGGAGGTGGGTATTCTCGAGGACCGGGTGACGGTGACGGCGGACACGTCGGGCCACGGGCTCAACAGGCGCGGCTACCGGCAGGAGGTGGGCAAGGCGCCCATCAAGGAAACCTTGGCTGCGGGCCTTATAATGGTGAGTCGCTGGCGTCCGGACAGGCCTCTTATGGATCCCTTCTGCGGCAGCGGCACCTTCGGCATCGAGGCGGCTATGATGGGCATCAACATGGCTCCGGGTCTTCACGCGGATTTCGACGCGGAAAACTGGAAAATCTTCCCTAAAGAGGTCTGGGACGAGGAGCGCAAGGCGGCCATAAGGGCGATCAACCGTGACGCAAGGCTGCGCATCTACTGCTCGGATATCGACTATTTTCAGGTGAAGCTGGCCGAGAAGCACGCGGAGAACTGCGGCGTCGCGGGGTACATTCATTTTCAGAAGCTGGACTTCGCGGACACGGGCTCGCGCTTTGACTACGGCTGCATCATAACAAACCCGCCCTACGGCGAGCGGCTGCAGGACAGGAAAGCGGCGGAGGAAATTTACCGCGGAATGGGGCGGCACTTTAAGAGCTTTGACACCTGGTCGGTGTACGTGATCACCTCCTGCGAGGATTTCGAGAAGCTTTACGGGCGGCCCGCTGACAGGAAGCGTAAGATCTACAACGGCGGCATGAAGTGCGACTATTACCAGTTCTTCGGGCCGAAGCCTCCTGCGCCGAGGGCGGCGGACGAAGCGGGTGCTGACGGGAACGCTCAGGAGGCCCGTGAATAAAGCGGCTGGCGGTGCGAGGTAAACGCGCAGCCGGGTCAATTTGGAAAAAGTAAACGCGGGTTGGAAAAAGTAAACGCAATTCGGAAAAAGTAAACGCAATTCAACGCAATTCGTGAAAATGCGCGGTCATGTGGACTTGAAGGTGGAAAAATCGCCTGAAATGTGCTACAATGACCGCAACTGTTTAGATAACCGGGGGCCCTGCGGCCGGACTCCTGCGCTATTTGCCGGTTTTATTCGGGCGAAGGCCGATATTGTCGCGGGTCGAACCGACCTGATTTTACGGAAAAGCTTTGGAGATTTTTTTGGAAAAAGCTTTGGAAAATTATTTCTGGAAAGGCTTTGAAAAGAGCCCGGAAAATTCCGGGAAAAAGCCCGGGAAATGTTTGGGAAAACTTGGGAAATATTTGGGAAATATTTGGGAAAAGCCCGGGAAATATTTGGGAAAACTTGGGAAATCGTTGGGAAAAGCCCGGGAAATTCTTGGGAAAAGCCCGGGAAATATTTGGAAAACGGAGATCTTGGAAAATATGGAAAACACGGAAAACCTTGAGAAAACGGAAAATGCCGAAATGACGGCAGAGGAGAAGAAACCGACGTACGAGGAGGCCTTCGCGGAGCTGGAGAAGCTTGTCGCGAAAATGGAAAGCGGCAACCTCACGCTTGACGAGTCCATCAAGGCATACGAGCGCGGGACGGAAATTATTAAATTCTGCGAGACGGAGCTTGCGCGGTACGACGAGATAATCAAGAAGCTGCAGGGCGGCCAGGGCTGAGCCTGCCGGGACTTTTAAGACAGAAACAGAAAATATGATCGATTACGGTTTTGACAAAGAGACGGACGCCGCCATGCAGAGGCTGCTTGAGGAGCGCACCGCTTACGTGAACGAGGCGCTTTACCGCTATTTTGAGGCAAAAAAAGACGGCTTCAAGCTGTTTGAGGCCATGGAATACAGCCTGATGGCGCCCGGAAAAAGGATCCGGCCGGTGCTGACGCTGGCGCTCTGCGAGGCCTTCGGGGTTGACCGCGATAAGGCGATGCCCTACGCGGCCGCGCTTGAGATGGTTCACACACATTCGCTGGTACACGAGGACCTGCCCTGCATGGACAACGACACGCTGCGCCGCGGAAGACCCACCTGCCACATGCAATTCGGCGAGAACCTGGCGCTGCTCTGCGGCGACGCACTGATGGCGGCGGCTTTTGAGATCGCGTTTGAGGCGGCTTGCCGCGACGGGGCGAAGGGCGCTCTTGCCGGGAAGTACGTTGCGGAGCTCACGGGAGCCGCGGGAATGCTTGGCGGGCAGGAGCTGGATCTCGCTTACGAAAGGCTCAGTGCAGAGGAGGTCACCGAGGAGATGCTTCTCAGGATGAACGCGCTGAAAACCGGCGCACTGCTCAAGTGCTGCGTGAAGATCGCGGATGCCCTGGCGGACACGGACACGCCCCCGGCGCGGGCGGACATGGATTCTGCGTACAGGTATATTGACGCGCTGGGACTGGCGTTCCAGATACAGGACGATATTCTCGACGTGACCGGCGACGCTTACAAGACCGGCAAGAACACCGGCAGCGACGTCAAGGACAACAAGGCCACGTTTGTGACGGTGCTCGGGCTGGAAAAAGCCGTTCAAAGGGCGGAATTTTACACGGGCGCGGCAATAGAAGCCGCCGGGGCCATGGGCGCGAGGGGCTTGTTCCTGAAGTGGCTGGCCGTGAAGCTGCTGAGGCGGGACAGCTAAGGGGGCTTGGGCAGCTGGTGATTGAATAAGATCCCGCGTCTGCATTTTGAGACGGGAACGATTCACGCGCAAGGCGGACGGAGGGATATTATCGCGCACAGAACACGCGAAGCAATAAAAACTGACACATACCCACTGCGAAGGAGCAGTACTTGATGATATTCGAAAAAACACCTGAACTCCCCGGCGACCTTGCGAAGCTGAGCGAGCAGGAGACAAAAGAGCTCTGCGCCAGGCTCAGGGCCGAAATAATCGAAACAGTCACGCGGAACGGCGGCCACCTGGCGTCGAACCTTGGCGTGGTGGAGCTTACCGTGGCCATGTACTCGATCTTCAACCCTCACTGTGACCGGGTGATCTGGGACGTGGGCCACCAGAGCTACGTACATAAAATTCTCACGGGCAGGGAGGAAGGCATGGCGCTTCTTCGCCATCCCGGAGGCGTTTCCGGCTTCCCGAAATTGTCGGAGAGCGACTCGGACGCCTTCAACACCGGCCACAGCTCGACGTCGATTTCAGCGGCGCTGGGCTACGCAAGAGCCTTCCGGGCGAGGGGCGAAAAACGCAGAGCCATAGCGGTGATCGGCGACGGAGCGCTTACCGGCGGAATGGCTTACGAGGCCCTCAACGACGCGGCGCAGTCGAAGTGCAACATTATCGTGGTGCTGAACGACAACGGCATGTCCATCGACCGCAACGTCGGCGGCATGGCCCGCTACCTCGGCAAGGTCCGGCGCCACCACAGCTATATGCGCGCCAAGAGAAACCTTCAGAAGTTCCTCATGAAGGCCCCAAAGATAGGCAAGCCGATCATCAAAGGCCTCAGCGCGGTCAAAAACAGATTTAAGGACAAGATAACCAACGGCAAGTTTTTCGAGAATCTGGGCTATTACTACCTGGGCCCCGTGGACGGCCATGACGTCTTTGCCCTCAAGATGATGTTCGAGCGCGCCAATGAAATTGACGGGCCGGTGCTTATTCACGTGGAGACCCGCAAGGGCTACGGCTACGAGCCGGCGGAGACGAATCCCGAGGATTACCACGGAGTTTCCTGCTTCGACGCGGAGACCGGCCAGGCCAAAAGCGGCGGCGTTTCGATGTCGAAGATATTCGCGGATGAGCTTGGCGGGATTGCTGCGGAGGACCCCGGGGTGGTGGCTGTTACGGCGGCCATGTCCAAGGGCACCGGGCTTGACGCTTTCGGCGAGAAGTACCCGGACAGACTTTTCGACGTGGGAATTGCAGAGCCGCACGCGATAACAATGTCCGCGGGAATGGTGCTTGGCGGGCTCAAGCCTGTGCCGGTGATCTACTCCACGTTCCTCCAGCGCTCGTACGACCAGCTGCTTCACGACGTGGCGATGCCCGGGATCCCCATGGTGGTGGGCATTGACAGGGCCGGGCTCACGGGTTTCGACGGAGAGACGCACCAGGGGCTGTACGATTTCGCGTACCTCGGCACGCTGCCTGACGTGACGGTGGCGGCGCCTTCCTCGGGAGACACGCTGCGGGAAATGCTGCGGCTGGCAATGCACGTTTATGACAGCGGGGAGTCTGTTATTCCCCGTGAATGCCGCCGGCTTTTTGCGGTGAGGTACCCCGCCAAGGAGCGGTTTTTCCACGGGGACGCGGCCGGTTTTATTTGCGTGCCTGTGAGCTACGGCAAGGGCGCGGTGGTTTTTGACAGTGAGGCGGCGAATGACGGGAATGAGGAGAATGCCTCAGGGAATGCGAAAGGTACTGCGGCAGCCGGGAAGGCTGCCGGAGAAGATGCTTCGGTGAAGGCTGACGGGAATGCGGAAGGCACTGCGCCCGGCAATGCGGAAGGCGCTGCGGCCAACAATGCGGAAGGCACCGCAGCCGACGGAATCGCTTCCGGGATCGCCATGGGAATCGCCGAAGGCTTCAAAGCGGCGTTTCTTTCCATCGGCGAAGCAATGAAGGAGACTTTTCACGCGGTGGTCGGAGAACCCGAAAGTCCCGCGGTGGCGATCCTTTCCATCGGCGAAATGCTGGAGGAGGCTCTTGCCGCGGCGGAGAGGCTTGCTGCGAGGGGCGTCCGCGTCAGGGTGTTTGACGCAAGATTTTTGCGGCCCCTTGACAGGGACGGGATTCTCGGCGTGCTTGAAGGCGCTTCGCTGGCCGTGACCGTCGAGGACGCGGTTTTGGAGAACGGCTTCGGCGAGAACGTCCGAAGGCTTCTGTCCGTGGAAAAAGTGCAGGTTAAGCTTGTCACGCTGGGCGTTAAAAACGAGCCCGTGGAAAATGATTCCGTGGACAATCAGCTGAAAAAATACGGGCTGAAGGCGGAAAATATTGTCGCGCGGGTATGCGGAGAGCTGGGTCTTTCCGGAGAATAACTTCACGGGAACGGCTTCCGCAGGAAGGAGCGCCGCGGCAGGAATCGATCGGCACTTTTTGGAACGTAAAACAATGCGACTGGACGTTTTTCTCACAACCCAAGGCATATATTCAAGCAGGACAAGGGCGGCCCGGGCCATTGGCGAGGGGCTTGTCAGTGTCGACGGAAAAACCGAGACCAAAGGCGCCCGCGAAGTCGACGGCAGCGAGCAGATCGTCTGCCTGCCCGATCCGGTGGGCTACGTGTCGCGGGGCGCGCTGAAGCTGGAATTTGCGCTGCGGCATTTCGGCATCGACGTCTCCGGCCTTCGGGCGATCGACGTGGGCGCGTCAACAGGCGGGTTCACGGAGGTTCTTCTCGCGAACGGTGCGGCGTCGGTTACGGCAGTGGACGTGGGCAGCGGACAGCTTCACCCGCGGATCGCAGCGGACGGGAGGGTCACAAACCTCGAAAAGACAAATATTCGCGACCTGGAGCCGGAAAATGCGGGTCTTTTCGGCGTGCTCACCTGCGACTGCTCGTTTATTTCGCTCAAGACGGTTCTGCCTTGCTGCGCGCGGCTGATGGAGCCCGGCGCCACCGGGATTTTTCTCATAAAGCCGCAGTTCGAGGTGGGAAAAGGCAACCTCGGGAAGGGCGGCATCGTGAAGGACCGGAAGCTGCGCGAGGCGGCGGTGGCTGAGGTCGTGGAAGCGGCGGAAAAAGCGGGGCTTTTGAAGACCGGCGGCCCGGTGGAGTCTCCCGTGAAGGGCGGCGACGGCAACGCGGAATACCTGGCGGTGTTTCGCAGGAAGGGCGGCCCGTGAGTTTTCGGGAGCAGTGCCGCGAATGGTTTGACGCAGCGAGTTTACTTCTTGACAACGGCCACATAATGAAATATAACATCCCCGGAGGAACCCCGGAAGCGGAATTTTCCGCCGGAGACGGACTTTCCCGTCAGGGAAACGGAATTACTCGCGGCGAGGGACTGCTTCACGGGGAACGGGAATTCTTCACGGGGACGGGATCTGTCCGCGCGAAACGCTTTGGAAAAAGTACATCGGAAAGGATTTTAACATGAGAGTTATTATTCAGGACAATTACGACAAAATGAGCAAATGGGCGGCGGAATATATTGCCGCGAGGATCAACGGCCACAAGGAGGCGCGTCCCTTCGTGCTGGGCCTTCCCACGGGCTCCTCGCCTATCGGCGTCTACCGCGAGCTCATCAAAATGAACCGCGAGGGCCGGGTCTCCTTCAGGAACGTGGTGACCTTCAACATGGACGAGTACGTGGGCCTTCCCGAGGATCATGACCAGAGCTACCACTATTTCATGCACGACAATTTCTTCGGCCACCTGACGGACATGAAGCCGGAAAATATCAACATACTGGACGGAATGGCCGCGGACCCGGAGGAGGAGTGCCGCAAATATGAGGAAAAGATCGCGTCGTACGGCGGCATCGACCTGTTTATGGGCGGCATAGGCGTGGACGGCCACCTGGCCTTCAACGAGCCTTACACTTCCCTGACCTCAAGGACAGGCGTTCGCCTGCTGACGGAGGACACCAGGATCGTGAATTCCAGATTTTTCGGCAACGACCCCGACAAGGTTCCCGCCAAGGCGCTTTCCGTCGGCATAGGCACGGTGACGGATTCGAGGGAGGTGCTGGTGCTCATTAGCGGGCACAACAAGGCCAGAGCCCTGGCGGCCACCGTGGAGGGCGGCGTCAGCCAGAAATGGACCTGCTCCGCGCTGCAGCTGCACCAAAACGCGATAATTGCCTGCGACGAGGCGGCTTGCGGCGAGCTGACGGTGGATACGTACAAATATTTTCTTGACATCGAGAAGGCGGAGAGGCTGTAGAAATGACCCATACCGAGTATGAATTTGCGGCGCTTTTGGGAAACGTCGTATTCGGCAAGCCTCTGCCTCAGGACTTCGCGGTCGAAGACCTCCGGAAGCTGGCCCTGCTGGCGCTGCGCCACGACATGGGACACATTATCTACAAGGGGCTCGATATTCACGGGCTGATTGCGGACAAAAACGACACGGGCATCCAGAAGCTCTATAATCACTACATGATGGCGATCTACAGGGTGACTGTTCTCGAGAATGAATTCCGCCGCGTAAAAGAGGTGCTCAAGAAGCACAATATCGACTTCCTGCCGCTCAAGGGGTCTGTTCTCCGGGGCAGCTACCGGGAGCCGTGGATGCGTGTCAGCGCGGATATTGATATTCTCGTGAAGAGCAGCGAGATTGCCGACAGCGTATGTAAGCTTTTGGTGAAGGAGCTGGAATACGAACTCCTGCACGGCGAGGCTGACTATGACTGCGCAGTACTTGCGCCGAGCGGCTTCCACGTTGAGGTTCACTTTGCGCTGGGCTCGAGAGGAAGCAAGCCGATGGGCATACTTTCGACGGTCTGGGAAAAGCACGTGGTCAGGGTCGGTGACGACGGCTGCGAATTCAAGGCGGATGCGGACTTCTTTTATTTTTATCACGTTTACCACGCGTCGAGACATTTTCTGAACGGCGGCTGCGGCGTGAAGGCTCTGCTGGACGAGGCGGTGCTTGCGATGCCCTTTGAGGTGTCGCCTGGGCTTCGCGGGATGCTGGATGAGGCAGGTCTTTCAACGTTCCGGGACACGTTGTCGGAAATCACATCCAGGTGGTTTGGCGCTTCCGATTCGCCGTTGGCTTTCGATAGACCGGACGATCTGGCCGAAAAGACCGGGCTCTATATACTGGAGGGCGGGATGTTCGGCGGCGGCCACTACATCAAGGCCCAGGTTGCGCGCAAAAGCAATCGCTTCACATATTTTGTGCGGCGCCTTTTCCCTCCTGCCACGTCTATGGTGCCTAATTATCCTTCTCTCAAAAAAACAAAGCTCACGCTGCCCTTCTGCTGGATACACAGGATCGCGGTAAAGGGCATCGGCAAGGGAAAGATCAAAGAGAGCCTTGACGACGATATCGTCAAAAGGGTCAACGATGGCGAGACCGTGAACGAAATCAGAGAGCTGTTCAAGGAACTGGAGATGGTTTGAAAGCTGTTCAAAGAGCCGGAGATGGTTTGAGAGCTGTTCAAGGAACCGGAGATGGTTTGAGAACTGTTCAAAGAACCGGAGATGGTTTGAAAGCTGTTCAAGGAACCGGAGATGGTTTGAAAGCGGGATGGTTTGCCGCGGACAGCTTGAGAGCTGAGCTGCTTTGAGGCAGCAAGGACGAAGCCTGCGATTTGAAGCACACGGACAAAATCGACGATTTGAAGCAGCCTGAAGCAATACGGACGGTACCTGCGATTTGGAGGTCCCGTCCGTTTTTGGGTGTGCCGGGCTTGCCGTCAGGCTGTGTCCGAAGAAGCGAGATGCCTGAAGGCGCAGGAAGAGAATCGGAAACGTGCAGAAAAGGGCCTGACAAAGGGCCGTATAGTGGTCTGAAGGCGCGGAAATTGCGCCGGGAAATTCCGGAAGCTGACAAAACTCAAAAAACCTATTGACATAGTAGGTAAACTATGATATCATCACCAAGCCGACAGCCGCGGAGCACTGAAAGCCTTGCGGCCACGGAGCACTGAAAGTCTCGCGGCTACGGACTGAGCTAAATATCTGCAGCGCCACCCACCCCGCGGCGCGCTACCCGAAAGGAGACCACAGACGCATGCAAAAAAGAATTTACGCGGACAACGCTGCCACCACCGGGACGCGCAGAGAAGTCATAGATAAAATGCTGCCCTACTTTGACCGGATTTACGGCAACCCGTCGAGCCTTTACACCGAGGGCCAGCGGGCCAGGGAGGTCATCGAGGAATGCCGGGCGAGGATCGCCGCAGCCGTTAACGCGGAGCCACGGGAGATCATTTTCACGTCAGGCGGCAGCGAGGCGGACAACCAGGCGATACTGAGCGCGGCGGAGATCGGCCGCACCAAGGGCAAAAAGCACATTGTCTCCTCGGCCATCGAGCACCACGCGGTGCTGCACACCCTCGAAAAGCTCCAAAAGGAGGGCTTTGAGGTGACGCTTCTCAAATGCGCCGGCTCGGGCATTGTGGACCCCGACGAGCTCAGGGCTGCCATTCGCGAGGACACCTGCCTTGTCACGGTGATGTACGCCAACAACGAGATCGGAACGGTACAGCCGGTAAGCGAGCTTGGCGCGATCTGCCGTGAGAAGGGCGTGATCTTCCACACGGACGCGGTGCAGGCGGTGGGACATCTTCGCATTGACGTGAAGGCGGAAAATATCGACATGCTTTCCGCTTCGGCGCACAAGTTTCACGGGCCTAAGGGCGTGGGATTTCTTTACGCGAGGAGGGGCGTGCGGCTGACGAATCTTATCGAGGGCGGCGCTCAGGAGCGCGGCAAGCGTGCGGGCACCGAGAACGTTCCCGGCATCGTGGGAATGACGGAGGCTCTGGAGATCGCGCTTGCGGGCATTGACAAAAACACGGGCAGAATCAAAAGCCTCAGGGACAGGCTTATCGCGGGGCTCTCGGAGATCCCCCATTCTGCGCTGAACGGCGACCGCGACAAGAGGCTCCCCGGCAACGTCAGCTTCTGCTTCGAAGGCATCGAGGGAGAGTCGCTGCTGCTCCTGCTTGACGACAAGGGCATCTGCGCTTCATCGGGCAGCGCCTGTACCTCGGGATCCCTGGACCCGAGCCACGTTCTTCTCGCGATCGGGAGAGAACACGGCGTCGCCCACGGATCCCTGAGACTGTCCATCGATGAGGACTTCACCGAAGAGGACGCCGAATACGTGATCTCCGCAGTGAAGGACGTTGTGGCATACCTCCGGAGCTTTTCGCCGGTGTGGCGCGACCTGGTGGCGGGCAAGACGCCCTTCGTGCTGTGAACTTATGATTTGACAGAGAGGAGAAACTATATGGCTCTTTACAGTGAAAAGGTGATGGATCACTTCAGAAATCCCCGCAACGTAGGCATAATCGAGGACGCCGACGGCATCGGCGAGGTTGGAAACGCCAAATGCGGCGACATCATGAAGATGTATCTCAAGATCGAAAATGATATCGTGACGGACGTCAAGTTCGAGACCTTCGGGTGCGGCAGCGCGATCGCTTCCAGCTCGATGGCCACGGAGCTCATCAAGGGCAAGCCCATCGACGAGGTGATGCAGCTCACCAACAAGGCGGTGGCGGAGGCGCTTGACGGGCTTCCGGATTACAAGATGCACTGCTCCGTGCTGGCCGAGGAGGCCATCCAGGCGGCGCTCAATGACTATTTCTCAAAGAAGAAGGCGGCGGAAGGCTGAAGCCCGCCGCACAAAGACAGCGCAAACGTCACGCCCGGCGTGCATACGCTGCCTGACTTAACGTATTATGAAAGGAACTTATTATGGCTAATATATACAAAGGAACGCTGGGGCTCATCGGAAACACCCCGCTGGTCGAACTGGTAAATATCGAGAAGAGGCTGGCCCTCCCGGCCACCGTTATCGCGAAGGTTGAATATTTCAACCCCGCGGGCAGCGTCAAGGACAGGATCGCGAAGGCAATGATCGAGGACGCCGAGGAGAAGGGGCTGCTGAAGGAGGGCTCCGTGATCATCGAGCCTACGTCCGGCAACACGGGCATCGGCCTTGCAGCCATCGCCGCCGCCAAGGGCTACAGGATCATCCTCACAATGCCCGAGACCATGAGCATCGAAAGGCGCAACATCCTCAAGGCTTACGGCGCGGAGATCGTTCTCACCGAGGGCGCCAAGGGCATGAAGGGAGCCATCGCCAAGGCAGAGGAGCTGGCGCAGGAGATCCCGGGGAGCTTCATTCCCGGGCAGTTTGTGAACCCCGCCAATCCGAGGATTCACCGTGAGACCACCGGCCCCGATATCTGGAGGGACACAGACGGCAAGGTGGATATCTTTGTGGCAGGCGTAGGCACCGGCGGCACGGTGACGGGCGTGGGCGAATACCTGAAGTCGCAGAATCCCGCCGTCAAGGTGTATGCGGTAGAGCCCGACGCGTCGCCGGTCCTCTCCGAAGGTCACGGCGGCCCCCACAAGATCCAGGGCATCGGCGCAGGCTTTGTGCCCGACGTGCTGAACACAGCCGTCTATGACGAGGTTCTTCGCATCACCAACGAGGACGCCTTCGCCACCGCCAGGCTTTTGGCAAAGACCGAGGGCATCTCCGTGGGAATTTCCTCCGGCGCGGCGCTTTGCGCGGCAATCAGTCTCGCCAAGCGGCCCGATAACAAAGGCAAGACCATCGTGGCGCTGCTTCCAGACAGCGGCGACCGGTACTATTCGACGCCTCTTTTCGCGGAATAAATTCCGAGCGGTAATATCATAAATAACGAATTCCCAAAAGTATTCACTATACAAACAGGCATAATCAGCAGAGCAATGCCTTAAAGGCAATAACAATCCAGAATAATGCCGGATTTCCATCTTTTTTTCGTTGGAAATCCGGCTTTTCTATTGCTTTTTTG
>JAGDAX010000072.1 GCA_017848335.1 Clostridia bacterium | reverse complement strand
TCGCCGTGGAACGGGCACAAGCCCGTGTAGTTGGTGCCGCTCTTCTTGAGTGTGACGTATTCTTTTATGAGATCGACAATATTGACCCGCGAAAGCACTTCGTCGGCGCTGAGCCGTGAATATTCTTCTCTGGCCATACGTAATCACACTCCTCCGAGGTCTTCAGAGACTCAGTAAATCAAATACGAGGGGTTTCAAGGAAGTCAGGAAAGTCTGATATGCCGGAATTTTCGTACGTCAGGAAATCAGTCTCTTGTAGTAAAACAGAAACTGCTGCGCAAGTCCGGCATATTCACCGAAATAATCCTTGCCATACTTCTCCAAAGCCTGCCGTGACATTCCTTCAAGCCCGTAGAAATCCTGCATCAGCCTTTCGACCCAAACGTCAACCGGAAATGCGCCGCGGCAAAGCCCGCTGAAAAGCATTATACAGTTCGCAACCTTCGGCCCCACGCCCGGGAGCTTCACGATCTCGTCCTGCATAGCCCGCGAATCCTCGCCACACAGCTTGCTGTAGGAGACCCTGTTCTCCGCGAAAAGAACTGAAGTCCTGACGATATATTCCGCCCGATATCCGACACGCGCCTTCTCGCAAAGCTCTGAGGGCTCCACCGCAGAAAGCGCGGAGGCCTCAGGAAAAGCATACCCGACAATATCTCCCGCCGCGTCATAAATCGCCTTGCCGTACAGCTCCGATATCCTCTCGATACATTTTTTAATGCGGGGAATATTATTGTTGGCGGAAATAATAAACGAAATAACCGTCTCGAAAAAATCCTGCTTCAGAATGTGGATTCCCCGTGAAGCCTCAGCCGCCTTTTCCATTATATCATCCTTTGACGACAAAAGCTCAAAAGCCTCAGCGTAGTCGAAACCGAAATCAAAATATCCGGCAAGATGATCCCCGAACGCCTCGTCGATCCTGCGGCCGGACATGTCGTAGACCGCAAGCACGTCAGAATTTGAGGCAGAGGGCTCCGCGCAAAGCTTCAAGGCGCGACCCGCGACAATACCCTTAAAGCCTCCGTCCTCCGCGGGATTCCAGCGAAAGCACTGCCCGCAGTCAAATGTTTTGGCCGGAGAAAAAATGTTTTTGTTCGCGTTGAAGCGGAATATTCCACCGTCAATTGAGTAATTCATGCAAATAGAAGTTAAGAAATCCATGTGCCGGGTGCTGAGAAAAGGCAGGAGGCCAGAGGTCAAAGCCCGGAAGCTCTTGAGTCTGTCTGACGAAAAAAACCGGCGCCCCGTCAAAATCAAAGCGTGATCTTATGGAACGTCTTCTTCCCCTTCTTAAGGATCAGACCGCCCTCGATGGCTTCCTTTGCGACCGAAGCGTTTCTGTCCGTGACCTTGTCGTCATTCACCGACACAGAGCCGCTCTCGATGAGCCTTCTGGCCTCGGATTTTGACGGAGCCAGCTTCGAAATCACCAAAAGATCCACCAGAGAGATCTCGTCACCGTCAAGCTCCACCTTAGTGGTCGGAATATCCGCGTTGTCCTTGGCGCCGCCGAAGAAGGATTTCGAAGTCTCTCTTGCCTTGTCGGCCTCCTCCTGACCGTGTACTATCCTGGTTATTTCATAAGCGAGTATTTCCTTGGCGGTGTTGATCTCGGAGCCCTCAAGCGCGCCAAGCCTTCTCACCTCGTCCATCGGCAGGAAGGTCAAAAGCCCGAGGCACTCCTCCACCTTCACGTCCTCAATGTTACGCCAGTACTGGTAAAACTCGTAAGGTGAGGTCTTGGCGGGATCGAGCCACACGGCGCCCTTCATGGTCTTGCCCATCTTGATGCCGTCGCTGGTGGTGAGAAGCTTGAAAGTGAGGCCGTAAGCGGGCTTCCCGAGCTTTCTCCGCACAAGCTCAACGCCGCCGATAATGTTCGACCACTGATCGTTGCCGCCCATTTCCAGCTCGCAGTTGTACATCTCGTTAAGCTTGAGAAAATCGTAGGACTGCATGACCATGTAGTTGAACTCAAAGAAGGTAAGGCCCTTTTCCATGCGCTGCTTGTAGCATTCCGCAGCAAGCATTCTGTTGACTGAGAAGCAGGCGCCCACCTCTCTCAAAAACTCGATGTAATTGAGGTTAAGGAGCCAGTCCGCGTTATTCACGACGACAGCGCTGCCGTCATTGAAATTGATGAATCTCGAAAGCTGATTGTAGAAGCACTGCGCGTTATGGTCGATCGTCTCCTTGGTCATAATTTTGCGCATGTCGGACTTGCCGCTGGGGTCGCCCACCATAGTGGTGCCGCCGCCCAGAAGAGCAATAGGCCTGTGTCCTGCCTTCTGCATGTGCATCATCGCCATGATCGTCAGAAAATGACCAGCGGTAAGGCTGTCCGCGGTGGCGTCGAAGCCGATATAAAAAGCAACGCTTTTACTCCCGAGAAGATTTCTGATTTCCTCGGCGTCCGTCGCCTGCTCTATGAAGCCTCTCTCAACCAGAATATCGTATACGTTGTCCATATGATAAAACCTCTTTCATGTCATAGAATTACTCGAAATATTTAATCCCGCATCGCAGGGCGATTTCATCGGCCGGTACGGCGGGCGTTTATAAAGCAAGATCCGACGCTGCGGCAGAATCCATTATTGCGGCAAGATCAAATGCTGCGGCAGGATCAAATGTTGCGGCAGGATCAAATGCTGCGGCAGCATCCAAAATAGCGCAGTCAGGATTCCCGGCGCTTTAACCCGTCCCGGATCCGCACCCTGATCATTCCTGTTTCTGCTTTTTCTTCATTTCATCAACAAAGCGCAAATACTCGATAATGCTCTTCTCGTACCCGTTGCCGCAGGGCTCGTAATATTTCGTGCCCCGCATCTCCTCGGGAAGATATTCCAGGTCAGCCACGTGCCCCTCAAAATCGTGGGCGTACTTGTAACCGACGTGATAGCCCAGCTTTTCCATTCCGTCGGCAGCGGCATTCCGCAGGTAAAAAGGCACCTCGCCCGTGTACTTCTTTTTGATATCCGAAAGGGCGTTTTCGACAGCCAGGTAGGAGCTGTTGGACTTCGGACTTGTTGCGACAGTAACAGCTGCCTGCGACAGTAAAATTCTTGCCTCGGGCATGCCGATCATTCTTACCGCGTCCTGCACAGCCGCCGCCACAAGCAGAGCGTTTGGATTGGCAGTACCCACGTCCTCGCTGGCGCAGATGGTGATCCTTCTGGCGAGGAAGTTGATATCCTCCCCTGCGTAAAGCGCCCTCGCAAGGTAAAACACCGCCGCGTCCGGGTCGCTGCCGCGCATCGATTTGATCATTGCGCTGATATTGTCATAATGGCCCTCTCCGCTCTTGTCGAACTGTACCACCTTGCGCTGCATACATTCAGAAATCTCGTCGAGAGTGATCCGCTGCGGCACCAACAGGTCCCGCTCGCTGCCGATAACCGCAAGCTCCAGCGCGTTAAGAGCTATCCGCGCATCCCCCGAGGAGGCGGCGCAGAGGAAATCCATCGCGTCGTCGTCTATCGTAATATCAAGCTTTCCGTAGCCTCTTTCCCTGTCGGTCAGCGCGTGACGGACGATGTCCTTGATATTCTCGGGCTTGAGGGGCAAAAGCTGAAAAACCGTCGACCTGGAAATAATGGCCTTGTTGACCTCAAAAAAGGGATTCTCGGTGGTGGCGCCGATCAGAATGACAGTGCCGTCCTCGACCGATGGCAAAAGAGCGTCCTGCTGCGCTTTGTTGAAGCGGTGAATCTCGTCAATAAAAAGCACGACCCTGCCGTCCGGATAGAGCAGCTTGTTTTCGGCGTCTGAGATGATCTTCTTGATGTCCGAAACGCCTGAAGACACCGCATTCAGCTTCTCAAATCCGGATCTGGTTGTCTTGGCGATGATCCGTGCCAGCGACGTCTTGCCCGTGCCGGGAGGTCCGAAAAAAAGAACGGATGACAGACGGTCGGCCTTTATCATTCTGTACAAAAGCTTGCCCTTACCGAGAATATGCTCCTGTCCGTAGAATTCCTCAATCGTTTGAGGACACATCCTGTAAGCCAGCGGCTCTCTTTCCGCCATTCTATCCGCCCCCCTTCACGATCGTAAAATCACAATCGGAAAATCACAATCGAAAAAAAAAATCGTAAAATCACAAGTGAGAATCAATAGTCAGTAAATATGAATCAATAATCAGTAAATATAGATATTAAAGCGGCATCACAGGTCCTTGTAAAGCGGGTACTTGTCGAGAAGCTCCGCCACCCTCTTTGTGACATGCTCCCTGTTGCCTTCGAAATCCGTAAGCGTCAGCGTAATAAGCTCCGCGATCACGTCCATGTCCTCCTCCACCATGCCTCTGGTGGTGACGGCGGGGGTGCCGAGCCTGATGCCGGATGTGACTGTGGGTTTCTCCGGGTCGAAGGGGATACCGTTTTTATTGCAGGTGATCATAACCTCGTCAAGCATATGCTGCGCGTCAAGGCCGCTCACTCCGAAGCCGGTCTTAACGTTTACCAGCATCATATGGTTGTCCGTTCCGCCGGTGATAAGGTCGGCGCCTCGCGAGGATAGACCCTTGGCGAGAGCCGCGGCGTTTTTGATGATCTGAAGCTGATAAGCCTTGAAATCGTCCGCAAGAGCTTCCTTGAGCGCCACAGCCTTGGCGGCGATCACGTGCATGAGAGGGCCGCCCTGTGTGCCCGGGAATATTCCTTTATTGATGGCTTTGGCAATACTCTCGTCGTCTGTGAGAATGATGCCGCCTCTGGGGCCGCGCATGGTCTTGTGAGTGGTGGACGTAACAACGTCCGCGATACCCACCGGCGAAGGATGAAGTCCGGCCGCCACAAGTCCGGCAATGTGCGCGATGTCCACCATCAGGTATGCGCCCACGCTGTCAGCAACCTCGCGGAATTTTTTGAAATCAATGATCCTCGGATACGCGCTGGCGCCTGCCACGATGAGCTTCGGCTTTTCGCGCTGTGCAATAGTGTAAAGCTCGTCGTAATCGATAAGCATCGTCTCAGGATTGCATCCGTAGGAGACGAAATTGAACCACTTGCCGGACATATTGACGGGGCTGCCGTGTGTGAGATGTCCGCCGTGGGCGAGATTCATGCCGAGCACGGTATCCCCCGGATTAAGCAGCGCGAAATAGACGGTCAGATTGGCGGAGGATCCGCTGTGAGGCTGCACGTTGGCGAATTTGGCGCCGAATACCTCCTTGGCCCTCTCAATAGCGAGATTTTCGCATATGTCAACGATCTCGCATCCGCCGTAATACCTCCTGCCGGGATAACCCTCGGCATATTTATTGGTGAGTACCGAGCCCGCGGCTGCCATGACGGCAGGCGTGACGAAATTCTCGGAGGCAATAAGCTCGATTTTGTTCTGCTGTCTTTGCTTTTCGAGATTGATAGCCTCATAAATATCAGGATCTTCAAGTCTCAGCTCTTCAAAAATATCCATTGTGTTCGTTTCCTCCAATTTATGAAATGTCGGCGTCTAAAACCCGAAAGCGTCCTAAACGCAGAAGTTGATCAGTCAAAGAAATATTCTGTCGCGCACCGCCTCAAGGAACTCCTCCAGCCCCAGCGTGACCGGGTTTTCCTTTTCGGTGATCAGAGCGAGATCGCCGGTCATAAAGCCCTCGCTGATGGTTCTGTAAAGAGCGTTCTCGACCCTTTGCGAGAAATCTGCCAGCGCCGCGTTTCCGTCCATCATGCCTTTTTTGGCAAGAGCGCCGGTCCAGGCAAACAGAGTCGCCGTGGGATTGGTGGACGTCTTCTCACCGTTCAGGTACTTGTGATAGTGCCGCGGAATTGTACCGTGCGCCGCCTCGTATTCGAAGCAGCCGTCCGGCGAAACCAGCACGGAGGTCATCATCGAGAGACTGCCGAAGGCTGACGCCAGCATGTCCGAGAATACGTCGCCGTCGTAATTTTTGCACGCCCAGACAAAGCCGCCCTTCGACTTCATCACCCTTGAGACCGCGTCGTCAACGAGAGTGTAAAAATACGTGATGCCCTTTTCCTCAAAGGCCTCGCGAAACTCATTCTCGTATATCTCGGCGAACACGTCCTTAAACCTGTGGTCATAGGTCTTGGAAATAGTGTCCTTGGCGGAGAACCAGAGGTCGAGCCCCTCCGAAAGCGCGTACCCGAAGCACGTTCTGGCAAAAGACTCCACGGAATCGTCTTCGTTGTGCATTCCCATCACAATGCCGTCGGAATCCGCGAAGGTGTGGAGAAGAAGCTCTCTGCTGCCGCCGTCCTTCGACTTGACGGTGAGGAACACCTCGTCGCCCTTGGCCGCCCTTGTCTCCACGGCGGAATAGATGTCGCCGTAGGCATGCCTTGCAATGGTGATGGGCTTTTCCCAGGTCCTGACCACGGGCGAAATGCCGTCCACGATAATGGGCGTTCTGAATACCGTGCCGTCCAGAATACCGCGGATGGTAGCATTGGGGCTCTTCCACATCTTTTTGAGTCCGAACTCCTCCACCCTCTTGGCGTTAGGCGTGATCGTGGCGCACTTTACGGCCACCTTGTGCTTTTTGATCGCCTCGGCGGCCTTGACGGTCACAGTATCGTCGGTAGCGTCCCTGTTCTGCACCGAAAGGTCGTAATATTCCGTATTGAGCTTCACGTAGGGCTCAAGCACGATTTCCTTGATTTTCTCCCAGACTATGCGCGTCATCTCATCGCCGTCAATCTCGACAATGGGATTCTCCATTTCGATTCTGTTCTGCCTCATAAAAAGCTCCCTGGCGGTCTGGGCGCTGTCAATGCCCTCGGCATTCTTGACAGGCGCGAATTCCTCGTCACGCACGATGCGGAAGGCCGCCGTGTCACCCATCTCGTTGAAAATATCAAACATAAACATCTCATACTTGCGGCAGTCCGGCACCTCGGATTTTAAAGGATTACCCGCACCGTCAAGTCTTTTCACCTTTTTGAGGGCAATATGATACGGAAGCCTGACGGAGAGAGCCTCCCTCAGCCTGTTGATATCGAAAATATAATTGAGCACGTTGGCGTCGCCGTATTTGTACGTACCGTCAGCGTTGGTCTCCGCGGCCATGTGCGCAGAAATCTCCGTATATTCGATCACAAGCGGCCGGCCGTTCCTGAGACAGTAAATACCTGCCTTTTCCTCAGGAGACCTCTTCATAAAGGTCTTGGTGAGGCAGGCGCGCCCGGTAAGAGCAATCGCTCCCACAAACACAGGGTCGCACATTTTGACGAGGCAGTTGTCGATGCCGCAGACAAAAACGTATCCGGCGTCAGCCGCGTCTCCGGTCTCGAGAATTTTATTGTCGAGAAGAGCCCTGAAAATACCGCCGTTGCCGTCGGGGGCCTTCAGAATTTTGTTCTTCTCCTCAAGCAGCAGCTTGCCTTCGAGGTCAAGCACAGGCAGTACGCCCTGCTTGAAAAAGGTCACTTTATCCCGGGGATAGCCGAAATATGCATTTTCCTCAAAATATTCAACCGTTTTTGCATGGTTGCTTTCGCCTGTCATAATATACCAGTGAACGAAGCTGCCGCATTGCGCGTGAATACTTCTCAGGCCCTCCAGCTGAATCTCAAACAGCGAGCCGTGCCCCGGGATCTTTGGATCATACGTGCCCTTGGGGCCGTTATGTCCCAGCCTTGAGCCCTCGCCTCCGGCCATCGTGACCGCGATCACCTTGCCGGAACGGAGAACCTCGATACCCTTTTCATAGTACGTTTTATATTCGGAGTCTCCCGGTACGGGCGCTTTGATCACGTCAATGGGCGAAAGCTCGCTCTCGTCGAATTTGTTTTCGGCCGGAACGTCAGCCAGATGGTACAGCTTCGCGATCTCATCAAGGTCCAGGGACTCAACGTCGCAGAGAAGCTGCTCCCTGTCATCCGCGGAAAGCTCGCCGTAAAAGCGGAGAACGTCCTCCTGCCCGTATTTCTTAAGTTTGCTTAAAATCGATTCGTAGTCCTTCATATTACTGATTCTCCGATCTGATTCTCCGGTTTGATTTTTCGGTTTGATTCTCCGGTTTGATTTTCCGGTTTGTTATTTCATATCTGATATCACGGTTTGATTTTCCGGTTCAATTATATGATCGGAATTCCCGTAAAGGAGACGGCGGTCAATCAATCCTTATCGTTGCCGTCATTGCCGCGCCTGAAAAGCTTAGTGAAAATGCTTCTTTTTTTGATTGCCAACCCGAGAAGACCTCCCAGCACCACGCAGCTCAATATTTCCCCGATTGCAACAGTCAGCACTATCAGCGGATAAGCCATCGTTTCGTGATAGACCAGCACAAGCACCGGAGGCACGATAAGGGCGTTGGCTATTACCGGCGGAATTGCCGCGACGAAAACGTTGGTCCTCCGCAGAAGATATGTAAATACCGCCCCCAGAAGCGTCGCGAAGCTTCCCAAAAAAACGTCCGGCAGTGCGCAGCCCGTAAACAGATTCGCCAAAAGGCATCCCACGGTAAGCCCGGGAACAGCCGCCGGTGTGAACACAGGCAGTACGCACAGAGCCTCCGAAAGCCTCACCTGAATTGCACCGCTGGCAAGACCGAAAATTTGTGAAACGTACGTCAGCGCGATATAGAGGCCCGCCGTGGCTGCCCCGTAAACGATGTCAACCGTTTTAAACCTTCGGCCCGCTTCAGACATTATCAAAAGCTCCTTTAATCAGCTTCCGCAAAAAAGTCAGGCAGTCAAGCAGTCAAACAGTCAAACAGTCAAGCTTCCAAACGGTCATGCTTCCAAACGTTCATGCTTCCAAACGGTCAAAAGGTCAAACCGTCGGGCAGTCATAAAAGCACGCCACGGGCATCGGCGGCAACGCAATCCCGGCGTCTCTAAAGCACGTCCCGTACGGCGGAGAGAACACTTGCCGCGCTGCTTACCTGGCGTCTATATTGACGTACCTTCTGATGCCGCCGACGTTCTTATAGGCAGGACGGATTATGCGCGGATCCACGTTGATCTCCTCGATCCTGTG
>JAGDAX010000071.1 GCA_017848335.1 Clostridia bacterium | reverse complement strand
TACCCTTTTCCCGCGCTGCCGCGGGCAAAGTGTTGTACCCCCGTCCATTTTTTGGTATAATCTAGTCAGCGGTTTTCGTTGCGAGTCGATATTCCTGCGCCGGGGCCACGCGATTACAAACCGCGCAACACAAGCCACACGGCACAAAGCGCGCGAAACACTTCTCGCGATACAAGCTGTGCGATTACAAGCCGTGCAACACAAGCCACACGGCACAAAGCGCGCGAAACACTTCTTGCGATACAAGCTGTGCGATTACAAGCCGCGCAACACAAGCCACACGGCACAAAGCACGCTGAAAGCCTTTAGCGATACAAGGAGAACCTTAAGATGACTGACAATCTTGTTTCTTTTAAGTGCCCTTCATGCGACACTTCATTGCTCTTCGACCCCGAAAGCGGCAAGTTTCTCTGCCCCGCCTGCTCCAACCGTTACGAGCTGAGCGAGATCGAGAATGCCACCTCGGCGGGAGCGAAGGCCTTTGACTGGGGAGAGCATATCGCCTCCGCGGGGCCGGCGGAGGACCTTACCGGCACGGTGACGTACGTGTGCAAATACTGCGCCGCGGAAATCACCGCCGACGCCACCACCAGCGCCACGCACTGCCCTTATTGCGACAACGAAGTCATTATCGAGCCTAAGATCGAAGGCGCGCTGAGGCCCAATTACATTATCCCCTTCGCCTTTGACAAAAAGGAGATTAAAAATATTTTTAAGGAGCTGTGCAAAAAGAAAAAGCAGCTGCCCCGCAATTTCATCACGGACGTTGTGATCGAAAAGACGCAGGGCGTCTACGTTCCCTTCTGGCTTTACAATTGCTGCGCCGACGGCACCGTTACGTTTGAGACCACCAAGACCAGACGCTGGGCCGACGCCAGCTACACGTACACCGAGGTCTCGTATTTCTACGTGACGGTGGACGGCTCCGTCTATTTCAGCAAGATCCCCATCGACGCCAGCGTCAAGATGAACAACGACACCATGGACAAGCTGGAGCCTTACGATTACTCAAAAATGGAAAACTTCGCCCCCGGCTACCTGAGCGGCTTCCTGGCGGACCGCTACGACGACAACGCGGTGGATTGCATTCCGAGGGCGGATTCGCGGATCAAAACCACGGTCACGGACACCTTCCGCAGCAGCGTCAACGGCTACGGGAGCGTCAAGCTATCCGCCACCAATATGAACCTCAAGAACACCTCCGTAAATTACGCGCTCCTGCCGGTATACATCATGAAGGCCAAGTTCCACGACAAGGAGTACGTCTATTACATTAACGGGCAGACCCGCAAGGTCGTCGGCGACTTCCCGAAGTCCAAGGGCAGATACTGGCTCTACCTCGGCAGGATCTTTGCGGTCATCGCCGTCGTGCTGCTGATCCTGCGCTTTTTGATCAACTGAGGGGGGACCGTTCATGAAAAAAACCTTATTTCTTCCCCTGATCATAGTTTTCATCGCGACAATACTGGCCGGCACCGTCTCCTTCGTTCCGCAGCAATCGCCGGTATCGGGCTTCGAGGAATTCCACGACCCGAATGCCCCGAGAGTTGTTGACCGCGCGAATATATTGTCGAAGTCCTTTGAGGACTCCGTCGGAAGCAGTATCTCATCCTATTCGGACAGATACAAGATGGATTTTGTGGTGCTGACTGTGGACGGATACAAGGGCACTGAATTCAATCAGGACATTGATGCCCTGTTCAAGTATTCGCCCTACGGCTATGAGTTCGGCGACTACGTGTCGGATTTTTACGATTACAACGGCTACGGCATCGGAAACTCCTTCAGCGGCATCATTCTCGGCATCAATATGGAGGAGGACAACCACGAATACTGGATCAGCACTACCGGCGACGCCATCGATCTTTTCGAGGATGAAATCCCGGGGCTTCAGCGAAAGATTCAGCCCATTCTCGCGAGCGGCGACTACGAGGGCGCGGTTTCTGCGTTTTTGACGTATGCAACTACGGTGGCCGAAAGGCGTCTCGCGACCATGCAGTATGACTTCGGATACGTACCGTCCAGGCTTTCGGACAATATATACGACGACACGTACGCACTCTCGCCCGGCGTGAAGGCATCCGCTGCCGAAACCCTTGCCTCGTACCGCAGCAGGTATTACGCGGACTGCATTGTCAAGCTGGTCAGATCCTACAGCGCTTCAGAATTCGGCAGCGAAGCGGAGGAATACTATGAGAAACGCGGCGGCTTATACACGCTGAACGACTATGCCGCGGACACCTTCAATTCCAACGGCTACGGCGTGGGCGACTTCGATAACGGCGCGATCATCGTCCTTTACATCGGGCAGCACAACCAGCTCCTCGAGGTGGGCTGCTATGCATCCGGCAGCACCTCCAAGTGCTTTCTTAACAAGGCCGGCGAGATCTTCGACTACATCAAAAACGACTCCACACCGGACGAGATGGTGGCTTCCTGCGTATACTATTACGATCTGGTCATCGACCTGGAGACCAACAATATGTTTCCGGTCCTTCAGACCCAAAGCACCGACCCCGTGCACAGAGTCGTTGACGGCGCCGGGATCATTAAGGACTCCTTTGAGCCGAAGCTTGCCAAAAAGCTCGACAAGCTGTCCAAAAGGTACAAGATGGACTTCGTGGTCGTCACCACATACACCTGCGACGTGCGCGAATTCGGCAAGGACAGGGTCATCGCCAACAACCACGGCCTCTACGGCGCTGTCTACGACGGCTATGACTACGGTGAGGATTATTTCAAATATTACGGCTACGGGCCGGATCGCGACGATCCTTCCGGCGTCATTCTGGTCATCAATTCAAACCCCGAGAATACGGGCTACTACCTGAGCGCCGTCGGCAAGGCCGCCGAAAAGTTCACCGGGAGCCGTCTTGAAACCCTCGAGGACGCGATAAGGGTCTCCATCCCCGGCACGGGCACGCTGAACAGCCGGAAGACCGCGGAGCTCAAGAGATCCCTCAACAAGTTCGTAACGTACGTCAAGTCCCTGATGATTTTCGGGCACTACCCGCTTAGCTTCAGCGCGATAATATTCACCCTTCTCGCGGCGGTCGTTGTCGCGCTCATCGTCAACGCGATATTCATAGCGGACCGCACGTCTGCGCCTGCGCCCGCTCCCGGCGCGTCGTTCATCCCAAGCGAAGGCATTAACATAAGGGACAAAAAGGAGGTCTTCATCCGCAAGGACACCTCCCGTGTGGCGCACTCCACGTCCTCAAGCGGCGGAGGCTCGTTCGGCGGATCCTCGCGCAGCGGCGGCGGATTCTCGCGCGGCGGAGGCTCATCGGGAAGGTCTCACGGCGGCGGAGGCGGCAGATTTTAAGAAGGTGCGTGCCGCTTCGCGGCAGCTATGGGACGCGAGCTATGAGACGCGATTTGCGGGACGCGAGCTGTGGGACGCGATTTGCGGGACGCGAGCTGTGTGACCGGAGTGCCGGGTGCGCTGCGCGACCATTGAATCAGATCCCGCGTCTGCATTTTGAGGCACGAACGGTTCACGCGAGAGCGTGCTCAGCTACAGATACACTATGCCGCGCGGATGAGAGCGTCTGCGCACAAAAGCAATGAAACGTAAAGTAAAAGGCTTTTCCCATGAAACCGTGCGGAAAAGCCTTTTGATGCGTTTTATATTACCTGCTCAGTATCCCGCGGCAGCGGGCGCGAGACCCGGGTTACCACGGCTCAAACCGGGCGAATTCTTCATTTAATTGCTCGCCGTAAGCCTTGATAACTGCTTCCTCGAAGCTGGTTCGCAAAGCGGCGATTCTGCTTTGATAGAGGTTCTGGAGATTGCGGGCGGTGATCACCCTCGCGGGGAAGCCGGCCTGGCGGCCGACGGCGGAGATCTTTTTCGCGACGAGCTGCCTGCCCATGGGCGTGCCCCTGCTTGTTCTGAATATCGCGCCGCGTCTTATTCTCTTGAACCTTGCGTACGCCAGCAGCTCGTCTGCCAGCTTTTTGTCCAGAAAGACGGGGTCGTTGCTTCCGTAGGGGACGAAGCAGCCTTCCTTGACGGCCTCGATTGAGAGGACGGACATCTCGGCGACCCCGAAGGGCACGTTCGCGAAAATGGCCACCAGAAGGTAGGCTTCGCGGTTATCGGATTCGCGGGCAACCTTCAGGACCTTCAGATAGTCCTCGGTCGTGACGGAGATCACTTCCCGGGGCTCGTGGGGATGGTATTCGATGAAAATGTCACCGTAGCCCATGTACTTCATGTACTCGTTAATGCCCGAGAGCGCGGAGTTGATGGTGGACGAGCTGTAGCCGGTGCGCTTTTTTTCTTCGTAGAGGAAATTTTCCACGAAGAGCTTGCTTACCATCTTCCCTTCGGGCAGCGCATGGTATATCCTGGTCAGGACCCGTTTGTACTTGCGGAGGGTGATATATGTCCGTCCGCGGGATTCGAGGTCCCTGATGAACCGGTTTATAGATTTCCTTTCCATCTCAAAGGAACGTTCCTGGGCGGTCTCGTCGCGTCCCAGTGAAGCGTTCCTGTTTACTTCATCGGACTTCCTGTCGGGAGGCACTGCTATGCTGGGGGCTGTATTTGCTTTGTCCCTGGCATGAGCAGCCATCCTGTACGCCTTGTACAACTTGCTCCTGCGTGTTTTTTCATTATTCATAAACCTTTCTCCTTAAAGTTAAAAAAATAGTGCGGGTATCGCTTTGCGCGATGCCTGCGTATTGTGTTTGTCGGGGTGCCGCGGTATCATGCGCGGTCATACTTCCATGGCCGGTATGTGCAGCCCTAACTTACGCGGCAATACTTTCCGCAGCAATATGCGCGGCGGCAATATGCGCGCCGTTGTGCTCAGCCTTTCCTGCCGGGATCTGCGCGGCGGTGTGCCCGGCTCTTGCTTCCGGGCTTTTTGCGGCAGCTTTCGCGCCGGCGCCTCACTTTTCCGTCCGGCCCGAAACCGGGACTCTGAAATGAAAGAATCAAAACTCGATCCCCGGGATCTCCCCGAAGGACTCCGCGGTAAAATCCGGCCCGGCCGCGAGAAGCTTCGCGCGGTCGCCCATGCCGTTCAGAAGGCCCAGAGTCTTCACGCCCGCGGCCCTTCCCGCGTCAACGTCAGCCCTGGAATCACCCACCATGAGAGTCCTCTCAAGCGGCACGCCTGTTGCGCGGGAGCACCGCAGTATGCCCTCCGGGTCCGGCTTCTTGCGCTCAAGGTCTTCGGGGCAGAAGGTGGCCTCAAAGAGCCCGTCAATGCCCAGAAACCGCAAGGTCTTGTCGGTGACCCTCCGGGGCTTGTTGGTAAAAAGCGCCGTCCTGTCGCCGCGCGCGATAATGGCCTCCAGCGTCTCGCGAACGCCGGGATAAAGCCTTGACGTGTCCGTCGCGTGCTCGTAATAGACCTCCAGGTAGTCGCGGTATATGTCCTCAAAGGAAGCGCCGGCGCTGCCCGGCCCGAACTCAGAGGCGCTGCTCTTTTCGGGCGCAGCTTCATTGCCAAGCCCGCACGTGACGGTATTCTCGATAAGATACCGCGCGCCGTAGCCCACGAAGGCCAGTATGGACTTCTCGTCAGTCACCGGAGCGCCGTACTTCCTCTGGATCAGCTGAACGCTCAGCGCGATGTCGCCGCCGGTGTATGAGAGTGTCCCGTCAAAATCAAAAATATAAAGCCTTGTCATAGCTTGTCAGGATTCGTCCTCTTTCTTTTCCTCGGACTTCTTGCGGCCCGCGGCGCTGCCCTGCCAGAGCTTCTCGAGGTTGTAAAATTCCCTCTCGGACTGCTGGAAAATGTGCACCACCACGTCAAGATAATCGAGCAGTATCCAGGAAGCGGTCTCGTAGCCTTCAAGGTGCGCCACGTTGACTCCCTCCTTCTCCATTTTTTCCATCACCGCGTCCGCGATACCGCGAAGGTGCGTTGTGGAGCTGCCGCTGGCGATGATAAAGTAATCCGCCACGATCGTCTTCTCGGCAAGCGGAATGACCTCGATGTCGCGGCCCTTCCTGTCGTCAATTGCCTCTTTGATAATTTCCACCATTTTTTCAGGTAACATAATTTCCCCTTTCGCTGCAATATTCTTTCTCTGCATTGTTCTTTCGCGTTATTGCTCTTTCTATGCGTTCTTTCGCTTTATTGTTCTTTCTATGCGTACTTTTCCGCATTTAGACCGTTCTTCCGCTGCCCTTTTCCGCATTTTCCGCACAGTCACGAGCCCGAAGAAGCCTTCCCGGCGGTACGCGATGATCTCAGCCGTTCATTTCCTCAATGATACGGTTCCGCATAATGACCGTGCGAATATTGACGGGCGCGTTGTTCGAGGCAAACCGCACAAGAAGCTCATTGGCGGCAAACAGCTCCGCCTTGCGGATCCCCCACTCGTCCAGGATGACCCGGATCTCCTCAAAGAATGCCCCCTTGCGGTTCTTCTCGGTATAGTCCGCCAGGAAAATGATATCGTCCAGCAGGCTCATTTCGTAATCGCCTGTAGTGTGCTTCCTGACGGCGTCGAGAATTTCGGGGTCGCGTATGCCGTAGCGCTTCTCCGCAACGATCGCACCCAGAGGCCCGTGAAGGAGCTTCTCCCTGAAGCCGTCCCCCGCCGTCAACGCGAAGTCCTCAAGCTTCATGCCGATCCAGCGAAGCTGCTCCGCCTTGACGTTCTTGGCGCAGTCGTGAAGAAGGCCCGCCAGCCTGGCCTTGTCGGGGTCGGCCCCGAACCTGACCGCCAGCCGCTCCGCTTCCTCCGCAACGCCGAGACTGTGAACGAACCTCTCCGGCTTCAGAATGCGCTCAAGGTCCGCCCTGATAAATTCCTCGTCACCGGCGCCTTCCCGGTAAAGGCCGTTGGCCGCAATATACTGAGCCACCCCCGCAGGAAGCCGGTCAAGCAGACCTTCGTCCCGCTCCCTGACGCAGCGCCGGATCTCCGAGGAGGACACGTCAATAAGCCCCTCCACCTTGATCACCAGCGTCCCGGCTCCGGCCGCCCGCAGCGCCTTTTCGATCGCGTCAATATCACTCTGCGCATCCCCCGGGCGCTCAACCAGCACCAGCCTGCAGCGCGCAATGATCGACTCCGCCTTGTACCAGTTCAGGAATCCCGCCGCGGCGTCGCTTCCCATGATATAGTAAAATTCGTGGCCCGGGCAGCGCTTCTCGATCTCGGGAAGCGTATCCGCCGTGAAGGTGTACCCCGTCCGCAGAAGCTCCGCGTCGCAGATCTCAAAGCCCTCGTGGCCGGAGACCGCCGCCTTGAGCATGTTATGCCTGTCGCGCCCCAGCGATATGGGGTTCGCGAATTTGTGAGGCGGGTTGCCTGCCGGAACGAATATGATTTTGTCAAGGGACAGCGCTTTTTTCACTTCTTCCGCGCACTTGATATGCCCTTTGTGTACGGGGTCGAAGGTGCCGCCGTATATTCCGGCTTTGATCATTTGGGTCTCCTTGTTTTGTAATCACGCGGCCGCCGATCCATTCAGCAGCTGCCGAGGTCTCCGGCCTCCGGCCTTTCCCGGCACTCCACTCCCATAACTCGCGCGGAACGCGCGGAGGGCACCCGGCAATTGCCGCTCAGTGCTCAATTCCTCAGGCTGTGTATCGGCGCCGGAATCCTGCCGCCTCTTGCGATGAAATCGTCGCTCCTTCCCGGGTTCACCCTCATCACAGGGCCCTCGCCCAGCAGGCCGCCGAAATTCACGGTGTCCCCCTCAACAAGGCCCGGCGCAGGAATAATCCTTACCGCGGTGGTTTTATTGTTGACCACTCCGATGGATATCTCGTCCGCAATAATTGCCGAAATCGTGGACGCGGGCGTGTCGCCCGGCACCACTATCATGTCAAGACCCACGGAGCATACGCAGGTCATGGCTTCAAGCTTCTCAAGGCTGAGAGCGCCGCACCTCACCGCGTTGATCATGCCCTCGTCCTCGCTTACCGGGATGAAGGCGCCGCTGAGGCCGCCCACGTGTGAGGAAGCCATCACGCCGCCCTTCTTGACCGCGTCGTTGAGCAGAGCCAGGGCGGCGGTGGTGCCGTGGGCTCCGCATATTTCAAGGCCCATTTCCTCGAGGATCCTTGCCACGCTGTCGCCCACGGCCGGGGTCGGCGCAAGTGACAGGTCGACGATTCCGAATTCCTTGCCGAGCCTTGAGGCGGCCTCGCTGGCCACCAGCTGCCCCATTCGCGTGATCTTAAAGGCGGTGCGCTTGATTTCCTCGGCCAGCACGGTGAAGTCGCGGCCCCGCACCTTTTCGATGGCCGCCTTGACTACGCCGGGGCCGCTGACGCCCACGTTTATAACCGTTCCGGGCTCGCCCACGCCGTGGAAGGCGCCTGCCATAAACGGGTTATCCTCCGGGGCGTTGGCAAAAACAACGAGCCTTGCACAGGCAGAACCGCCGCTTGCCGCGGTCAGCTCCGCAGCCCTCTTGATGAGCAGCCCCATATCTCGCACCGCGTCCATGTTGATGCCGGCCTTGGTGGTGGCCAGGTTGACGCTGGAGCAGACCCTTGAAGTCTCATAAAGCGCTTCGGGGACAGACTCGATCAGCACGCGGTCGCTGTCGGTGTACCCTTTGTGGACAAGAGCCGAATAGCCCCCGATGAAATTGACGCCCACGTTTTGTGCAGCGCGCTCCAGCTGCTTTGCCAGATAAACCGCGTCGTCGCGGGTGCCCTTTCCGATAAGAAGCGCCGCCGGGGTAATGGATATCCTCTTGTTGACGATAGGAATGCCCAGCTCCCTTTCGATGCTTTCGCATTCGGGCACAAGCCGCCCTGCCTCGGAAGCTATCTTGTCGTAGATCGCGTCCGCCGTGTCCCTCGGATTGCTTCTGATGCAGTCCAAAAGGCTGATGCCCATGGTCACGGTGCGGATGTCAAGATGCTCCGACTGGATCATATGTATTGTTTCTGTTATCTCATTGACGGAAATAAACATTGTTGTCCTTCTTCGTTAAAACTGCTGAATCTGCCTACGTTAAAGCTGCTGAATCAGCGTCTGCGCCGCGCGTCAGATCTTATGCATCGAGTCAAAGATCTCGGTTTTCTGTATCTGGATCGTCACGCCCAGCTTGTCGCCCAGCTTCTTCATGTCGTCGTAGATCTCATCGAAGGGCTTCGGCGTCCCCGAAAGGTCCACCATAGTCACCATCGTGAACATTTCCTCCATGATCGTCTGGCTGATGTCCAGAATGTTTATGTTATTGTCGGCAAGATATCCGCTGACGGCGGCAATGATGCCTATCCTGTCAGCGCCCAAAATCGAAACAACGGCTTTGTTCATAATATTGTCCCTGTACTGTCCTTTTATCGTCGTTTTTCCTCGAATCATAATTTTGCGAAAATTTCCCCGGAATCTCCGGTTCGCGGGAAGTGTCTTCGTTTCGCGAGAGCTTTCCCCGGTTCGCGGGGATTTCCCCTCATCCCGGGAAAGCGTACCTCCCGCGACCCCGGGTATTACAAAATCCCGGGAACGCAAAGCACGTTGCCTGTTTCGCCTCCGCCTTCCCGGAAATATCAAAAACTGTTTAAGCAGCCTTGTCCGCCATAGGCAGGATTCCTCAGCGCCTTCTCTGGATGAGCTTGAAGCTGACGTTCTCGTCTATGCAGGTGGGAATGAATATCTCAAGGGCATCCACGCAGGCCTTCTCGGCGGTAAATTCGGAAACGGATCCGTTGTAAGCCGCCCTTTCGTTGAACCGCTCGGCAAGGTCCTTGGCGGGCCTGTTCTTGAAGTCCTCCATGTCGCTGTAGTAGGTGTACGTTCTGAAGACAACGGTGTATCCCATGGCCTCCGCCACCTTGAGCAGCCTGTTGCTGAAGTAATCGGTCCTGAACAGGTACATCCTCTCCTGCGCGCCGAAAAGCTTCTGGTACTCCCGCTCGACAGTCATGAGGCCCTCCGCGAAGGTCTCGGGCGTCAGCTTGCCGATGGCCTCGTCGCCGATAACGCCGCGGTTGCCGATAACGTGCCCCTCGTCCTTCATGCGCTTCACAAGCTCAGAATTTTCCTTGATGTACAGCTCCGAAACGAAGAACACGGCCTTGATGTTGTGCCTCTTCAGAAGGTCAAGCAGCTTGGCGGTGTAGCCGTACTCGTAATGCATCGAGAAGGTCATATAGTGATCCCATGCGGTCTCGGAGGTGATCGTATAGAACACGTAATCCACGTCCTTTATGACGGGCAGCACGTAGTCCTGTATCTCCGCGCGGTTCTGATTGTTGGCCCCGGTGACCCATCTGGTCGAAAAATGCTCAAAGCTGTTGGAATATTTGTCAAAATCCGCATTTGAGACGGTCGGGAAGCTGATTGCGGGCATTTCGGTGCCTGCAGGCTCCTCAGAGGGCGCCTGCTCAGTGGGCTCCGGAGTCGCTTCAACGTCTCCCGTCCCGGTGGGCTCGTTTCCGCCGGTTGCATTCGCAGGAGTTTCTGTTTCAAGTGGCCTGATGGTCGGAACCACGTTAATGTGCGACGTCTCCTTGGGCCCTCCGGGGGTGTCCGAAACAGACGTCTTCATAAAGCACCCGATGCAAATAAGCACCGACGCGGCTATGAACATTATAAAGATTGTTATGAATTGACTTTTTTTCATGTCGTTCGAATCCTTTCATGCAATCGGATACGCTTGTAATGGTAACATATTTAAGCTTTTTCCGCAATATTCACGCCGCCTTTTTGATGAATTCGCACGCAATTTTCAGCCTATTTTCAGGAAGACTTCCCGCGCCCCCGGCGGCAGAATTTTGCCGGTCGTCACGAATAAGGTGCGGATCCTGCACAACAATTCCGCGAAAAGCGTCGAATAAATCAGAAAACCGCGAAAAAACACGAAAACAAGCGAAAACACTTAAAAAACAGCGGAAATCCGCTGAAAAACGCAGAATATCGTGTAAATTTACCGAAAAACTCGAATTGATGCGGAAAAATGAAAAACGGAAAAACGCGAAACTGCCGCGAAAAGAGCCGCGAAGGCACTGCGAAGCTTCTGCGGACGGGACCTGCGCCCGCGGACAGCCGGACGGACGGAGTCGCACGGAGCCGGACGAAGGGCCGGCCCTGGCCGGACGAAACCGCAAAAAAAGTGTCGCAATCCGCAAAAAAAACTGTTATAATTGACCTGCAGGAATTCCTGCGAGCGGGCAATCCTCTTGAGACAGCTCAGTTCCCGCATAAAGTCCGCGTCTCCCACGTTTGAAACAGTTCAGCTAAAGCCGGGAGCCATTGACGGACATAACGCCACAGTTCTAATTTTTCACTAAAAGGAGTTAAATATGAAAAAAGTTATTGTTTTATTGCTGATGGTATCGGTAATGGTACTCGGGATATTCGGCGCAGTATCAGCTTTTGCCGATACCGGAGCAGGCGTCTATCACTCTGTCGAGGAATCCAAGGGTGTCGGCCACTGGTTCGCACAGCCCGCTCTGTCCGGAGATGAATGGATCGTCTCCTCCGTGGATGACGTGTACGCATCCGCTACTTTTACCGCCGCGAAGCCGTTCAGCAGCATCGCGATTCCTTATTGGGCCGGAAATCCGAACAACTTCGCAGGCATCGAGCCCGGTGAGGTCGAGTTTGCTATCTTCAAGGCAGTCGACGGCAACTGGGGAGAGGATTACGATTCCAAGGACGCCATTCGCCGCGAGGTCTTCACCACAGATTGCGACAATCAGGCTTTCGTATGGTCCTTTGATCAGGTTCTTGACGGAAGATACTGCCTGAAGGTCACACTGGTAAAGCATGAGCAGGCTTATTTCGTTCTCAACGAAGGCGATCCCGTGGATGACGATATCGAATTTGATCTCAGCACCATCATGGGCAGCACCCAAAGCACGGAAGGTTTTGAGTTCACGGTCATTTACGACGAGGTCGCTCTTTATACTCACGAGCCCACTCCGGAGCCCACCGACACGCCCGCTCCCACTGAAGCGCCTACCGAGGCGCCTGCGGATGAGACAGCCGAGCCCGGCGACGAGCCGACCGACGAGCCTGCGGATGAGACAGCCGAGCCGGCGGACGAGTCGACAGCCCAGCCGGCCGATAATGATCCCACGGACAAGCCTGCCGTCGAAGAGCCCACCGCTGAGCCCGCCAAGAAAGGCTGCGGCAGCATAATCGCAGGCGGATTTGCCCTTGCAGCGGCAGCCGGCGCAGTCCTGCTTCTCAAGAAGAGGCATTGACGGACCCGTGTACGCACGGAATGCGATTAGCATAGTTTGATAGCCCGCGGCCGCAAGGCCGCGGAAAAAGCCGAAACAGGCGCCTCTCAAAATCGGGGCACCTGTTTCGGCTTTTGTTATCCTGTGTTTCTGAAAGTCCTGCAAAGTCAGTGGTGAATCGCGCCGGCCTTTAGCCTCTATCCTTGCAGCAGCCTTTTCTTTTACCTTACCTCAACCAGCCCTGCCTCGTACATCTTCTGGAGGCTCATGAGGATGCCCAGCTTGGCGTGGGGAAAAGTCAGGCCGCCCTGGAAATATACCGCGTAGGGCTCTCTTATCGGGCCGTCTGCGGATAGTTCTATTGACGCGCCCTGCACGAATGCTCCGGCGGCCATTACGACCTTGTCCTCGTACCCCGGCATGTCGCCCGGAACAGGTGTTGCGAAGGAGTCCACGGGAGCGGCCGCCTGGATGCCCTTGCAGAACGCCAGCATGGCCTTTTCGCTGCCCAGCTCGACCGCCTGGATAATGTCGTGCCTCACGCCCGCAGCGCCGGGAATGCACTTAAAGCCCAGCTTTTCGTAAATTGCCGCGGCGAAGATCGCGCCCTTCTCGGCAGCCGCCGTGACGGTCGGAGCCAGGAAAAAGCCCTGGTAGAGCCTGTCGATAACGCCCGGAGCCGCACCCACCTCGCGGCCAAGTCCCGGCGCAGTAAGCCTGTAGCCGCACCGTTCGACGCACTTCGCGGTACCGCATATGTAGCCGCCTACCGGAGCAAGTCCGCCGCCGGGATTCTTGATGAGAGACCCGACGATCATATCCGCGCCGTAATCCGACGGCTCCGATTCCTCCACAAATTCGCCGTAGCAGTTGTCCACCATCACGGTAATTTCAGGGTGCCGCTCCTTGATGAAGCCTATGATCCCGCCTATCTGCTCCACCGAGAAGCTGGGCCTCGTACTGTAGCCCTTCGAACGCTGGATCGCCACCATGGCGGTCTTGTCGGTAATCGCGCGCTCAATGCCTTCGCGGTCAAATCCGCCGTCCGGCAAGAGCTCGACCTGCCTGTAGGTGACCCCGTTCTCCAAAAGCGAGCAGGGGCCCGGCCTGATCCCGATCACCTCGAGAAGCGTGTCGTATGGCGCGCCGCTCACGGAAAGCAGCTCGTCGCCGGGTCTGAGATTGGCGGAAAGCGCAATGGCAAGCGCGTGTGTCCCGCAGGTGATCTGGGGCCGCACCAGCGCGTCCTCCGTGTGGAAGGTGTCCGCGTAGACCCTCTCCAGCGTATCCCTGCCGATATCGTTGTAGCCGTATCCGGTGCTTCCCGAGAAGCAAGCGGCGCTGACCCGGTTCTTCTGCATTGCCAGCAGCACCTTGGCCTGGTTGTATTCCGCGATCCTGTCGATGCGCTCGAAGCTCTCCCTGAGCGTCGCGAGAATACTCTCCCCGAAGGCATACACCTCCCGGGAGATCCCAAGCGCGCCGATAAGGTCGGCTGTTTCATTTTTTTCATTGTCGGTAATCAAATCCATCACCTGCTGTTAATCCACCTGCTGAAATTTCACCTGCAAAAAGCTTCACCTGGCGTTTTTGGGTGCCGCCAAGGCGACCGCCGTTCCGTATCGTTCCGTGAAGGCGTCTGCCGTCAGCTTCCCGTGCCGCCGGTGCCCTGTCCGTTTTTCTTCTTCGAAAGCCTCGCTATCAACTTCGCCGCGTCAATATCATAAAGCAGCAGCCGCGCGAGCTTCTTGTCCTTGTATTTCTCCAGCAGCCCGAAAATCAAAAGCGTGATCCCAAAGGCCACGATTGCGGAAAACAGCCCGACTCCGCAGCCTGCCAGCACGTCCGTGGGGTAGTGGTGCATGAGATAATTGCGGGACGCGCACATAAGAATAACGTAAGGCACCCCGCCCAGCAGAGACTTCTTGTTCCACGCCAGCGCCAATGCAGCCATTCCCGCGGCGGCAGCGGTTGCGTGACCCGACGGGAAGGAAAAATCGCTTTCCGGAGGCGCGCCGATAAACAGCCACCAGCTCCTGAAGTCCGATTCCATCATCTCAAAGGGCCGCGGCCGCCCGATAAGGTCCTTCAGAATGATATTGGTGATAAGCGCGCCGCAGCAGACCGCCCCGAAAAGGCAAACGCCGAGCTTGCGCGTCTTTGCGAAGCACATCAGCACCACCGCCGCAATCAGAAGCAGAATGCCCTTTTCGCCTAAGAGCGTAATGAATTTTGCGAGCGGCGTAAAGAACTTCGCGCCTTTTTCCGCCAACGTGTGGTAAAAGCTCAATATTTCATGGTCAAAACCGTAAAAAAAACCCATCATGATGAGTACCCTCCTCCGGCCCCCGAGGCCTTCGTGCATCCGCTGCCGAGGGCCGCATTCCGCAGACCGCAGACAGCAGACAGCTTTTCGCTTTTCGCTTTGCGCTTTGCGGCTTTGCGGCTTGCCGTCAGTTCATCGGCTTGTTGTAAATCTTCGGCCCGCCGTCAATTCATCTGACCGCAGCCGGTATTGCGTCCCGCCGTCAATTCATTTGTGAAGCTCGGGATTCTCCCGCCAAAGCACAATTACACCGCCCACGACCTGCACCACGTCGGCGCCTGTTCTCGCGGCAAGCTCGTTTGCCACTTCACGCGGACTGTCCTCTGACGTATCAAGCACCCTCAGCTTTATGAGCTCCCGGGCGGTCAGCGCGTCGTCCACCTGTATGACGGAATTTTCCTCTATCCCGTTTTTTCCAACCTGCATGATCACAGGCATTCTGTTGGCCGCAGCTCTCTTGGCGGCCCGCTCTTTGCTTGTAAGCATAGACTTCTCCGTTCCTTGTATTACTTTACCGCAGTAAGTGATAACGCTGCCCCGCCGAGGATAACGTTGCCTCGCCGAGGATAACGCTGCCTTGCTGAGGATAACGTTGCCGCGCCGAGCAATAACACCCGCGCAGGCGCACCATTATTTACCCGGTCCCGGCACTTTCTCCGTGCGGCTTACTCCGCAGGATTTGCGCGGCAGCTTCTGCTAATTCCTCCTGATAACGCCCCTCTGCCTGAGCGCCGACTCGTACGCCACCAGCGTGGCAGCAAAGCCCACGTTCAGGGACTCGACGCTTCCGAACATCGGAATGATCACCGGCACCGCGAAGGGCACGCTCTTCCATTCGGGGGAAATGCCCTTGTATTCATTGCCGCAAATTATCGCGACACGTCCGCTGTAATCCGCATCCAGGTAGGAGGCCTTGGCGGTAAGGTCCGTGACGATCGCCTTGAATCCGTTGTCGCCCAGCCACCCGGTGAGCTCGTCCCATTCCGCCGCCACGAAGGGCATCATAAAAGCCGCGCCAAGGCTTGACCTAATGAGTCTCGGATGTGTCATCCTGCAGCGCCTGTTGACGTACACCGCGAAGTCGCCCCCCGCCGCGTCAAGAGACCTCAGAATCGCCCCGATATTGCCGGGCTGCTCCTGCCCGTCAAGCACAATGGCGGTCATGTTCTCCTTGAGCACCAGGTCGCCCAGCCTGATCACCGGCAGCCTGCCAACCACGAAGCAATAGTCGCTGCCGTCCCGCTCACTGATTTTATCACAGATCTTGCCGGAAATGACAACGGTTTCGCCCGCGTACCGCCGCATGGCTTTCACCGCGCCGACACTCCCCTCCGGTACCCTTTCGGGGCATACCAAAAAGAGGGGCACCTCGATTTCCCTTTGTATAAGCCTGGATATCGCCCAGTCGCCCTCGCAAATAAAAAGCCTGTCGGCGTCCGGCAATACCTCGCATTCCGGCGGAAGCTTCTTGCCGCCCATAAGCGCCTTCGCGAGCTTCACCTGCCACGCGCCGGGGCCCGCAAACAGGCAGGAGCCCAATTCCGCTCCCGGCGATCCGTCGGCATCCTTGCCGAATTCAGTGCCCGGCGATCCGGCGGAATCCTTGCCGGGAGTCTTGACTGTCGATCCCGCGAAGCTCGTGCCGGGAGTCCTGTCGCGAGTCCTGTCGTGAGTCCTGTCAAAATCCTTGCTGTCCAAAAAATCACCTCATTCCGGGAAGGCAAACCCCGCCGCTTCAGCCAAGTCTTACAGGCGGTAAAAAGCAAATCCCGCCGCGTCAGTTAAATCATTTCGGCGGTAAAAGCCGAATCCCGCCGCTTCAGCCAAATCTTCCGGCGGTAAAATAGAATATCCCGATGGCCGCCGCGGAAGGCAAATTGAGCGAATCCACCGTGTCAAGGTGCACAATGCGCACCGGGTCTCCGACTCCGGCGAACTCCGCAGGAAGCCCCGCCGACTCGTTCCCGAAAATAAGACTCGCCGGGATCGTATTGTCGGGCTTCACATCGCCAAGAGGCCGTCCGTCCAGCATAAAGGGGTAAAGCCTTCGGCCGCTTCCCGGAGACTTCGCATTGCCCGCAAATCTCGCTTCGTAATCCCCGAAGCTGTCGAAAACCGAGATATTGAGCGAAAACACTGCGCCCATGGAAGCCCGCACCGTCTTCGGGTCAAAAACGTCGCAGCAAGGCCTGACCACCGCCAGCTCGGTGATCCCGAAGGCAGTCATAGTCCTCATAATGGTGCCCAGATTTCCCTTGTCCATAGGATTAACGAGCACGATATGATCCGCCCCGGCTGAAAGCTCCGCGGTAAACTTCTCGAACACGCCCGCGGCGTAAACGTTTTCCTTCGGGTAAATGCGCGCAAGGGCCTTGTCGTCTGTGACCACAGGAACGTTGTTTTTCGCCGCGATCCTCCTCAGAAGCATTATCCCCTCATTTCCCTCCGCGGAGGCCGAAATGATAATTTTACGAAGGCTCCCGGGCCTTTTAGCCGCCAGCTCGCAGGTCGGAAAAACTCCGGGAGAGTACGAAAAGGCAAACTCCGGCCTGTATGGCCTGAGCCGCATGTCTTCACGATAATCAAACGATTCGGGTTGAGGGTTGTTCATAGGCTGACGTGAATCTATTCCCAATCACAGAGTCAGAGTGTGTATTGCAAAGCCGGAGGGAGTATATCGGACGCAGAACGTCCGGGCCGGCGTTTTATGCCCTGGCCGGCGTTGAAAGTCTGAGCCGGCGTTGAAAGTCTGAGCAGTCGTTTTATGCTTGGCCTGCGTCGGACGTCGGTGCCGGAGACCGGGGGACCTGCGTTGGACGTCGGTGCCGGAGACCTGGAGGTCTGCTTGCGAAAAGGAGCGCAAGTACGCCCGGCAGCGTCTGCCGCAACCGGCGAGCCGCGAGCGGTTCCTTTATGCAGCAGGCCTTTCCTGCCGGACGCGATCCGCGAGCCGTTCCCGCCTGCCCCTTTATGCTAAAATGCACGCACCTTCGAAAAAAATGCATGCATTTTGAGCAGAGCTATAAAGCCTTGGCAGGCCTCGGTCAGAACTTGTAAATGGTCTTGCGGCGCTCGAATTCCTCTTGCTCGATCATCTTTTCGGCCTCGTCGGCGACGCCCTTTGCCCATTCGGCAGCCTCGTCAAGAATACGCTTTGTATCCTCGTCGTTGTCCTCCCAGATGGGCTCTATGCAGTGATACCTGCCGAGGATGATTGAATCCTGCAGCTTTTTGGAAAACTTGTCGAGAGCCTTCTGGCTGTCGGTCTCGCCTGTGGAGAACAAGGCGATTTTGCGGTCGTAAATCTTGATAACCTCAAAAAGTGTGTTGAACACAGGGTTGTAGGAATCATACCACACAGGGGTGCCGATGAAAATCAAGTCGTAATCGCGGGGGTCATGCTTGAAGGGGAAAATGCCGGGTCTGCGGTTGAACTTAACCTCAAACCAGCTGCGAAGCTTGTCGATTCCAAAGCCCCGGATTTTGCTGACTCTAACGATCTTGGATATGTCGGCGTCCAGTTTTTCGGCAATCGCATTGCTTACAGCCTCGGTATTTCCGTCAACAGTCGTGTATAAAACAAGCACCTTCATGGATTTTGCTCCTTTCGGATTATGGAAACGTCCCTCTTAAAAAGGTCACGGTTCATTTTACAACTATTAAGGCCAATAGTCAACTATGACGACGGCAGCGGCGACTGCCCCGGAAGAGCTCCGTAATACGGACTTTTCATTCCACGGAAGCGAAGGATTCGCCCGAGAATCCGCCCCGGGGAATACTGCTGCGCCCCGGGATCCACACTTCACGCGTCCTCGGAAATCGCCAGTCACGCGCCGCGGAGATCGCCCTGCTTACACCCTCGAGCCCCCCGAGAACCATCAACCTTCACGCGTCCTCGGAAATCGCGCTGCGCCCGTCCTGCGACCTGCCTGATCGTCATTCGTCAGAGGAATCGTCCCTGCCGTCGTTTTCCCCGTACAGGTCGTCGACTATCTCGCCGAAAAGCTCATCGTCTCCGTCGAAATCATCGGAGATCTCGGAGGAACCGGCTTCGTCGGACTCTTCGGCTTCGTCCGCATCGTCAAAATCACCGTCCGCGCCTTCAAGATCCTCGTCCGCGCTGTCAAAAACACCGTCCGCGCCTTCGAAGCCGTCGTCTGCGCTGCCGGCCCCTGCTCCGTCGCCGGAGGCTTCGCCGATTTCGCCGCCATTGCCCGATTCGTCCGTGATGCCTTCGCCCTCTGCCTCTGCCTCGTCCCTTGCGTGTGCAACGGTCGTGAAGCCGATCACCGGGTTGTCCCCGGATGCCTTCATGAGCCTTACGCCGGAGGTACTGCGCCCCAGAACGCTTATGTCGGCCACGCGAATTCTGATGACCGTGCCGGCGAGGTTGATGACCATCACGTCCTTGTCGTCGTCCGCGGTCATCATGCCGCAGAGCTTGCCGGTCTTTTCGGTGACCTTGTATGCGGTCATACCCTTGCCGCCCCTGCCGTGCTGGCGGAATTCGTCAGCGGACGTGCGCTTGCCGTAGCCGTATTCGGATATGAACAGCAGCTTCTCGTCCTCGCCGCGGCAGACGTCAAAGCCCACCACGTAATCGTCGCCCCGCGGCCTGATACCGATGACGCCGAAGGAAGCCCTTCCCACGTCTCTCACGTCGTTGCCGTCAAACCTTAAAGCCAGACCGCTTCGCGTAGCCACCACAAAGCTGTCGCCGTCGTTGGCAAGCATGGCGTTGACCAGCTCGTCGCCTTCGCGGAGAAGCGTGGCCCTGAGACCGGCCTTGCGGAGATTCCTGTAAAGCTCCAGACGGGTCTTTTTGATGATGCCCGACTTGGTGCACATAATGAGATACTTGGCGTCCTCAAACGTTCTGATGGGGATGATGGCCTGTATGGTCTCGCCCTTTTCGACCGGTATGAGGTTGACTATCGGCGTGCCCTTGGCGGTGCGGCCGGCGTCCGGAATTTCGTAGCCCTTGACGCCGTACATCTGGCCCATATTTGTGATGAACATCACCATATTGTGCGATGAAGTCACGAGAATGTGCTTCACGAAATCCTCTTCCTTGGTGGTGAGGCCGAGCACGCCCTTGCCGCCGCGGTTCTGCGCCTTATAGGTGTCCGACGAGGTGCGCTTCACGTACCCGTGCTCCGTGACGGTGATGGCGATGTCCTTCTCCTCGATCAGGTCCTCAAGATCGATCTCACCCTCGGCCTCCAGCAGCCGCGTGCGCCTTTCGTCGCCGTACTTTTCCTTGATGGCGATAAGCTCGTCCTTTATGACGCCGAAAAGCTTGGTCTCGTCCGCCAGAAGGCTCGAGAAGTACGCAATGTCCGCCAGCCGCTCGTTGTATTCCTCAAGGATCTTGTCGCGCTCGAGACCGACCAGACGGCCGAGCCGCAGATCCACGATATATTGTGCCTGGCGCTCCGAGAAGTCGAAGCGTTCCATGAGCTTTTGCTTGGCTTCAGATTCGAGACGCGAGCCCCTGATGATGGCGATGACCTCTTCGATATTGTCTATAGCCTTGAGAGTGCCCTCGAGAAGGTGCGCCCTGTCCGAAGCCTTGTCCAGGTCGAACTGTGTGCGCCTGGTGACAACGTTCTTTTGGTGCTCGATATAATACTCGAGTATCTGCTTGAGGTTGAGCAGCTTAGGCTCGTATTTGCCGTGGGCCCCGGGCACCACCGCCAGCATATTGACGCAGAAGGCGTCCTGCAGCGGAGTGTTGGCATAGAGGCGGTTAAGGAGCACGTTGGCGTTGGCGTCCTTTTTGAGCTCGATAACGATGCGTATGCCTTTTTTACTGTATTCGTCGCGAAGGTCCGAAATGCCCTCGATCTTCTTTTCCTTGTGAAGGTCCGCGATGCGCTTCACGAGCATGGCGTTGTTGACCTTGTACGGAAGCTCCGTGATGACGATGCGCTGTCTGCCGCCCGCCATGTCCTCGATATGAGCCTCGGCGCGCACGACAATACGACCCCTGCCCGTCATATAGGCCTCGCGGATGCCCTGTCTGCCGATAATATTGGCAGCTGTCGGAAAATCCGGCCCCTTGATGTAGCGCAGAAGCTCGTCCACCGAGATCTCCGGGTTATCGATCATCGCCACGACGCCGTCGATCACCTCGCCGAGATTGTGCGGAGGAATTTCGGTAGCCATACCCACCGCGATACCGGAGGAACCGTTTACGAGAAGGTTCGGGAAGCGCGAAGGAAGCACCACCGGCTCGGACTCGTGCTCGTCGAAGTTGGGCCTGAAGTCCACGGTATTTTTGCGTATATCCGCCACCATTTCGGTGGAAATCCTGGCCATACGCGCCTCGGTGTAACGGGATGCGGCAGGCGGGTCGTTGTCCCTGGAGCCGAAGTTGCCGTTGCCGTCCACCAGCGTATATCTCATCGAGAAATCCTGCGCAAGCCTTACAAGCGAATCGTAAATGGCCGCGTCGCCGTGGGGGTGGTACTTACCCATTACGTAACCCACCGTGGTAGCGCATTTTCTGTATGCGCTGTCCGGTGTAAATCCCTGCTCATAAAGCGAATAAATGATGCGCCTGTGAACAGGCTTCATGCCGTCCCTCACGTCAGGAAGAGCCCTGTCAACAATGACGCTCATAGAATATTCTATGAACGCGCGCTTCATCTCATACTCGACGTCTATCGGCATGATCCTGCCGGGAGCCTCTTTGTTTTCGCCCTCGGGAATACCATTGGTAATAATTTCGTCCATTAATAAGATTTCTCCTGTTGTAAACGGTCCGTAACAAGTACCGCACGCGGGGCTGCCCGCGCTGACCGTCCGTCAAATCCTGCGTCTTAAGAGACAATCCGCATATTAAGCGGAATAATTTGCACACTGTTCCGGTGCGGCAAAAAACCCGCTTCGCCGCTCTGCTCGGATCCGGCCCTGCCGGCCCTGAAATGAGCCTCATCGGCTCCCGAACAGACTCTGCCGGTCTCCCTGAAATCAGCCGTTTCGGTGCGGCCCGAAAATGCACGAATCCACCCGGAATCCGGCGCAATCCGAGTGCTCGCCGAAGCCTTCGGAACAGGCGCGTCAATATCCCCGCGACACCGCTTTTATTATACCATTTTTTGCTTTTTTTGTCGACAATTTTATTCCTTTTTTAAGGTATTTTTTGCCGGATTTTCGAGCTTTTTCCGATTGTTTTTTCGAGTATTTATCCGGGTGTTTTCGGGCTGTTCAGATCAGGGATGAGCATTGCCCTTTTTGAAGGCATTCCGGGGCGGTTTTTCGCGGCTCCCGAAGGTTTAAACGGTACCCGCGAGGCCTTCCTCTGCGGCTGCAAGCTGCTTTCCAATCGGACCTTCCCAGTGGCGGCAAACCGCTTTCCAAACAGGCCTTCACCTGCGGCGGCAAACCGCACCCTAAGCAAGCCTTCCCGTGAGCTTCCCGAAGAAATATCCAAGCGCCCCCGCGGCGACGTACAGCAGCAGGAAAAGCAGCTTTGCGGGCACAAACCCGACAATAATAATATGCGCGATCACGATCACCGCGCCGCACACAAAAAGCGCCCTGGGCGAAATGTTTTTCGAGACTCCGACAATGCCGCAGATAACAAAGGACGCGGCCGGCAGAAGCACCAGCGGCCCGTAAAACAGTATGTTCCGCTTCACGAAAATATACCCGGCAAGGCATATTGCCGCGGTCACAATCGCCGCGCAAACAAACCCGATAATTACCCTTATTAAAGTCTTCTTCGATTCCTCGTTCAAAGCTCGTTCTCCGTTGTCGCTATCCCTAAGCCCCTTATCCCCGGGCCTTTTAAGAACAGCCGCAGGGCTCCCGGCACTGCGGCTGTTCTCTCAATATTTAAATCCGATCCGTAAGGCTTCGTGAAGCCGGCGCCAAACAGGTGCGCGCCGGGCAGACGTGCCCCGGGGCTCCGCCTCAGGCCTTATCAGAATCTCGAATTGTACCAGTTGGTGGTCGGTCTCTCGCCGGTGATGTCAACGCCCATAAACATATTGTTGATCTGGGTGTCCATCTTGAGGTCGGAGGTCACGGGCTCCTCGGCCTTCTTCTCCTGCTCCTTGACGGGCTGCACGAGCGTTACGTTGCCGGGGATCGCCATCAGCACTGCGTCGGCGGCGTCCACGGGCACGATCTCGCAGAAATCCGCGTCACAGCCCTTGCAGCAGCCGCAAAGGAAATCACTGTATCTGACGCGGGCGTTCTTGTCGCTGATCCCGGAAAGCACAGCCACGACGATAACTCCCTTCTTGAGAAGCGCGCTGGCCTCGCTGGCTTCGCTTATATTGGCGGGCTTTAAAATCTGAACAGTTGTTTTGGTATCCATGGCTTTGCCTCCTATTGTTGAATTAGCTCTTGTGGTGCCGCTGAAGGACGTACTCTGCTGCGAGGACATCGCCGCCGTGGTATTGAAGCCAACGGCTGCCTTTGCGCGGACGCGCCCTGCGTCATTGTCGGTAATGGACTTCTCGGGCTTCAGCGGGGTCGGTATGGCTGCGTCAAAGCTCACGGAGGGGCGAATGCCGAAGGCGGACGACTCGTTGGCGGCGCTGTAGGAATAATCCTTCACAGGCTGCGTATCCCTGCGCGTATCGGATACGGTGACGGTCGAAACAGCTGCGGCAGGCATCGTTCTGGCGGGCTTGACCTTGAAGCCGGTATTTCGGGATACAGAAAAAGAGACGTGGGAATTATCTTCATAACCCCTGTCTCCTGTGTAATCGTTCTCATGTGCATAAATAGACTGCTCGGTCCCTCTGGAATCAGCAGATATTTCTTCGCTCTTATGGGATTTGCCTTTGAAGACAAGCGTATCTCTTGTGGCAGGAGCCGTCTTGTCAGCAGGTTCCATGGTTATGGTATCTTTGATCTCTTCGGATTTCACGACCTCGGAATTTCCGCCGATAACCTCCACGTCCTCCTCTATGGAAACGTCATCGGACCAAAGTCTCTGGATCTTATCCAGTCCGTTTCTGATACCGTCCTTAATGGATAAAGCCATCAAATATTCCCCCTCATCATCAGTAACTTCAATAGTTTTTTCTTAAGTAAGAGCACGTCAAGTGCTTAAACGGAACAATACCCGCGCATCAACATGCACCAAAAATGCACAAAGATACAATCTCTCTTCGGGACTTCCCGTATATGATAAAATATTTGAATATTTTTTTCAAGTGCCTGTTGGCGTTTTTTTGCGGTTTTTTGCCCGATTTTTGAGGAAATCCGTCAATTTTGCCGTATCCGCGGCAATATTCCTCCGTGTCTGCCTGAAAAGATCGTCTTGTCCGCAGCAATACTGCGCGATAATTCCGGTCTGTCACGGCCGCCTCACTGCGGAGTCACTGCCGCACCTCACAGCCGACCCGCCGTTCATTCCGTCCTGAAGACCGCTGTCCCTATCCGCACCATTGTCGCGCCCTCAAGGACCGCAGCCTCGTAATCGCCGCTCATACCCATAGAGAGCTCGCCCATCGGCGCGTTGGGAATCTTCATGTCCTTTATTCTCGCGGCAAGCTCCGCGCACCGCCCAAAAACGTCCCTTAAAACCTTCTCCTCAGCGCCTTCGGGGGCCATCGTCATAAGGCCCCTTACAGTCACCCGCGGATTGTCAGGCAGCGCCTCCAGGAAGCTCTCCAGCGCATCCGCGCGCATGCCTGTCTTGTTCTCCTCGCCGGACAGATTCAGCTCCAGCAGCCCCTCCACCGCAATATCCTTCCGGGCCGCGTAACGGTTCAGCTCCTCCAGCAGCCCAAGCCTGTCAATCGAATGGATGAGCGCCACCCTTCCTGCGCAGTACTTGATCTTGTTGGTCTGAAGCTGCCCGATAAGGTGCCAGCTCACAATATCCGACACGTCCGCGAGAAGCGTCTGCTTTTCCACAAGCTTCTGCACGCGGTTTTCCGCAAAATCCCGCTGCCCCGCGGCAATGGCTTCGCGCACCTCCGCCTCGCCCACGGTCTTGGAGACGCAAATGAGCTTCACGTCCTGCGGCTCTCTGCCCGACCGGATAGCGGCTTCTGCGATGTTTTCGTTTATTCTAAGAAGATTGTCTCTTACGGTTCTCAATTTAAGGTCACGTTCTTTCCTGTGAAAAGTCTGATGATCGCGGGGCTCCGCAGATCACGCGCCAATCATTTTCCGGCCCGTCTTTGGGCACTGCCCGGACTTAGAACCAGGCCTCCCTGCAGGCCCTTCCCGGTCTTTGGCCTCAGCCTATCTGCTGCCCGTTCCTCACCCTGCGGGCCTCCACCACGTAGCAGTCCCCGGCGGTTATCACAAGCTCCCCGGTCTCTCCCGCCGGCTCGTCGCCGTTGTAAACGATCTCCGAATCGTTGAAGGGGGAGGCGCTTATTATCGCCTTTTCGTCATCGTAAGCCACGATGCCCACGTACACGAACTGCACGTAGCCCGCCTTCACGAGCGCCAGCCTCGCCGTGGCGTGGTTCTTGTCGATATCCGTAAGCGCGGACATGGGCACGCAAAGCCCCGTAGTCCGGTTGATATCGAAGCTCACCGGCACGTTCTTGGTCCTGAGACTGCTCTTAAGGCCCCTCATGGTATTGATGATCAGGTAGTCAGGGCCGAAATCCAGCTCCTGCAGCGTGCCCGAGGACTGGTAGACCAGGTCGTCGCTCCGAAGCGTAATAATATTTCCCGGATCCTCGACGGGATTCCTGAGGGCGAGTATCACGTAATAGTCCTGATTCGAAATGATCCTGCATATCTTATCGCCGGTCACCACGGCCTCGTTAAGCTTTGAGGCCACGCCGGCATTGTCGAGAAGCGAGGCAGACCTGACGCTCGCGCTCAGATCCGCCACGGACAGCTTCTCGTAGAACTCATTCTCGATATTGTCGGTGTCGCTGATATAGTAGCTCACAACGCCGGCCTTGGTGGTATTCACGGGCACCAGCTTTTCACGGATGACCGCCTCCAGCTCCTGCTTCTCGCGCTTGAGGGACATGATGTTGTCGTTGTCCTCCGCCTCGCCGGTCAGGATCTCGTTGCGCTTTTCGATAATTTCATTGATGCGCCGCGTAATATCGCCGACCTCCGAAAGCCTGCCGTTCGTCCCGGCATCCGACAGCTGCCGCTTGAGCCCTTCAAGCTCCGCACTAAGCCCCTCAAGCTCCGGGTTGCTGACCGCCGAGCCGTCGCCGAGACCGCTGAGCGCAAGAATCGTAGCGTTTATCTGGTCAAGCCTCGCCACCACGCCCTTGTGCTCCTCGGTGGAAATATAGCCCACAGTGCCGCCGGCCTCCACGTGCTCGCCTTCATCCCTGGCGCTTATGAAAATACCGTCCGCGGGGCTGAACAGCGCGTCCGAGCTTCGGGCAAAATATGCCGTGCCCTCCCCCGTGCCGGCCACCTCTCCGTAGGTGACGTAGCCCAGCGAATAGGTGCCGAAATCCAGATTCTTTATGATCGAATTCCCGATAACAAGCGCCGTCGCGATCGCGATAAGTCCCACCACCACGAGAATGGCGATCCTCTTGCCCTTCGAATTGGCTGCGGACTTCTTATCCCTGCTCCCGGCCCTGCCCTTGCCGGCCTTTGAGCCGGCGCCGCTCTTGCCTTTTCCGTCCTTTGTCCCGGCGGCGCCGCCATCCGTTTCTTCGCTGCCCCTGCCGTAGATCACAGGCCTCCGTGAAGGCTTCACGGGCTCCTCGTCCTCTTCGTCCTCAAAGTACGGCCTGTCGTCATCGTCATATTCGCCTTCGTCCTCTGCGCCGACGTCCTGCTCGTCGAAATCAAACGAAGCAGTCCCGTCCGCGCCCGGATACCCCGGGGCCCTCGAAGCCGCCCTGCCGCCGGTCCTCGAGCCGTCCGCAGAGCCCGAAGCCCTGCCTCCCGTGCCTGCGCCGGAGGTTCCCGGGGAATTCTCCCCGTAAAGCTTCTCACCGGTCTGCATGCCGCTCCTGGCTTTTTCTTCCATGGCAAAACGCGCGCGGCGTTCCATCGCCTCGCGGTTCTGCTCCTTGAGATATTCACGGATACGCGCAGGATCGTTGCCGTAGATCATGCGAATATAATCCGGCACGTTCTGCTCATCTATGTTGAGATCGTCAAATCTGTCGTCCATGTCAATACTCCGTTTTGTCTTTTGTAACCTGTCAGGGCTGTCCGGCGCTTCATCCTGCCGGATGCAAAATGCGAGCCGCAGGGCATCTTCCGTGATCCTCATCCTTTGATCGTGACAACACCGTCGCTTGCGTAAAGAGCATTAAAGCAGCGCTTACTTAAAGAACCCGTCCTCCCGCCGCATCGATATGCTCATAACCATACCGATCGAAATATAATTTGCCAGCATGGCGCTGCCCCCCTGACTGATAAACGGCAGAGCCAGCCCCGTGATGGGCATCAGTCCCAGATTCATGGCAATATTCTGGAAGATGACCACGAAAAACCCGGCGAAAATGCCGCTGGCGACGCACCGCCCGAAATAGTCCTGCGAACGCGAGGAAATGGACAGAATCCTCAGCAGGATCACGGTGAAAAGGATTATCACCGCCGCGGCCATGATGAAGCCGCCCTCCTCGGCGACTACAGAATATATCATATCCGTAAGTTTTACAAGTATTTTATTGCCGCGATTCATGGGCCCCTCTCCGAGACCCTTTCCGTAGAGCCCGCCGGAGCCTATTGCCGTGAGCGACCTTCTCAGCTGCAGCGTGTAGTCGTAGTAGAGCTCATTGTCGGGATCCAGGAAGCCCAAAAAGCGCACCCGCCTCGTTCCGTTCATGTAGAACTTCCACAGGAAGGGCAGACTTACCGCGCCAAGAGCAAACGCCCCCGCAAGGTATCGCAGCTTCACCTCTCCGACGTAAATGAGCACCAGGAACGTGATAATGTACGTAATGGCCATGCCCAGGTCTTTTTGGGCAAACACGAGGAACAGCGGCCACAGGAACCCGAGAAGGATCCTCAGCCCGTTCTTAAAGGTCATCCCCTCTTTTTTGGCCCGCTCCAGCTGCACGCCCTCGTATATGACCATGGCCAGCTTCATGAGCTCCGAAGGCTGGTAGGTGGTGACGCCGAGGTTGAGCCAGCTCCTGCTGCCGCCGCTGTCGATACCGATTCCCGGCACGAACACCGCCAGCATCAGTATGGAGTTGATCACGTAAAACGGAATATAGATTTTTTTGAAGGTCCGATAATCAAAAAACGTGAAGACGATGCAGAGGGAAATGCCTATGAACAGCCCGATAAGCTGAACGATCATCTGTCTCTGACCGTGATCCAGATATTTATCGTACTGCGCGCTGCTGAGATACACGAGCCCTATTGCCGTGACCGCAAGCACGGCGGCCAGCAGCAGGTAGTCAAATTTCTTGAAATAATCGACCCGCTTGCCCGCGCCAATGGATACGTTGCCGAGACTTTCGCCCAATGCTTTTCGCCTCCTTCCTGATCATTCAAACTTCCCGATCATTCAAAACGCAGTTCAAGACTCTGTTCGAAACGTCTGCGGAAGCTCAGAAGTCCTTAACCTCGCCGGAAGCTTCAGATCCGGCAGCCTTTTCGGCGGTCTCCCCGGTAATTTCTCCGGCCGCCTCTTCGGCTGTCTCCCCGGTAATTTCTCCTGCCGCCCCTTCGGCGGTCTCTCCGGTAATTTCTCCGGCAGCCCCCTCGGCGGTCTCTCCGGAATTCTCCCCGGCTTCGCTCAAAAGCTCCGCCTCCGAAAGCTTCCTGGCGATGGCCGCAAGCCCTGTCGCCTCCTCAGGCTCGCCCGCCGTCTCACCGGCCGTCTCCGCGCCGGTTTTGCTTCCCGGATCATTCCCGGCAAGCTTCTGCGCAAACTCCTCGCGAAGCTCCGCCAGGCTCTTGCCCCTGATGCGCGAGTCAATGAACAGCGCAATACCGACGATCACCAGCGCCACCGAAAGCCACTGCGAAACCCTTATGCCGAAGCTTCCGATATTGAGCATCAGGCTGTCCGTCCTGAGCCCCTCCACCAGCGCACGCTCCGCGCCGTATACGATCATATACAGTGCCGAAACCTCGCCGATGTTCTTCTGCAGCTTCTGCCTGTAGATCGCGATGAACGCAAAGCCCGCGAAGCACCACAGCGACTCATAGAGGAACGTGGGGTGCACCGTGACGCCTTCTCCCATCTTTCGGGCAATCAGATTGCCGGTCATTCCCAAAGCGAAATTCGTCGGCCCGCCGAAGGCTTCCTGGTTGAAGAAATTGCCCCAGCGTCCGATAGCCTGCCCCAGCATCACGTAGGGCAGCGCAAAGTCCAGAATGTGCAGGAATCTGATTTTTTTGACCCTGCAGATAATGAACGCAGTAATGGCAATCGCGATAACAGCGCCGTAGATGGCGAGGCCGCCTTTCCAGATGGCGAATATCTCCTTCAGGTTTCCGGAGAAATCCTTCCAGCTGAACGCCACGTAGTATATTCTTGCGCCTATGATGGCGGCAGGGATCCCTATAATAATATAATCCAGCAGGTCATCGGCCTTGATGGCGTACTTTTTGCACTTTCTCATGCCCAATATGACGCAGAGCAGCAATCCCAGGCATATGATAATACCGTACCAGCGGATCGCAAAGCTGCCGATCCTGAACGCCACGGGGTTGATGTTTTCCAGATTGATGCCAAGCTTCGGAAAAGAAATGAAATACTTTTCGACGTCCATGGCAAGTAACGCTCCCGGATTCATAAAAAACTCCTTTAATGTTTTTGGTAAAATTACAGGCTTGGGGCAAGAGCCAAAAGCCCAGAGGCTAGAGGCCAGAGTCTAGAGGCCAAAGGCCAAAGGCGCGTTCCGCGCGCGGCGTCATCCGGCGCTTCAGTCCCATAACTCACAGGCCATAGCTCACAGGCCATAACTCGCGCGGCCGGCACCCGGCACTAAGCGCTCGCCACAGAATGCAGACGCGGAACCCGATTCGTTCACCGGCTGCCGAATTCTCCGGCCTCCGGCCTCTTGTCTCGTGCCTCTGTCCGCACAAAACCATCACGCCGCGATCATCGCCATCACGATGTTCAGCGCCTTCAGCGAGGCCGGGTAGTCCCCGTTCCTGTAGTCGTTGCCGCGAAGGCCCGTGGTGCGGCAGTATCCGCCGGCATAGTGGCCGTTTATGTATGCGTAGGCCGTGGTATTGTCGCGCTCAAAAAGCTCGATCTTGTACACGCTGCCGTCCCTCTCCGTGTATGTGACCGCAATGACCCGCTCGCCGAGCGCGTCGGCCGCGGGCTCTTCCAGCGAAATGTCCGAAAGGATCAGGTTGGAGTAGAGGCTGAACAGCAGGTGGTTGAAGGCCTCGTACGGGTTGGCGGTGTTGGTGTCGTTGGAGACGTCGTTGTCGCGGTTTTTGGCCAGATCCTCCTCCGTGGGAGGCGTGAAGCGGTTGTCGTTTATGACTATGCAGTAGTTGTCGTCGTCCACGGCTTCACGGCCGTTGAAAAAGCGCGTGACCTTGAGCTCCTCGACCTCCTCGCCCTTGGGGTTGGTGGTCTTGACGGTCTCGTACTCGTATTCCATCGTCTGCGTTTCTCCGCCGTACTCGATAAGCACCTTGCCGAGCAGGTCGGAGTCCTTTACGTACAGGAAGGTGTCGACGTATGCGAGAGGGTCGATGCTCTTGCTGATGTAGCGCACGTCGACGGTGTAAACGTCGTAAAACCCGTCAATGCCGTCGTCCACGGTGCAGTAATAATAGTTGCCGTCCTCGCTCTTGAAGCCCACCTTGATGGAGTAACGCCTGACGTTGCCGTCGGTGTCCTTCATGTACAGATAATACTCGATATCAGCCGGGGCAAGGCCGTAATTGACCAGCTCCTCCTCCGCGACAAGCTCCCCGGAGATCTCAAACAGCGGGATGTCCTTGAGTGTCGAGATGATATCGTTGACGGCGCTGTTTTCGCTGTCGCGCTCGATGGGGTGCTTCACGGTCCAGGCGGCGCCCGTCTCCTCGTCGACTCCCGTGCAGGACAGCTCAAGCAGCTTTTCTCCCTTGCTGTACACCGTAAAATGCTCGGGTACGTCCGTGGAAAGGTACGTGAACGCCTTCATCTGAATGAGATCCTGCTTCCTTATGAGCATCCTCTCGGCCGAGCGGGCGTTCAGCTTATAGACCGTGTCCGAGCCGTCGTCCAGATAAACGTAGCGGCTGTTGCGTGTAAAATCAAAATTGCCGATATAGATCGTATCGGAGAGGCCCTCCAGCGTGGTGAGCCTTATAAACATGCTGCTCTTGCGGTCCTCCGTGAAGCCGTACTCCTTGAGATTTTCCACGTCTCTGATGGGAGTCGCGGAGGAGGACGAAACGATGGTGGAGATCAGCGACGAAATCGAGCTTGAATACGTCTCAATGGAGGGATCCGACGTGCAGATCCAGACGGTGTTGCCCTCCTCATCCTTTGACCTCTCCACAACGTAGGTGCTGCCGTCGTAGGACGACTCGGCCTTTGCGACGCTGTCGAGATTGTAATTGAAGAGCCTCACGTATTCGGTGCCGGGCGTCTCTCCGGGGTCGCTGCCGGGGCCGTCCTTCCTGCTGTTGAGCGTGAGAATGACGACCGCCACCGAGGCCACCACCGCCAGCACCGCCAGCGCGATAATCGTTGTGAGATATTTTTTCACAGGTGCCTCCTTCTGATCCAGACAATGAAGCCCGCGACAAGAATCAACGCCGGCACAACTATCATCGTCACAATTACGATTGCGCGCATCTGTGTTTCCGTAACGATCACGGCGCTCTTGACGCCGTTATTGTACTCCTTGGCCTCGATGGAATCCGCCACGTTGGACTGGGATTCCAGATCCATCCACTTCATGCTGGCGGAAATCATCTGCTGCTTCGACGCGGAGCCGTAGAACTGCAGTATCATATCCGTAAATGTCTGCGACGAGCCGAAGACGCATATTTTCGAGACTGCCGTGCCTACGTAGCTTTTGCCGCTGGCGGCCACCACGGAGACGCCGGTCCTTACTGTCTCATTGTCGATGGAGATGGACTTGGCGTCGCTGCTTGTCGAGACGAAGGCCTCCGCCTCGTACGTGGAGCCTGTATTCTCGATCTCGAGGCCCCTGGTGTTGGCGATATGTATCTCAGTCCTGGGAAGATTCTCAAGGGCGCCGGCCATGCTCGTGCGGGCCTTGAATATTCTGTCGGAGCCTGTTGACTGCATGGCGTTTTCGCCTGTTTCCTCGACAATATTCCTCTCCAGCGCGATCCCGTAATCCTTGAAGACCTCATTGAAGCGGTCGAACCTCTCGTATATCACGCCGTCGTCGGACACCTTTTTGACGTCCATAAAGAAGTAGGCGCTGTGGCCCTTGCCGAGCCATCTTTTAAGGGTGTCCATGGCGGCCACCGTGAGATCCTCCGTGGGGCCGAAGAACATCATGCCCGCGGCATTCTCGGGAATATCGTCAGTCCGGAGATCCACCGAAACGACGTCGTAGCCGCTGTCGCTCACGTAGTCCAGTATGGCCGAATAGTTGGCCTGCGAGCTCTCGCCGAAGCCCACGGAATAGCACATGACCGGCGTGTCGCCCAGCACCTTGAGGATCGCGGACGTGAATTTGGTCTCCGCCTGTATGCCCGTGGTCACCTCGTACTGATAAAAGTAGCTGTACGTCTGCGTCGTGGTGGCGTAAATGTCCTTGGAGGTGACGTGGCGTATCCTGCTGCCGCACTTCACGATAAAGTCGCCCTTGCTGTAGCCCGACTGCGCGGTTTCGCCCACCGTGCTCGCCAGGAAGGAGGGGTTGCGGTCGAGGTCAACGTATCTCACCGTGACTCTCGGGTAGGCGTCGTAAAGGTCCAGAATCTTGACCTGCTCGGCTCTCTTGCCGGGGCCCGTCTCCGCTTCGCCCTCAACTCTGTCGTAGAGCGCGTAAATAGTGACGTCCTCTTTGAGATTTCCCAGCACTTCGCGGGAAATGTCGGTGAGGGTGAACAGCTTGCCGGTGGTATTGTCGATGCCCGGAATAAGCTCCGCCAGAAGGTTCAGCAGCACGAACACCGCCACGAAGACCACCACCAGCACGATAAGGTTTGTATTTTTGGCAAATCTTCTGCCTGAGACGAGATTTTTGACGCCCTTGCGGGGCTTGCCGTCCGGGGCGTTCCTGCCGGGGGCGGCGCCTGGAGCATTCTTCACGGAGGAATCGGCGGCTTTGCCGGCAGCGTTGTCCTTGAATTTATCTTTAAGCTTGTCCTTGAATTTACCGGCCATCAGTTCCACCTCTTTCTCTCAATATTGACCGAGGTGAAGAAAAGCACCAGCAGCGTAAAGGTCAGATAGAAGAACACCGAGGACACGCTGAAAATACCCGACGCGAAGTCGTCATATCTGGACGACAGCGATATCCAGATGAGTACCCTTCCCAGCCAGCCTTTGATCGTCTCTCCTATTGTCTGCACGAAGGTGATGGCTATGAGTATAATGACGCCGAGCACCGCGGCAATGGGCTGGCTGTCCGTGACCGAGGACGCGAAGGTTCCCACCGCCAGATAGGCAAGCCCCAGCATAAAGAATCCGGCATAACCGCCGACGGTCATCGCCAGCGGGAACACGCCGCTGTCATTCACGAAGAACGTCATAATGATGGGGCAGATCATGGTCTCAAGGCACATGCACCCGAACACCACCACCGAGGCAAGATACTTGCCCAGCACGATCTTCCACGTGGGAACAGGCGCGGTACGCAGCAGCACCTCGGTGCCGTTTTTCTTGTCGTCCGCAAAAAGCTTCATGGTAATGACCGGAATGAAGAAGATGAGGAACGTGGTGAGCGACGCCAGCGTCATCGTAAACTCGATGCTGCCGTTGTAGAGGTTGATGTTCCAGAAATACAGCCCCGTGAGTGCGCCGAAGAACGCGATCACAAAGTACGCCACCGGCGATTTAAAATAGCTTTGAAGCTCTCTTTTGAAAACAGCCTCCATCAGTCCTCACCTCCCTCGGAAGTATCCTTTGAAATGATATTGACGAACTCCTCCTCGAGACTCTTCTCGACGGACTTCATCTCGAGAATAGGTATGTTTTTCTCAACTGCCGCGCGGAAAATGCTTCTGGCGGCGTCCGTGCTTCCCGACGTGACGATCCTGAACACCGCGGCGTTCCTGTCGATGCGCGAGAAGTTAAACGAGGAGATCTCCGGAATGCTCTTCAGGAGCTCTTCGCAGTCCGGCTTCCTGCCATCGAAGGTCACCACCATCCGCTTCTCGCTGCCTCCCGCGGAGGTAAACTCGGAAATGGCGCCCTGCCTCGCGACCTTGCCGTTATTGATGATAACCACGTCGCTGCAAACCGCCGTCACCTCCTGCAGAATATGCGTGCTGAGAATGATCGTGTGATTGCGGCCGAGCGTGCTTATGATGCGCCTGAATTCCAGCACCTGCCTCGGGTCCAGACCCACCGTGGGCTCATCGAGAATGAGGATCGGCGGATCGCCCACCAATGCCTGCGCGAACCCGACTCTCTGGCGGTAGCCCTTGGAGAGGTTCTTGACAAGCCGCTTGCGCACGTCGCCGATTTTGACAATGTACGTGATGTCGTCCAGCATGCTCTTGCGGGCCTTGGCGGACACCGACTTCAGGTCGCAGATGAAATTGAGGTATTCGTTTACGGTCATATCCCCGTAAAGAGGCGGCAGCTCCGGAAGGTATCCGATCATCCTTCGGATCTCCATGGTCTTGTCCGCAATGTCCACGCCGTCCACCAGCACGGTGCCGGACGTGGGCGCGAGATACCCGGTAATAATATTCATGGCTGTGCTTTTGCCGGCGCCGTTCGGCCCCAGGAAGCCCAGTATTTCGCCCTTGTTGACGTCGAAGGAGACGTCGTCGAGAGCCACGACCTTGCCGTACGTTTTAACAAGGTTTTCGATACGGATCATTTTTTCCTCCTGAAGTGGTTTGTAATTGAGTGATAAGTGCCAAGAAAGGCCGGAGGCCGGAGACTGGAGGCCGGAGGCCGGCGCACGTTCCGCGCGAGCTATGAGATGCGGGCTGCAGGCTATGGAACTCGAGCTGCAGGCTTGATTACGCGTCTGCATCCTTGTGACAGGGGCTGTGCGCCGGGTGCCTTTGGCCTTTTTCCGGAACTCGGCACCTGGCGCCGGGCACTCATCGGCGCGCGTTCCGCGCGGCGCCCGCAATGCCCCGGTTTTCCTCAGTCAAGCTGCACGTAAGACGAGTGGTCGCCGAAGGGGTCGATCTCCTTGCCGGCGATGACGTAGGACACGACCTTGTACTCCTTGTTGGCGAAGTCCGCGCCCACGGGCAGGTAGTACGAAAGCTTGCTCGCCGTGACGCTGTGGAAGACGCTCTTCTTGAGCACGTCCATATAGTTCAGGATCTTGTTCATCGTCATGTTCTCCTTGGTCAGGAGCTGTGTGGCCGCCTCGGTGATGAAGTTCGCCTGGTTCATCTTGCGGTAGTTGTCGCCGCCTGTGAAGGTGTTCTCGCCGTTGGGCTTGAGCCGGCTTCTGTTGCGGACGTAGAAGAGCGCTTCGCGGGCGGTCAGCTTGTAGCGGCCCTTGCGGATGGCGAGCTCGCCCTCGAGGGTGTACATATTCTCGGGCGAGGTAACGTATATGCCGCCGGCCACGTCGATAATATCCATGAAGCCGAAGAAGTCCACGTACACGTAGTCGTCGATCTCGCATCCCGGAAGCATGGCCGACAGGATCGCGCACATAAAGTCGATACCTGAGTTGTTGAACTTGCCGCCCACGTATTTGATGATATTGCTGCCGATGAAATAAGTGGCGTTGATCTTATGGGAGCCCGCCGCGTAGTAGTAGCGCGCCGCCTTCATGGCGTCCTGGGTGGCCTTGGAATGAGGCACGTAGGTGTCCCTGGGCACGGAAATCAGCTTGATGAGCTTGCGGCCTTCGTCGATGTTCACGATGAAAATACTGTCCGCCAGCTGCTCGTCCGGGTTGAAGCCCACCAGCAGCAGATTGCGCGTGCCGGGCTCGAAGGTGATCTGGGAGGCCTTGATGCGCACCGCCGCGTCAATATCAAACTCGCCCTCGGCTATGGAAGGCTCGTCAGGCTTATCGGGGTCGTCCGGGTCATACGGATCCTCATTGCCCCCGGGATTCTCGGGGTCCACCGTGGCCTCGGGGTCGTCAAACCCCGGAAAATCAGTCATGTTGCCCAAATGGTACGGGTCGTTGGGGTCGATGACCACGTCCATATCGTGCCTTATGACGGTGTCGGTCTGCCGGTTCCCTTCGTTGCCCTTGATGGGGTTATACAGCACGTTCAGGACAGGCAGAATCAGGTTGAAATATGCCGTCGCAAATACAACCACCGCCAGCGCTATGACAGACAGAATCACGATTTTTTTCTTTATCTTCATGAAAAGCTCACCGTTCCCGTTAATGTGCGGACCCGCCGCGTTTTTTCTTTGAGATCACGCTGACCGCCGGCGCGGCAATACGCCGCGTCAATTTCCCGCCCGCAGGGGGCATTTGTTCAGCGCTTATTTAGACGCAAATTTTAACAGCCGCTGTTTAATAAATCCTTAAATCCCGCCCGAAGCCTTCGCCGGTTTTTCCGCGGAAGCTTCCTCTGAATCGTTTTTGGGATGCCCGTGAATACATATCTTCGAGCTGCCCGTGAATGCATATCTTCGAGCCGCCCGTGAAGGCGAACTCTTTGAAGCACCTGCGAAGCAAACCTTTTGAGGCACCCGTGAATGCAGCGCTCCGGAAATTCCGCGATGATCCGGCCGGGCAGATTTTGCGGCAATCCCGCGAGGCGGATCTGTCAATAATCCCGAAAGGCGGATCCGGCGAAAACAGGCAGGCGGCTTATAATGCGCGCACGCATTTATGATAACATTTTCGGGCAGGAAGTTCAAGAACCTGGCGAGTGCCCTCCGCACGTTCCGCGCGAGCTACGGCCCGTGAGATGATCGCTATGGGACGCGAGTTACGAATCAGCCGGCCATTGACGACGAGTCCGCGTCTGCGTTTTGAGACACGAACGGTTGACGCGTGGCCCGCATACTCCCGACTCCAATCCCACAACCGCATCCCACAGCTCGCATCCCGTAGCAGCGCGCAGCGCACCCGGCACCCGGCACCCGGCACTTGACACTTGGCACTAAATTCCAATTCAAATCCCTTGCAACTCCCGCGTCCGTGCAGTATAATTCAAGCGAGGCAAAATCGCTTTGAGGAGTTGATATTCAATGAAACATGGTAGTATTTCACGTTTTTTTGTGACAGTGCCGGCAATGCTCGTTCTTTGTCTGGCATTGGTGCTTTCTGCGGCGCAGATCAATGCCACGGCCCACAAGGACGGAGGGCTTCTCGGGGACGTTCCGGCCACTGCCGCAGCGATCGCGATCGACGGCGTGAAGGATGATATTTACGGGCAGGGTCTTCGCGTGGAGATCAGATACCAGAAGTCCGAGGAGCAGTCCGTCGGCGCCACGGGCTTTGCCACGCTGCTTTGCACGGACGGCTTCGTGTACGTTCTTTTTGAGGTGACGGATCAGGCGCAGATCTTCGAGCCCAACGCACAGTTCCAGACAAGCTCGCCCTGGCAGACAGAGTCCTGCGAGGTGTTCATTAACGAGAAGAACAGCGCCGCCGAGAATGACATTGTACAGTACCGCATCGACTGCACCGGCTGGCCCTGCGTTTACACCAGGACAGGCACCGCCAATTACGGCGCGGACAAGGTAGGCAAAGCATTTGAATACGCCGCCGGACGCACCGGCAGCGGGTACGTCGCCGAGTTCAAGATCCCGCTTAAAACCGCCGGCAAGAACGTTCTCTCCGGCACAAGCTCCGAGATAGGGATCCACTTCCAGATCAACGACGTCAAGGACGACGAGGGCAACCTTAACTGGGCCACCGAGCTTTCCGCCAAGACCGGCAGCGGCGCTGACAGCTGGCAGGTGGACGCTTACCCGTACGTGACTCTTGGCGCGTCCGGCATTGTTCCGCAGGCCACCGAAGAACCCACCGAAGCTCCCACTGAGGCGCCCACCGAGGCTCCCACCGAGGCGCCGACCGAAGAAGCAACAGAGCCCGGGAATGAGGCCGGGACAGAGGATCCTGCCGAAGAAGCCACCGGGGCCCCTGGCGACAAGCCCGGCGAGACCGATGGCGGAGACGCCGGGACAGACGAGCCCGACAATACGAACGGCAGCACGGACACAGACGAACCTGCCGCGACTGCGGAACCGGCGGAGGAGACCGGCAAGGCTGCCGCAACCGAAAAGCCTTCCGGCGAAACCGAGACCCCCAAGGTCGGGAAAAGCTGCGGCTCAGCTGCGGGCGGCGCTGCCGCGATAGTTTTGGCCGCTGCCGCTGCGGCTGCGCTCTTCAAAAAGAAAGACTGAAGCCGCGGCAGGGCCTGACGGAGCCTTACCGGATTTCAGACCTGCTTAGTCTTGCACAGGGCTGTTCCGTCTTGTTCAGGCCTGCTTAGTCTTGCTTATATGGCGCAGCCGCATTGGAGCTTCAAACGGCTGCACCGTTTTACGCCGAAAGCGCATCTATCGGGATGCGCTTTCGGCGTAAAAAGAGCGTCCGGGCCATGCAGAACCTCCCCGCGCCTCACGCCTCCCTGAACCGCCTTGTCTCGCCCGCCCGAAAATGCTACAATATCCCCGATGAAAAGGAGGGTATGACCTTTGGCTTTAATTACTGTTGACACTGATTCCACACGCGCGGCGAAGCCCCTTCACGGGGTCGGGCAGGCGCCGTTTTCGGGCCTTAACTTCCGCATGGTCAAGTACCTCAAGGACGCCGGGATCCCGTTCTCGCGCCTTCACGACGTGGCCTGGTATTACGGGGGAAGCGTTTTTGCGGACATTCCTGCGATTTTCCCGGACTTCAGCCGGGATCCGTACGACCCGACGGCGTATTCCTTCGGATTCACGGACAAATTCATTGAAGCGCTGGTGGAAAATGACGTGGAGCCCTTCTTCAGACTTGGCGTGACTATCGAGAATTTCCACGCGGTGAAGGCTTTTCACATTTTCCCGCCGGCTGATTTCGACAAGTGGGCCCGCGTCTGCGAGATGGTGGTGCGGCACTACACGGAGGGCTGGAACAACGGCTACCGCTTTAACATACGGTACTGGGAAATCTGGAACGAGGCGGACAACGAGAGGGAGCCCGAGGCCAATCCCATGTGGCAGGGCACGAAGGAGCAGTTTTACGACCTCTACGAGACGGCCTCCAAGCACCTCAAGAAGTGCTTTCCTCACCTTAAAATAGGCGGATACGCCAGCTGCGGGTTCTATGCCGTTCTCAACACGGACGCGCCCACCGAGGCCAACGTCGGATCGCGGCTGAGCTACTTCGTGGAGTTTTTTGACGGCTTTTTGGAGCACGTGAAGAGAACCGGCTCGCCCTTCGATTTCTTCTCGTGGCATTCCTACGACGGGATCGCGCACAACCTGATCTACGCGGATTACGCGAAAAGGCGGCTGACCGGCGCAGGCTGCGGAGACGTCGAGATCTTCTGCGACGAATGGAATCTGGAGCTTGACCAAAAAGGCACCATGCGGCACGCATCCGCCGTGGCCGGTATGATGCTGGCTTTTACGGAAGCGCCTCTTGACGGGGCAATGTTTTACGACGCAGGCTACGGGATTTCGACCTATGCGGGGCTCTTCAATCCCCTCACCGCCAAGCCCTTCCCGGCCTACTACGCATTCGTGGCGTACAACGAGCTCTATAAGCGGAAGACGCTGTACAAGGTCACCGTGACGGCCGGCGGTTCCGGTTCAGGCTGCGGCTCCGGTTCAGGCTATGGCTCCGGTTCAGGCTCCGAGTCCGGTTCCGGCCCCTGTTCAGGTTCCGAGTCAGGGGAATCACCGGCAGGCCCTGAGCCGGTCGCAGGAATATATGCCGCCGCGGGCGGCCCGCCCGACGATATGGTGCTGGTAGTCGCGAATACCACCGGAAGCAGCGTGCCTGTTGAGGTAAGATCCTCAGACGGCCTCTTGTCGGTGACCGAAAAAACTGATATCATATGCGAGAACAGCGAGGGACGCATGGTGCCGTCGGCGGAGCCTTGGTGCGTGCAGCCCTTCGGGGTCTCGATATTCCGGCTTCGGCGCGGCTGACGACAAATATTCCGGCTTCGGCGCGGCCTGAGGCAGCAAAGTAAATTATTGAGTCCGTGCGGCTTATCGGCATATATGCTTTGACATTTTTGTGTTCTATTGACACGTAAAGGAGTGCAAGTTTTATGGAACTTAAAAACCTGAAGATCAACATTCTCGGCGACAGCATCACCGAGGGCTGCGGCACCACCGCTCCCGACAAGAGATTCTGCGACATTATCGCGGCCAGAACCGGCGCAATCGTGCGCAACTACGGCATCGGCGGCACGCGCATCGCCAGGCAGAAGGAGCCCTCCCCCAATCCGCTTTTCGACCTTTGCTACGTTGACAGGGCGCTTGAGATGGACAGGGACGCGGACGTGGTAATGGTCTTCGGCGGCACCAATGATTTCGGCCACGGCGACGCGGCGTTCGGCGAATTTCTCAGCAACGACGAGTACACCTTCATGGGCGCCATGAATGCCCTCATCAAGAACCTCATCACCGCATACCCTTCCGCCGAGATCGTGATAATGACCCCCATTCACAGGTCCAACGAGCTCAGCACCTCCAACGACTACGGCAAGCCGGTCAGGCCGCTTCCCGAGTACGTCGAGGCCGAAAGGAAATACGCGGAGTACTACGGGATCCCGCTGCTGGACCTCTGGTCTGTGTCAGGCATTCAGCCGGCGGAGCCGATCCTCATGGAGAGATACGCGCCGGACGGACTTCACCCCAACGACCTCGGCAACGAGCGGCTGGCTCAAAGGATCATCAGCTTCCTCGAGAAGCTTTGACGCCCGCGGCGCAGGAATCTCCGGCTCACCGAAGTACTGATCCTCCGGCTCGCCTAAACGGAGCGGTTCCGCGCGCCTTCGACTGCCTTAGGCGGATCGTCAAACTGATTTAACTTGCAGCAACGTGCCGTTCCGCGGATCTGCGGCGGCATTTTTGCGAAGGAGTATTGATGCAGATCAAAATAAGAGGAACCCGCAACCTGAGGGACCTGGGCGGCCTTCGTAACAGCTACGGCGAGACCGTCAGGGAGCACCTTTTCATTCGCGGGTCGCAGCTAAGCAAAATTTCCGGCCGCAGCGCCGGCAAAATCTCAAAGCTCGTGAAGCCCGCCACGGTGGTGGACCTTCGCACGGACGCGGAGCATACCGAGAGGCCCGACAAGACCATTCCCGGCGCCGCATACGTGCACGTGCCCCTTTTCAGCGAGGAAACCGCGGGTCTCAGCCACGCCAAGGGCCAGTCCCTCAAGACGATTGCCACCGGCGGCCACACCAAGGCGGCCCTTTTGGAAGCCATCCCCGATCTGGAAAACGTGTACCCTGTCATGGCGACCTCGCGCGAAGCGATAGACGGGCTCCGCGAGGCTCTGGACATAATCATCAGCAACGCCAGAAGCGGCAAGGCAACGCTTTACCATTGCACCGCCGGCAAGGACCGCACGGGCATCGTCTCCATGCTACTGCTGCATATGCTGGACGTGGATTACGATACGATCGTGAACGAATACATGCTTTCGAATTCGGGAGCAAGAGCGGACATCATCAAGTACTGCCCGCTGATCTTCATTGCCACCGGCTCGATCCGCTGCGCCCGCAAGCTCAAGGAGGTCCTGAAGGCACGCAAGCGCTATCTTGATTCCTTCATCGCCGCGGCAAGCCGTGATTTCGGCTCGATCGACGGGTTTATCACGGACGCGCTGGGCATCAGCCCGGAGACTATTGAGTCGCTGAAGGAGGCGGCGCTGGTGAGGTAAACGCTTTTGGAGCTTCCGGTGCCTGATATCGGGACCCGGGCCCCCGGCCTTCGCTCTTTGGCATGCGAACCTCGGCCGCCTCCGGCATCGCGTCTTCGGCCGCCTCCGGCACCGGGCCCGGCCTCTTTCAATAAAGGAGAACACCATGATTTTAGCTATCGACATCGGCAACAGCAACATCGTGCTTGGCATCTTCAAAGACGACAAGCTCTCTTTTGTTTCGCGGCTTTCCACGGACTTCCGCAAGACCTCCGACGAGCTGGCGGCAATGATCTGCCAGGTTCTTTCGCTCAAGGGCGTCGCCCCTGCGGACATTGTCGATTCCATTCTCTCGACCGTGGTTCCTTCACTTCTGCAGCCCATGGAGTCGGCCATCGAGACGATCACCGGCAGGAAGCCTCTTCTCGTGGCGCCCGGCATCAAGACGGGCCTTAACGTCAAGATCGACAATCCTTCCCAGCTCGGCTCCGATATGCTGACGGACTGCGTCGCGGCCTCAAATCTTTACCCAAAGCCTGTTATCGTTCTGGATCTGGGTACGGCCACCACCGTAAGCGCTGTCGACAAGGACAACAATTTCATCGGCGGCGCGATAATGCCCGGCGTCATGACAGGTCTTAACGCGCTTATCGAACGCACGGCGCAGCTTCCGCAGATCGCCATCGAGGCACCGAAGCACGCGATCTCCACCAACACCAACGACTCCATGCAGTCAGGCATCGTGTTCGGCACCGCGGCAATGCTTGACGGTATGATCGAACGGTTCGAGGAGGAGCTTGGCTGCGAAGCCTTCGTGGTGGCAACGGGCGGCCTTTCCGGCGAGATCAGCAAGCACACCCGCAAGAAGGTGGTTCACAACCCGAATCTCCTTATCGAGGGCCTGTACATCATCTACAAGAAGAACGTCCGCAAAGCGTGATTTTTCCCGTTTTTCAAAATAACCGGAAAGCCCGGTCTGCCCGATGTGTTTCGTTTCCGAAACACATTTTTTATGCAGATCTTCGTTTTATGATCTCTGCGGACCGGAGGTGATGCTGTGGAGATACAGAGAAAAGCATATGACAAGCTCCCGGCGCGGAAGAACAATGAAAATCATAAACCGATAATAGTCGAAGGACTGCGCCAGATCGGAAAGAGCTGTATTGTCGGAAAATCCGCACGCGAATATTATAAATACGTAATAGTTTACGACCTTCGGCGCCTCAATATTGCGCCCCGTTCCTGCCTGGCGGGATCAGGGAAGAGATCTTTATTGATATTTTAAGCTAAATCAATTACAATTCCACCGGAGACGAAGGAAGGCCGTCCGTTCCAGCTTTCAGCGGAGCAGGACTTTGAGCGCTCATCCCGCAGTCTTCGGTGATTTTTACGTTGCATCCCGGTCAGTGGGAGCATGAGTAAGGAGTTTGAATATGTTCAATACAGACAAAAAAGTAATCGCGCTGGTTTTCACAGCAATTCTCGCCGCTCTCGTGGTTGTCCTCCAGTTGGTGGGCGGCATCCCGGTGGGGCCTTTTTCCATCACTCTCACACTTTTTCCGATAGTTGTCGGCGCAGTCGTGCTGGGGCCTGTTCCCGGGCTGGCGCTGGGCGTCATTTTCGGCATTATCGTGTCGATTCTTTCGCTTACCGGCAAGGATCCCGGCGGCTTTATGGTCTTCCAGGCCAACCCTGTTTTGGGCTGGGTAATGTGCGTTCTTAAGGGCGCCCTTGCAGGGCTCATGCCTGCGCTGGCCTGCAAGCTCTTCACGAGGTTCAAGAAGCACTCCCTCAGCATCACCTACACGATCACGGGCGTTTTCATTTTCGGGGCGGCCTTTGCCGTTTCGAAGCAGCTCCGCGGCGTCAACGTCTGGCTGCAGCTTTTGATAATGGTGCTGGCGGCTCTTGCGGCGGGCGGACTTCTTTTCGGTATGAGCAAGCTGCTCACCAATGAAAATGCCGCGTACTACAACGCGGCGGTGCTTGCCCCGATTTTCAACACCGGGACCTTCGTGGTGCTCATGCTCCTCTGGTTCAAGGACGTCCTCAGCGCGTGGTCCGGCGGCAGCAACATTTTGCTCTACTCCCTCACGGGCCTCGTGGGCATAAACTTTTTGATCGAATTCTTTGTGGTGATCATTCTGACGCC
>JAGDAX010000070.1 GCA_017848335.1 Clostridia bacterium | reverse complement strand
TATATTGATGACAGCAACGAACAGATGATGAAGCTGGCCAGGGAGATCAGGTTCGTCAACGTGAAGGATTACCCCGTAGAGGGCGCCAAAGCATTTTTGGGATTTATTTGCGGCGTGGCGTCGCAGAACTACGATATTGAGACGATTTTTATTGACGGGCTCAATTATATTGTAGGCGAGGCGGCCGGCAATCTCGAGGAATTCTTTGAGGGCCTTAAAGCGATCACCAAGGACAATTGCCTTGACTTTTATATCAGTATCAACGGAGACGAAGCGAATATCCCTGATTTTATAAAAGAATATACTTGACGGGGGAGCTGCCTCAGGGTAGACAGTTTATTTTTGAAAGAGCCCTTCCCGGCGCATTCGGGCGGGGCTTAATTTATGCGCAGGCGCGTCAATAGAAGCCGCGGAGCACGGCCCGGGCGGGGGTTCATTTTTGCGCAAACGGAGTGCAATCGGAGAACGCTGACGCGGTGCAATCGGAGAACGCTGACGCGGTGCAATCGGAGAACGCAGACGCGGTGCAATCGGAGAACGCAGACGAAGGAGACGCACGATGCTTCAGGCAGACGTCAGGATAATACGCGCGGACAGCTCGTATGACACAAATTACACATATCTCGTGCCTGATGAGCTTCGCGGGGAGATCCGTGAAGGCGTCTTCGTGAACGTGCCTCTCGGGGCTTCGGGCAAAGTCAACGGGATCGTGGTGGCGCTTCAGGAAGGCGGCGAGACCAAGACCGTGGACGGCAAGGTTTATGAGCTGAAATACGTTGAGGGCGTGAACGGCCTGTTTCAGCCCCTTGACGGGGAGCAGATGCGGCTGGCGGAGGATATCGCGAGGCGATACGTGACCTCTGTGGCGGCGGCTTACAGGCTCATTTCGGTGCGCGCGGGAAAGCTTACCGGGAAGGTGAATATTGTCGCGCCGCTGGCGGACAGGGAGACGGTCGACGCCTATTTTAAGGCAAAAAAGTCAAAAAGGATACAGACGCTGGACGCGGTGGCCATGCTTCTTGAGAAGGGGCCGACGGAGGAAAACGAGCTGGTGCGGCACACGGGCGTCACGAAGCGGATGCTGACGGTGCTTGTAAATGACGGAATCATTACCCGGGAGCAGACCGTGAAGGTGATGGACCCGGAGACTTATACCGACGCAGAGGATTCAGGCAAAGGTGATCACGCCGCAGAGGATTCAGGCAAAGGTGATCACGCCGCCGGCGATGCGGCCTATACGGCCTTGCCGGTTCGGAAAAGCGACGCGCCCAGGGTGCTCAACGACGAGCAGCGGGCGGCTCTTGACGCGCTCAGGGAGAAGCTGGACAGCGGTGCATTCGCGGAGTTTCTTCTGCGGGGCGTAACGGGCAGCGGCAAGACGGAGGTCTACTTCCAGCTCATCGACTGCGCGCTCTCACGCGGCATTTCCGCGATAATGCTGGTGCCCGAAATCGTGCTTACCGAGCAGATGATAAAACGCATCACAAGCCGCTTCGGGGGCGACGTGGCGGTCATTCACGGGGGCATCGGGCCGGCCAAAAAAGCGCAGGAATACGAAAGGATGCGGCGCGGACTCACTAAAATCGTGCTGGGAGCCAGGTCGGCGGTGTTTGCCCCTCTCAAAAATCTGGGCCTCATCATAATCGACGAGGAGCAGGAGCCCTCCTACAAGGCGGAGCCTGCACACGGGGGAGCGGGAAGCTTCGCGGCCGAAAGCGACATATATTACAGCGCGCCGGAGGTGGCCGCTATGCGCATGAGGCACCTGAACGGCCTGGTTGTATACGGCTCTGCCACACCGAGAGTCACCACGGCTTACAGGGCGGAGCAGGGCGAAATCGGCTTTGCGCTGCTTTCGAAGCGGGCGCTGGCAAGCTCTATGCCAAAGGTCGAGATCGTCGACATGAAAAAGGAAATATCCGGCGGCAACATGACGCCCGTCTCCTCAAGGCTGGCTGCCGAGCTGCACAAGAATATCGAGAAGGGCGAAAAGTCGATCATTTTCGTGCCCCGGAGAGGCTTCTCGGCCAGACTTACCTGCGAAAACTGCGGCAAGGTGGTGGGCTGCCGCAACTGCCTTATCGCGGTATCGTACCACAAGAGCGCAGACCGCATCGTCTGTCACCATTGCGGGGCCACGGAGGTCGCTCCAAGGCTTTGCCCCAGCTGCGGTTCGGCCGCGCTTACCAGCAAGGTCTACGGCTCCGAGATGGTTGAGGAAACGGTCCGGAAGCTCTTCCCGGCGGTCAACGTCGTCCGTATGGACAGCGACACCACCAAGCTCCCGGGAAGCCATGAAGCGCTGCTTCAGCAGTTCACGGCGCCGGGGCCGGCCATACTCATCGGCACGCAAATGGTCACCAAGGGGCTTGACTTTCCGGACGTGACGCTGGTGGGCGTTACAGGGGGAGACTCGCTGGCGGCGGTGGGCGAATACAATTCGGGGGAGAGGGCCTTCGTGCTGCTGACGCAGGTCTTCGGAAGGGCAGGCAGGACCGCTGAGAAGCCGGGCCGCTGCGTTCTCCAGACTATGGACCCCGAGGCCAAAATCATAGGTCAGGCCGCGCGCCAGGACTACGACGCGTTTTACCGCGACACCGTCAAATACAGGCGGGATCTGGATTTTCCGCCCTTTGCTTCGGTGGCCTCGATCACCGTGTCCGGGAAGGACGACCGCGGCGCATTCAGGCTCTGCGCGTATCTGCACGACAGCCTTGCGGCGATGGCGGCGGCTCCGTTGGGAGGGGCTTCTGCTGTGACCTCGCAGGAAGCGGCTGCCTTGTCCGGGGCTTCGGCTGCGCCTTCGCTAAGGGCTCTGAATAGTGATTCGCGTTCGCGGGAAGCGGCTTCGCGGGAAGCGGCTTTGTTGGCCGAGCCTTCAGCCGCGCCGGCATCACAGAATTCGGCCGCGCCGCCATCACAGAATTCAGCCGCGCCGCCATCACAGAATTCGGCCGCGCCGGAAATTCTCAAGACCGCGAGGGCGGCCATTCCCAAGGTGGACAACAATTATTTTTGGCGCTTTAACGTCAAGTGTGCCGAAGAGAAGGCCATTGTGGAGCTGCTGCAGCGCTTCCGGAGCGAGGTGCTGCTTCCGCTTCTGCGCGGCGAGGACCGCAGGCTTTACGGGTTCGAGAAGGGCAAGCCGCTGTACAAGGTGACGATCAATTGGATATAAAGCACCGCTGTTTCACACCGGGGCGCTCCGGAAGCGCGAGAAGCGTGCAGAGAGTGAAAGCTCCGAAATGCGCGAAAAGATAAGCGCAGAAAGCGCAAAAAGGCTGCGGCTGCTTCTTGAAAAACACAGGGCTGAGGGTGTACAATGAAACGGTGATCTGCAGCCGGGCCGGATGCGGCCGGGCCAATGCAAGCGCAAACGCGCCTGACCCAGGCGACGGGCCGCGGCAATATACCATACAGCCTGCGTCATTATACAGCCGGCCGCATCATGTAGCACGCCGCGGCAATCTTCGGAAAAGCCGGTATCCCTGCTCACAAACACCACAGTGCCCATAGCAAACCACACAGCGCCCCACAGCACTCCGCAGCGCTTCACAGCAAAGGAAAACACATGATCAAACTTATCTGCTCAGACATCGACAATACGCTCGTCAAAGGACGCGACACGGCTTCGGGCCGCGAGATCATCGGGCTTCTTGCGCGCAGCGGCATCCTTCCGGTGCTTGCCACGGGAAGGTCCCCCGCGGACGTCTTCGACATGTTCCCGGAGGCTGCGGCGGACGTGGCCATTATCGGGTATGACGGAGCGATTTGCCTGTACAAGGGCCAGCTGATCTACGCGAAGCCCATCGGCAGAAACCTCATGAGGGCCTTTTATGACGCGCTGTCTGCAAGGGTCGGCAGGGAGTTCGACCTCATCTTCTACGGCCGGCACACCTGCTACGTAAAGGGCTGCGGCGACGCACTCAGGCGGCTCGAAAAGGACGCCACGATGCAGGGCCACGCCGTCACGATAGAGAGCGCGGATGAAATTCCAGAGGACGTTTACAAGATTTCCGTCTACTCCGACAAGACCGCGGATTTCGACTACCTGGTGGCGGACTGGCAGGACTACCTGAATCCCATTTACCACAAGGGCAGCTGGTGCGAATTCGTACTCCACGGCATCGACAAGGGCACTGCGCTGGGCATCCTTATGGAGAGGTTCGGCATCACCCGCAACGAAGCCATGGCCTTCGGGGACGGAGTCAACGATTTCACGATGCTTGCGGCGGTGGACTTTTCGTACGCCATCGAAGGCAGCGTGGCGGACCGTGAATGCGCGGCCGGGTTTGTGACCTCCAACGTCTCCCGGACCATAAAGCAGGTGCTGGGGGTTTAGATTCAGCTTTGGAAAGTTAAAGGCTCGTCAATTACCGGCGGGCTTTTTGCTTTTGGCGGAGATTCGGAGCGAGGGACGGATAATCCGGGCGGTGAGTCCGGGCAAACGCTGATCAAGAAGAAAAATGCTGTGAGGAGCAAGAGATGTATAGTTTATTCGGGGACAAAACGCTCTTTCATAAATGATTGAGTGAACAACCTTATTGCGCCGAGAATCGACGAGCTTTTCAAAGAGCTCAACGTCTGGCGGGAAAGCGACGGAGAGTTCAAATCGCGGGTCAATTCATTGCCGGGAATGGCAAATATCATTTCAGACACAAGAATTGACGACCAAGTGCAGGTGGCGCTCGAATACCGGATTCCGCTGACGTCGAAGCGCGTTGATTTCATGATCGGCGGCTGCATTGACGGCAATGACAACGTTGTGATAGTCGAGCCTAAGCAATGGACTGAATGCACTGCCATTCCGAGACTCCGCGCCTGAGACCATACCCCGAGGACTCACATCTTCCGATACATCCATTCCGAGACTCCGTGCCTGAGACCCCACACCTGAACTCCGCGCCTGAGACCTGCGCTTAAACCCCGCGTCTAAGCCGGGTGCCCGGCATCTGAGGGCTCGCCTCTAAACCCGACAGCCGGCGCCATACCCCGAGCCCTACCCTAAAATCAGAAACCCATAACCTGACGCCGAACCGCGGTCACTAAATATAGTGCCGCTTTTTTTGTTTTGTTTTTTGAAGCATTGGCGCGCCTCGGCGGGAAATGTGGGATGTTGTTGTGGAAACAAATACTTTTTGAGCGCAATCTCACATAACCAAACAAAAAACAACAAATAATTTAAGCAAAAGCAACAAAAAAAGACAAATTGCGGTTGACAGGAACTGGCACGCGTGGTATACTACATATAGTCTCGATAAGTGTCGGGACAACTGGGGTGTATTGACGGGCCTTTGCGGGCTGCGGGCACCCATATACGGAGGTCATCATGAAATTTGATACGAGTCCGATAGAAAAAACAAAGCGTATAGAGAGACTTCTCGAGGCTTTTTACAATGCCATGCCGGAGATCGAGCCTGCCAGAGCGGAGCTCATGACCGAGTCGTACAGTCAGACAGAGGATCAGCCTGAGGTTGAGCGCAAGTCAAAGGCTTTTCAGCACATTCTCGAGAATATTCCGATTATTATAAGGGACGACGAGCTTATCGTGGGAAGCACCACGCTTCAGTCGAGGGGCTGCCAGACCTATCCGGAGTTCTCCTATGAGTGGCTGGAGGCCGAGTTTGACACCGTCGCCACGCGCAGCGCGGATCCTTTTAATATTTCCGATGACACCAAAAAACGTCTCAAGGAAGCCGACAAATACTGGAAAAACAAAACCACCAGCGAGCTGGCCACCGCCTATATGGACGAGAGGGCCCGCAGAGCTATGGCGCACAATATTTTCACGCCGGGCAACTATTTTTACAACGGCATCGGGCACCTTACGGTCAAGTACTGGACGGTGATAGACGAGGGCCTTGAGAGCATTATCGAAAGGGCGCAGAAGGTAATTGCCGGGCTTTGCGTCGGAGAGCCCGACGCGCCCAAGCGCAGGATCTTCTGCGAGGCTGTTATCAGGAGCTGCCGCGGCGTTATCCGCTATGCTGAGCGGTATGCGGAGCTGGCCGAGAAGATGGCGGCGAGTGCCGCGGCGGACCGCAGGAGAGAGCTTCTTAAGATCGCTGAAGTCTGCCGCAGAGTTCCCGGCAAGCCCGCCCGTTCCTTTTACGAGGCGTGCCAGGCCTTCTGGTTCGTGCAGCAGCTGCTGCAGGTCGAGTCCAGCGGCCACTCGATATCGCCCGGACGCTTCGACCAATATATGTATCCTTACTATAAAAAGGACTTGGAGAGCGGCGCCATCACCAGAGAGGCCGCCCAGGAGCTTCTGGACTGCATCTGGATCAAGCTTAACGACATCAATAAATGCCGCGACGCAGCTTCGGCCGAAGGGTTCGCGGGATACAGTCTTTTCCAGAATCTTATAGTCGGCGGACAGGACCGCGAGGGCAACGACGCCACCAATGACCTCTCGTCAATGTGTATCGAGGCTTCAATGCATACCGGCCTCCCGATGCCCTCTCTCTCCATCAGAGTCTGGAACGGTTCGCCCCACGAGATCCTCGTAAAGGCTGTGAAGCTCACCAGGACGGGTATCGGTCTCCCTGCGTATTACAATGACGAGGTCATTATTCCCGCGCTTATGAACAGGGGAATTCCCCTTGAGGAGGCCAGGGATTACAATATTATCGGCTGCGTGGAGCCTCAGGTGCCCGGCAAGACCGACGGCTGGCACGACGCGGCGTTCTTCAATATGCTGAGACCCCTCGAGCTGGTGTTCACCAACGGCCACGAGGACGGCGAGCTGGTGACTGTTGAGACGGGCGACGTGCTGACCATGACAAGCTTCGACCAGCTGTTCGACGCTTACAAAAAGCAGATGCACGTTTCCATCGCGCTTATGGTCAATGCCATCAACGCCATCGACTACGCACACGCAGAGAGAAGCCCGCTTCCGTTCGAGTCCTGCCTTGTGGACGGCACGTTTGAGTCCGGCAGGACCGTCGAAGAGGGCGGCGCGATTTACAACTTCACAGGGCCCCAGGGCTTCGGCATCGCCAACGTGGCGGACGCTCTTTTTGCGATCAAAAAGCTCGTGTTCGACGAGAAAAAATATACCATGGCCGACTTCAAGCAGGCTATGGCCGACAATTTCGGCAAGGGCCTGACCGCTCTTGACGCGGAGCACATCGTAAAGACCGTGTGCGCCAACCTCAAGGCAAAGGGCGAGCAGATCACGCCGGACGTGGTCAAGGCGGTTTACGCAGGCGTTGTGGCCTCCAAGGAGATATCCTCGGAGCGCAGGGAATTCTACGACAGGATGCTGGCCGACATCGAGGACCAGCCCAAGTACGGCAACGACATTGACGAGATCGACCTCTTTGCCCGCGAAGTCGCTTACACGTACACAAGGCCTCTCGAGACCTTTAAGAACCCGCGCGGCGGCATTTTCCAGGCCGGGCTTTATCCCGTGTCCGCCAACGTTCCTCTGGGCGCTCAGTCCGGAGCCACACCTGACGGCAGACTATCGGGCGCACCCATTGCGGACGGCATCGGACCCGCGCAGGGCAGGGACAAGCTGGGACCTACGGCGGCCGCCAATTCCGTGGCCAAGGTGGATCACCTTATCGCGTCCAACGGCACGCTTTACAACCAGAAATTCCATCCGTCGGCGCTGGCCAACGCCAAGGGCATTGACGACTTCATCACGTACCTCAGGACGTATTTTAACCGCAAGGGTATGCACGTTCAGTTCAACGTTGTGAGCCGCGAGACGCTTCTTGACGCGCAGAAGAATCCCGACAAGTACAGATCTCTGGTGGTCAGAGTCGCCGGATACAGCGCGCTCTTCACGACGCTTTCGAGATCGCTTCAGGACGACATCATTTCGAGGACGACGCAGGCCAACACGTTCTGATTTTAAGGCGGCTCGAGGCAAATGCGCGGCTTAAAGCGGCCCGGCAGCCATTGTTTGATCCAGATTTATTTGATTTACCCGGTCGATCCGGTCAACCGGATTTAAGAGTAACCCTTGGAAGGTACCTGAACCATTTATGAACGACGATTACATGCAGCAGACAGGCAGAATATTTGACATCCAGCGTTACTCGATCCACGACGGGACCGGTATCAGGACAATAGTTTTCTTGAAGGGCTGTGTGCTGCGCTGCAGATGGTGCTGCAACCCCGAATCCCAGGAATACAAGATCCAGGAGATGACGGTGGGCGGCAAGACCAGGATCATCGGGCGCGACGTAACCGTGGCCGAGGTCATGGAAGAGGTCATGAAGGACGGCGATTACTACCGCAATTCAGGCGGCGGCATCACACTGTCCGGAGGCGAATGCCTCTGCCAGCCCGACTTCGCGGCGGCTCTTCTCAGGGCTTCCAAGGAGATGGGAATTTCCACTGCCATTGAATCCGCGGCGACACTGCCGTTTGAGAACATTCAGAAGCTCCTGCCTTACCTTGACACGTATCTCATGGATATTAAGCACATAAATTCCGCCAAGCACAAGGAATTTACGGGCCGCGGCAATGAGCTCATACTGGAAAATGCCAAAAAGGTAGCCGCTTCGGACACTTATCTGATCATCCGCGTGCCGGTCATTCCCACGTTCAACAACACACCTGCGGAGATAGCGGCCATCGCAGGCTTCGCGGCGTCTCTTCCCGGTGTGGAGCAGTTTCACCTGCTGCCCTATCACAGGCTGGGACAGGACAAATACACAGGCCTCGGCAGGCAATACCTGCTGGACGGAATCGAGCCGATGGAGCAGTCCTACGTGGAAATGCTTCTTAAGACCGCCCAACAGAGCGGCCTGAGATGCCAGATAGGAGGCTGAAATTATGGACTTACAGGGACTTATCCAGCAGGAAGACGACAAGAAGCTGCGGATAGTACAGGAGCTGGTGCCCGGCAAGCAGGTGACGCTGGCTCACATTATCGCGAACCCGGAGCCTGTGCTCTACCGCAAGATGGGACTCAATCCGTCGGTGGACTATTCCAACTCCTCCATAGGCATCATGACGATGAGCCCCGCGGAGACGTCGATCATTGCCGGAGATATCGCCATGAAGGCTTCCGGCGCCGAGATCGGATTTGTGGACAGATTCAGCGGAACGCTCATTATGACGGGAACCGTTTCGGAGGTTGAGGCCGCGGTGCACGCCGTGGTGGACTACCTCAGGGAGACGCTGAAATTCACTACGGTGCAGGTGACGAAGACCTGACCGGGCGCGTGGACTGAGGCCTGAGCAAGCGTGACCTGAAGCCTGAGCAGGCGGCGGTCCGGTAAGCCGGGGCAGGGTCCTGCCCGGGTGGAGCGCTGCGGCAAATCTGCGGGACGGCCTCTTGGGATGAAGTCAGCTTTGGGAGAAGGTCGGCTTTGGGAGGAAGTCAGCTTTGGAAAGAAGTCAGCGGCTATGAAAAAGATAATTCTTATCGGGCGGAGCGAGGCCGGAAAGACCACTCTGACCCAGGCCCTCAGGGGCGAGGAGATACATTATCACAAGACACAGTACGTGAATTACGATGATGACGTGATCGACACCCCCGGCGAATACATACAGAGCCGCGAATTTGCGAGGGCCATCGGGCTGTACACTTACGAAGCGGACGTGGTGGGCTTCCTCATCGCCGCCAATGAAACCTACTGCCTTTTCGATCCCGGCAGCACGGCTTTCTGCAACAGAGACGTAATAGGGATCATTACCAAAATAAACGACCCGGATGCCAACCTTCCGATGATAATGAACTGGATGGACATCATGGGAGTGCCGCCGGACAAGATCTTTCTGGTGGATTCGGTGGCAGGAGAGGGCGTTGAGAAGATAAGGGATTATCTCTCAGCCTGACAGCAGGAGGCCGCGAGGCCTTCGCGATCACAGTTTACAGGCCGCTGTTCACGGAGAAAACGCGGCAGGTAATAGATACAGTATTCACAGATTTTTTACAGGAGGCTTTTTATGAAATCTGAGTATGAGATCAAAAAGGAAATCTGCGACATCGGCCGTCGTATTTACGACCGGGGAATGGTAGCCGCCAATGACGGCAACATCTCCGTAAAGCTGAATGACAACGAGTTCCTTTGCACACCTACGGGTGTGAGCAAAGGGTTTATGACCCCGGATTACATCTGTAAGGTTGACAAAGAGGGCAAGGTTATCCAGGCAAATCCGGGATTCAAGCCTTCCTCTGAAATCAAGATGCACATGAGAGTTTATCAGGAGAGACCTGACGTCAACTCGGTCGTTCACGCGCACCCGATGTACGCCACCTCCTTCGCCATTGCAGGCATTCCGCTGACACAGCCCATTATGCCTGAGGCGGTCATAGCTCTCGGCTGCGTTCCTATCGCGAAATACGGCCGTCCCTCCACAATGGAGATCCCGGATGCGGTTTCGGAGCACGTGCAGTATTTCGACGCGGTCCTGCTCGAGAATCACGGCGCCCTCACCTATGCCGACACGCTTCTTAACGCGTATTACAAGATGGAATCCACCGAGTTCTACGCGCAGCTGCTCTACCAGTCCAAGATGCTGGGCGGCCCCAAGGAGTTCACGCCTCAGCAGGTCGAGGACCTTTACGAGATCAGGAGAAGATTCGGCCTTCCCGGACGTCACCCCGCCAACCTTTGCCCCAACACGGTAGACGGCAAGCCCAGCTGCCACAATTGCGGCGGCGGATGCGGCGGCAGCAAGGACACCCAGGCCTCCGATGACGCTCTTATCGCGGAGATCACCCGCAAGGTCATGGCCCAGCTCGGAAAATAAACCGGCTTCTGGCTGAAGCGGCACAGGGCCGGCGGGCCTGAGAGACTGAAGGAACCTAAGGAAACTGAGGAACCGAAGGAAACTAAGGAAACTAAGGGAACCTAAGGGCTCCAAAGGATTCAGTAATTAAATTTTTGCAAGAAGGTATCATGGCTTACTCGTTTTCAGATGAACAAATAAAGCGTATCACGGAAAATGTGGTAAACAACATCCGCGCGAATGAAGGCAAGACCGCAGGGCAGACCGGCGGAATGACCCTCGAGAGGGCGGTGAGGCTTATCGAGGCGGTGGAGAAAAAGGCTGCCGAAATAGGCGTGAATGCCGTGGTGGCTGTCTCCAACGCAGGCGCAAATCCGGTGGCGGTGCATTGCATGGACGATTCATATATCGCCAGCTATGACATCGCTTTCCAAAAAGCCTATACAGTGGCGGCTCTCAAGATGTCAACGTCGGAGCTGCAGAAGCTGGCTGCGCCGGGGGGAGAGCTTTACGGGATACAGTTTACCAACCAGAGCCGGATCGTTATATTCGGCGGCGGAGAACCGCTCTGTGAGAACGGACGCGTCGTCGGCGGCCTCGGCGTCAGCGGGGGCAGTGAAGCGCAGGATACGTTATTGGCAAAATTCGGTAAAATGTTTTTTGAGGAGGCAATTACAAAATGAATGAGAATGATATTCAAAAGATCGTTGCTCAGGTTGTTGCCAGCATGCAGCTTTCAAATGCGTCTTCGGAGAAGAGGCTCGGCATATTTGACGATATGAACGACGCCATCGCCGCGGCCATTGAAGCCCAGAAGGTCATGCAGAAGATGCCCATGGATTTCAGGGAGAGGATCATTTCCAACATAAGGCGCCTCACCGTTGAAAACGCTGAGCTTCTTGCGCGGATGGGCGTTGAAGAGACAGGCATGGGAAACGTGGGGGATAAGATCCTGAAGCATAAGCTTCTGGCCGAGAAGACGCCCGGCACAGAGGACATCACCACGAGAGTCTGGTCCGGCGACAGAGGTCTCACTCTTATCGAGATGGGCCCCTTCGGAGTCATCGGAGCCATTACGCCCACCACCAACCCCAGCGAGACCATTCTCTGCAACAGCATAGGCATGATCGCCGGCGGCAACACGGTGGTATTCAACCCGCATCCCGCGGCCATCAAGACCTCGCAGTTCGCCATTGAGCTGGTGAACAGAGCGTCAATGGAAGCCGGCGGCCCCTGCAACGTAGCCACGTCCGTGGTCAAACCCACCATGGACACGTCCAAGACGATGATGACCCACAAGGCCATTCAGCTCATTGCCGCGACAGGCGGCCCGGGAGTTGTGACCACGGTCCTTTCCTCCGGCAGAAGAGGCATCGGCGCGGGCGCGGGCAATCCTCCGGCGCTTGTGGACGACACGGCCGATATCCCGAAGGCCGCCAGAGACATCGTCAACGGCTGCACCTTTGACAACAATCTCCCCTGCATCGCCGAGAAGGAAATAGTGGCGGTGGAATCCATTGCCGACGAGCTCAAATATCACCTGCTGGAGAACGGCTGCTACGAGGCCACTCCCGAGGAGATACAGCTGCTGGCAGAGACGGTCATCACCCCCAAGGGCGCTCTCAACCGCAAATGCGTGGGCCGCGACGCCAGGACTCTCATGAAGATGATCGGCAAGGACGTTCCTTCCAACGTGCGCTGCATCATATTCGAGGGCGAAAAGGAGCATCCGCTGATCGCTACGGAGCTCATGATGCCGATACTCGGAATCGTAAGGGCAAAGGATATTGACGACGCCATCGAGAAGGCCGTCTGGCTTGAACACGGCAACCGCCATTCCGCCCACATCCATTCCAAGAATATCGACAATATCACCAAATACGGCAAGGCCGTCGACACGGCGATCCTCGTAAAGAACGCTCCGTCCTACGCGGCGCTCGGCTTCGGCGGTGAAGGCTACTGCACGTTCACCATTGCCAGCCGCACGGGCGAGGGTCTTACTTCCGCACAGACGTTCACAAAGCGCAGACATTGCATTATGTCCGACAGCTTGTGCATTAGATAAAGGAGGGTATTCAAATGGACAATCAACGTGATATTCAGGAGATTGTCAGGAAGGTGCTTGAAGCCATGAACGGTATGAACACCGCTTCGGCCGCTTCGACAAATTCCGCTGCCGCAGGCAAGCCGGTTCCCAAGGTGGCGCACGTGGCGGTGCTGACTTCTCTTGAAAAGTTTGAAATCAAAGAGTATCCGATTCCTGAGGTTGGCGACGACGATATCCTCGTGAAGGTCGAGGGCTGCGGCATCTGCGGTACAGACGCCCATGAGTTCAGGAAGGACCCCTTCGGACTCATTCCCGTGGCGCTGGGCCACGAGGGCACCGGCGAGATCGTCAAGATCGGCAAGAACGTCAAGTTCGACAGCGCCGGCAAGCCCATCGGACTCGGAGACAAGATCGTCACCTGCATGATCTTTAAGGACAATCCGGCCATCACCATGTTCGACCTCAACAAGCAGAACGTGGGCGGCGCGGACGTGTACGGACTTCTTCCGGATGACGACGTTCACCTTAACGGGTGGTTTGCGGATTACATTCTGATCCGCGGCAAGCTCGGCTCCACCTTCTTCAACGTCAGCGACCTGGATCTGGATTCGAGGATTCTTATCGAGCCCTGCGCGGTGCTGGTACATGCCGTGGAGCGCGCCAAGACGACGAATATTTTGAGATTCAACTCCAAGGTGGTCGTTCAGGGCTGCGGACCTATCGGTCTCATCTGCATCGCTGTTCTCCGCACAATGGGCATCGAGCACATCGTGGCGGTGGACGGCAACCCCAAGAGGCTTGAATTTGCGAGGCGCATGGGCGCCTGCGGCACGGCCAATTATCGCGAGATCAAGGGCATCGAGGCTCTTACCGAGGCGGTCAAGGCGGCCTGCGGCGGACAGCTGGCGGACTTCGCGTTCCAGTGCACGGGTGCTCCCGGGGGACATTCCAACATATACAAGTTCATCCGCAACGGCGGCGGACTTTGCGAGCTTGGATTCTTCATCAACGGCGGCGACGCTACCATCAATCCTCACTTCGATATCTGCTCCAAGGAGATCACTACCGTGGGCTCCTGGGTATATACGCTGAGAGATTACGCCACCACCTTTGATTTCCTCAAGAGAGCGCAGGCGATCGGTCTCCCGATCAAGGAGCTCATTACCCACAAGTTCCCGCTGGCCCAGATGAACGAGGCCATGGGCGTGAACGTGAGACAGGAAGGCCTCAAGGTGGCAATCGTTAACGATTGACCGCAGGCAGGCGGGCAGGGCTCACAAGGGCCCGGGAGACCCTCAAGGCCGATGGCCGGAACTAATTAGGAGTTTGATTTAAGATGGCAGAAGCTGTTGGATTCGTGGAAGTATATGGACTGGTGGCGGCATTCGTGGCAGGCGATGCAGGATGCAAGGCGGCCAACGTTCACATGGAGGTCTTCGACAGAAATAAACCGGCGCACCCCGAAAAGCTGAAGGTGCCGCTCATTATTCTCGTGAAGTTCAGAGGAGACGTGGCGGCGGTGGAGGCTGCGGTGGAGGCGGCTGTGGAAGCTGCGAACGAGGTCTCCGGAGTGGTGACGCATTACATTATTCCGAACCCTACGTCGGACACCGAAAAGATGCTGAAGCTGTCAGGTCTGGACAAGTCCTAGCGGCGAAGGCAAGCCGTCACGGCTCACAGGCACAATTACTTATGAAAAGCTTTCAGGGCTTTAGATATTTTGATTTATTATACAGTTTAAACGGAGGTAAATATTATGGTACAGGAAGCATTGGGAATGGTTGAGACAAGAGGTCTTACAGCCGCTATTGAAGCCGCAGATGCAATGGTTAAAGCAGCAGAGGTCGTTCTCGTAGGAACCGAGAAGATCGGATCCGGACTCGTTACCGTTATGGTAAGAGGCGACGTTGCAGCCGTTAAGGCAGCTACCGAGGTTGGCGCGGCTAACGCTTCAAAGCTTGGCGAGCTGGTGGCAGTTCACGTTATACCGAGACCCCACAGCGACGTTGAGAAGATCATCCCCCAGATTAAGTAATTTCTGCTTGATTTGAGAGAGTTGGCCCGATGTCACAGCCGCGGAAGCCTCAAAGGCTTTTGGGAATTGACGGAGGGAAGGTTTGAGCCGGCACGGCCGGTATAATGGAAGGTTCTCCGGGAGGAAGAGCATGGAATCATTGGGATTTATCGAGGTGAGAGGCGTCACCGCGGCAATAGACTGCCTTGACATAATGTGCAAGACCGCCAATGTCAGGTTCGTTACGTGGGAGCGCAAACTCGGCGGATGGCTTGTGACACTTGTGGTTGAGGGGTCGGTTTCGGCCGTTACAGCAGCCGTGAATGCCGCCATGGAACGCAGCCTTGTGACACCCTGCGCACATGCGGTGATTGCGAATCCTCACGAAGAGACCGCGAGAATGGTTGCCATCAGCGCAAGCAGACTCAAGAAAGTGTGATATTATGCCAGAGGCAAAAAAAACAACAAAAAAGACCGCTCCCAAAACGGGCGCGGCAGCTGATTCCGTAAAATCAGAGGTAAAAATGAACGATTCCGTAACAAAAGGAAGCACAGTACAATACAAGGAGGAAAAGAAAATGGTACAACAGGCTTTAGGTATGGTTGAAACAAGAGGACTTACAGCTGCTATCGAGGCAGCCGATGCGATGCTCAAAGCAGCAAACGTTGAACTCGTCGGAACCGAGAAGATCGGATCCGGACTCGTTACCGTCATGGTAAGAGGCGACGTCGGCGCAGTTAAGTCCGCAGTTGAAGCAGGCGGCGCTAACGCTTCCAGGCTTGGCGAGCTTATAGCTACACACGTTATCCCCAGACCTCATTCTGATGTGGAAAAGATTCTTCCCCAGCTGAAGTAATACGATCCTGGGCAAAATTATCTGCGGGGCCAAGTCCCCGGCTACAGATCCACGTTAAGGATGTAGCTGCTCCTGCGCCGCCGAAGCTCCGGCCGTAAATGCGGCGCCGCAAGCGCTCCGATCAGGCAGCAAGCGCTCCGATCAGGCAGCAAACGCTCCGATCAGGCAGCAGAGGCGCCGCGGCCGCAGGCATATTGCCGCGGCGCAGAGAGCAGGGAAACCGGAAAAGTTAAAGACTCATTATCGAAGAAGGCAGCAAAAATGAATCAATCGATAGAATCAATCACAAAAGCTGTTTTGGATGTTTTAGGGAGACAATCCGAGGTTGGCTTCAACGTCCCGGTGGGCGTGTCCGCAAGGCACATCCATTTGACACAGGAGCACGTTGAGGAGCTTTTCGGCGAGGGCTATCAGCTTACCAAGAAGAAAGACCTCATGGGCGGCCAGTTCGCTTCCAACGAGCTGGTGACCATTGTAGGCGTCAAGCTTCGCGCCATCGAGAACGTCAGAGTCCTGGGCCCCTGCAGGAGCCAGTCACAGGTCGAGATTTCCCAGACAGACGCCATTAAGCTTGGTATCAAAGCGCCGATAAGGCTGTCCGGCAAGCTTGACGGCAGCGCTCCCATTGCCGTGGTGGGCCCCAAGGGAGTTATTTACCTTGACGAGGGCTGCATTATCGCGGAGCGTCATATTCATATGACACCCAGAGACGCTGCTTTGGCAGGAGTAAAGCACGGCGACGTGGTATCGGTTAAATTTAACAACGAGAGAGGAACGATCTTCAACAACGTATCGATTCGCGTTGATCCTTCGTATACGCTGGAAATGCACATCGACACGGACGAGGCAAATGCTTCCAAAATCAAAACCGGTGACATCGGTATGATCGTTAAATGATAAAGGTGATTTTATGCTGGTAGGAAAAGTCGTTGGCAGCGTCGTTGCCACGCGCAAAAATGAAAATCTGGTAGGCAACAAATTCATGATCATCGAGCCCATGGAGAGCATGGCTGACAAGAAGCGAATTGTCGCTATCGACAACGTGGGCGCCGGTATCGGTGAAATTGTTCTGGTGGCCGAGGGAAGCGCTGCCCGTATCGGATGCGGCTTTCCTGACTGTCCCATCGACGCGGCAATCGTCGGCATCGTGGATGACAGCATAGGTCTGGAATAAGGCGGGGCAGGAACTACCGAGTGCCGGGTGTGCTTCGCTGCGAATCGGATTCCGCGTCTGCATTTTGAGACACGAACGGTTCACGCGTGAGCGTGCTCAGTGAGGGGTTCAATATGCTGCGCGGTGGCCAGAGGCCGGCGCGTTTCGCGCGAGTATCCAACGTCCGCGCAGCGCTGCGCCACCCGGACCTCGCTCTCCGGCCGCCGGACTCCCGGCTTCAGCCTATTGCCCCGGGACCCGTACTTACGGTTGCAAGGCAAGCCGGCTATAAGCACAAGCTTACACAATTTTTATGGAACTGACAAAACTTATTGAAATATTGCGGAATAACGGCATCGTAGGCTGCGGCGGCGCGGGATTTCCTTCCTACGCCAAGATCAACAAGTCAGCGGATACCATTATTCTTAATTGCGCCGAGTGCGAGCCGCTTTTGAGGCTTCACCGCCAGGTCATGGAAAAATACGCTTACGAGATCATGACCGCGCTGGAGGACGTGGCAGCCGCGATCGAGGCGGAAAACGTAATTATTGCCATCAAGCCCTCCTATGAGAGCGCCGTTAACGCGGTGAAGGCAAACCTGTCTTCCTTTAAGCATATCAAAATCGGGCTGCTGCCGGAGGTTTATCCGGCGGGCGACGAGGTCGTGACTATTTACGAGACCACCGGCAGGGTCGTGCCCCCGGGAAGTATTCCCATTGCCGTGGGATGCGTGGTTTACAACGTCGAGACGATGCTTAATGCTTACAATGCAATTTACCGGGGAATCCCCGTTACCGAAAAATATGTGACTGTTTGCGGAGAGGTGAAGAATCCGGTTACTCTTAAAGTGCCGCTCGGAATGAGCTTCAGGGAGCTTATCGAGCTGGCAGGCGGCGTTACGACAGGCAACCCGGCATATATTTGCGGCGGGCCGATGATGGGAACGCTGGCGACGCTTGACGACGTGGTCACCAAGACCACCAGCAACGTTCTGGTGATTCCCGAGAATTCATACGTGGTGCAGCACCGCAAGGCCAACATAAAGCTTCAGTTTAACCGCGCCAAGTCGGTGTGCTGCGACTGCTATATGTGCACCGATCTTTGCCCGAGGCACCTTCTGGGGCATCCGATTTCGCCTGCGGCGTTTATGACCGCGGGGGTGAGCTTCAGGAGCGACAATACGAAGCCCTTCCTGGATACGCTTTATTGCTGCGCCTGCGGCGTTTGCGAGCTGTATGCATGCAATCAGGGGCTTTCGCCCAGGACTCTTATCGGGGAGTGCAAGTCAAACCTTCGCAGGCACGGTGTGGCGATGGCGGAGCAGGTGAAGCTCGCGCCGGTGTCCCGCCAGAGGCCGCGCAGAATGGTTTCGAAGGAACGCCTGACCGCAAGGCTGGGGCTCGCGAAGTACGACGTGGACGCGCCGCTTGACGAGCGCACGGTCGGGACGGACAGGCTGAAGCTTCTTCTCGGGCAGCACATCGGGGCACCCTGCCAGGCTCTTGTGAAGGAAGGCGACACGGTGAAGGCGGGCGACGTTCTTGCGAAGACGCCTGAGACAAGCCTCGGCGTAGCGCTTCACGCGCCAAGGGACGGCAGGATCGAATCGGTCACGGACAAGTTTATCGTGCTGAATACGAGGCGGTAACAAGCCCGGTGAAGGACAGTAATCTGTCGGGCGCGAGGCTTGACCGGCCTGACAGAGGGCATTAAACCTGCCTGACAAGGCAGCAGCGTGGCAGACACAAACATGGTCGAGCCGTTCAAACGCGGACGGGTTGTGGGATGCCACAGGCATTAAAAGGAATTTTGAAAGATGAGCAAAGCAATCGGCTTAGTAGAATACAGAACCATCTCCACAGGACTCATGGCGGCGGATACACTTATCAAGGCTGCCGAGGTAGAAGTGCTCGAAGCGCATCCTGTCTGCCCCGGGAAATACATAATTCTCGTGGCCGGCAACCTGGCTGCGGTGAAGGCGGCGGTGAGCGCTGCGGAAGCCAAGTACCCCGAGCTGATGGTTGACAGCTTTGTGCTGGGCAATCCCCACGAAGCGATCTTCTCGGCGATCTACGGCGCCTCCGAGGTGGGCGAGGTCGAGGCCCTGGGCATGGTGGAAACCTTCTCGGTGGCCGGCGCGATAGTGGCTGCCGACGTGGCCGCCAAGACCGCCAACGTTAACCTTGTGGAGCTGCGTCTCGCAAGGGGTATGGCCGGCAAGTCGTTCATTCTCTTTACAGGCGACGTGGCGGCTGTGACCGCCTCTGTGGAAAAAGCCTCGAAGGCAGTCAGCGAGGACGGAATGCTCCTCGACACCGCGATAATCCCGAGGCCCGACAAGAAGCTCTGGGATACGATTTTGTAAGAGCGGCGGCAGCGGACAGGCAGCAGAGCGGCGGCGTTATATTTTCGCGAATTGCACGCAGGCGTTGCCTTTTCGCGGATAACACCGCAGAACGACCGCTTCGCGTATAACACCGCAGAACGACCGATTCGCGGATAACACCGCAGAACGACCGCTTCGCGGATCGCACCGCAGAACAAACGCTTCGCGGATCGCGGCGCAGCGCAGCCTTGCATCAGATCACACGCAGATTACACAAAGGACAAAAGCATGCTGGCCATTGAAAGAAAGCAATATATAAAGGATCTGCTTCAAAAAGAGAAAAAAGTAATAGTGAGCGATTTGGCGCAGCAGTTCGACGTTACAGAGGAGACGGTGCGGCGGGACCTTATGAAGCTGGAGAGCGAGGGCTTTGCGCGCAGGATCTACGGCGGCGCGGTGGCCTCCGAGAGCGAAAACGTGGATTTGCCCTATTCTGTCCGCAAGATTTCGAACGTGGAGCAGAAGCGGCGGATCGCCGAGGTTTCGGAGGGACTCATTCCCGAGAATTCCAACATTATGCTGGACGGCAGCTCTACGGCCCTTTTTGTGGTGAAGGCGCTCAAGGTCAAGAAGAATCTCACGGTGATCACAAATTCCGCGGAAATCGTCTGCGAGCTCAGCGACAAGGTATTCTGGCGCGTTTTTGCGACGGGCGGTCTTCTCAAGGAGGGCGGGTACGCCTTCGTGGGTGCGCGGGCCATCGATTCCATCAAGTCCTTCCACGTGGATTACGCGATTTTTTCCTGCAAGGGTATTGACAGGGCCAACGGGCTTACGGATTCGAACGACAACGACGCGGAGGTCAAGAAGGCGATAATTTCTGCCGCAAGGACGAAGATCCTCGCGATTGACAGCACGAAGTTTGAGCGGGTTTCGCTGGTGGAGATCTGCGGGTTTGGGGACGTTGACGTGGTTGTGACCGACAAGAACCCGGGCCCCGAGTGGGCTGAGTTTTTTGAAACCAACGGGGTGCGGCTCTACTACGCGGGAGACTGACGCGCAGGATCGAAGCAG
>JAGDAX010000069.1 GCA_017848335.1 Clostridia bacterium | reverse complement strand
GCATTTGTCATTTCGGGTCACTCCTGTTGGTAATCAGACGTTTCTAATGAACAAAAATGCGGCTATACGCAAAAATGTCCATTAGAAAGTGCACTTTTCCGGTGCGGTTCACAATACCACGATGGTGGTCAATTTGGCGAGAGCAGTGGCGAAACGATAAAGAAAACGGGAGCTTATTCTGCTCCCCTGCTAAAAGTCAAAGAGATTAACATTCCGCCCCGTATTCATTTGAATTTGACATACCGGCGTTTCAAAGACCGGATGAGAGCATTCAATAGATGACATTGTCCCGGAAGGACTGGTATAGGTCGAAACTTACGGCAGAAATGGAAAAACTTTCGAACAACTTTTGGCAAAAGTACTTGATTTTTATGATTGGAGGAGGTATAATATAGTCGAAACTTACGGCGGAAATGTCTTAAATTCCGATTGCGGAGGCTCTTATGATTATTAAAAGAGATTTTTATCTTAACCAAATCATCGATAGAATGTGGGATGGAAGAATTAAAGTTATTACCGGGATCAGAAGGGGCGGTAAGTCCACTCTTCTTTTCACGCTATTCAAAGAATACCTGGTTTCTACGGGAGTGGATGAAAAACAGATCTTAGAAATCGAACTGGATAAGAGAAAGTTCCACAGGTATAGAAATCCAATCACTTTGTGTGAGTATGTTGAAAAGATTGTCGCCGAGGATAAAAGCACGAAATATTATCTTTTTATCGATGAGGTGCAATTCACAACAAAGGTAGTGGATAAAGAAAGCGGCAATACAGAGGTCACGATATATGATATGCTTAATGAATTGAAGGCATATCCTAACCTCGATTGCTATGTTACGGGAAGCAATTCAAAAATGTTATCCAGTGACATTGCCACGGAGTTCAGGGGCAGATCCAGTCAGATAAAAGTTTATCCTTTGTCTTTTGAGGAGTTTTACGCTTACCGGGGAGGCGTGGTGAGTGAAGCGTTTGATGAATATATGCTTTATGGTGGGATGCCGGGACTTGTAAACGAGCCTACACCTGAACGAAAGCGAGCATATTTGAAAGACCTATATGATGAGATATATATCAAAGACTTGGTGGAGCACGCGAGAATTCAACGGGAAGACGTACTGGAAAACATGCTTGACTATCTGGCCTCACAAATCGGGTCATTAACAAATGCAAGCAAAATAACCGGAGCGCTTAACAATAAGTTGACAACAAAAATAACCGATGACACGGTCTCCAAATATTTGAAGCATACGATGGACGCTTTCCTTATTTCCGAAGCAAAGCGATATGACGTGAAGGGGAAAAAGTATTTTGACTACCCGAATAAGTATTATTACACGGACATCGGTCTTCGCAACATCCGCTTGAACTATCGGCAGATCGAACCCGGACACATGATGGAAAACATCATTTATAACGAACTGATAAGGCGCGGGTATTCCGTGGACGTCGGTGTTGTGGAAGATAGAAGAGGTAGTGAGAAAAAACTGAAAGAGATAGATTTTGTCGTCAATTATTTTGACAAAAAGATTTATATTCAATCCGCTTTGAGAATGGAAGAACATGAAAAGGCGGATGCGGAACTTGATTCGCTGCGGCTCACGGGGGACTTCTTTAAGAAAATCGTCATCAGGCGGGATATCCCGACGAGTTTTTATGACGATGACGGGATTTTTAACTGTAACTTGCTTGATTTCTTGATGAATCGTGTTGAACCATTCTAAGCAGGACAGCACTTTATCCAAATAAGCCATTGTCGAACTGTCAAAAAAGCTCAGTACCGAATCTGAAAGATTTAGTGTCACGCGTGATTCGACATCTACTGCCGAATCGTAACCATATGACTATTATACACCCGGTGTTTTTTATTACGTGCAGTCCAAAACTCAATTTTTAGATGTTACTTACCGCAGAGTGAAATCCCTGCGGTATTTTTATAACAAACGGCAAAGAAAGACTAACTATAAAGGAGTTCCTATGAGAACAAAACGCAACAGAAACACGCAGTCCCCGAAGGACGGCGCGAAACAATATGGGCCCGATACCGGCATTAAAGAGCGGCAACTTCCGGACGTATGGGACTCTTCCGGAATTTACCGCGCTTGATTCTTTTCGATAGGTTCGGGAACATTCAATCCGCCGGTTTCGTCAACGGTTTCATGGCTGTCTCCTTCATCATAATTCGTTCATATAAACAAAATCCTTGGATTTGACCGGTACTCCAGTCCCATAACTCCAGATCCATAACTCACAGTTCATAACTCTCGCGGAACGCGAGCCTATTGCCTATTGCCTTTCCCGGCCCCCGGCACTTGTCAAAACAAGAAAACACTTTAATTCACGGGCAAAAGGTGGTAAAATATGACCAGGTTTGAGGTCAAACCTGGTAGATATTTACTATGGAGGTAAATGATTATGGGATTTTTTGATAACATAAAGAAGAAAATCGATGATGTAAAAGCTTCAATTCCCACCGGCAATGAGACAAAAGAGATTTCTTTTGCTGACATTCCCGAGACGCTTGACGCTTTTAAGGCTCTGCCCCAGGCGGATCTCAAGGATCCTTTCGCCGTCGCTGCTCTGGCCGTTGTCGCGCTTAACATTTATCCTGTTGATAAAGATACAAGTATTGCGATGATCGATTATCTCAAAGGGCCTGACCCGCTCAGCGCTCTTGACAAATCCTTCATTAAGGACAGATTCTCGGACAGCAAGGAATACGTCGTAAGATCATACTTCAAGGGCGCTACCCCTGATAACGACTATGCTCCTGCAGCTCCATACACCATAGTGGTTGCGTCCAATCCTTACAGCAAGATCGACGACACCAATCTGCAGCTTTGGGTCACTTCCTACGGCGCTGATACCCCGAGACCGATTTCGCTTCGCCAGAAGCCGTCCACGGGAGAGTGGTTCGTCCGTGATTTCAAGGGCATTCTTGCCGGCGTAAGAGAGCCTGTTTCTCAGAACCCCTGGGCATGATGGATTTAGTTAAGACTGTTAAGAACAGATTAAGCATCAGCAAAGCCATGGCCACCATGGCTTTGTTGTTGGCATTTATGTGCCTGCTGATGCCTCTGTCCGCTATGGCTGCCATTACCGCCAATCCTCAGAGCGCGAATTATCCGGAATACGCAGTCGCTTTTTACGAGTGCGATGCCGATGACGAGGGCGCTGAATATCATTGGTATATCGTATTCAACGGAACCACATACGATTTCGATGACACGGATTCAATCACCAAGGCGGAATGGATCCACTATGTTGACGACGGGTTCGGGGCGGCGCCGAACGGAAAATCCATTCACTTTGACGGTATTCACAAAGACCTCGACGGCGCTGTTGTTTACTGCATCGTCAAGGCCGGCGACAAGGAATACAAGTCCGGTGAAGCCATTATTCAGGTTACCGACGCAGGCTCACTGATGCCGCCTGTCGTGAAGGTGCCCGCTTCAGTTGAAGTCGCAGCCGGAGAGCCCGCCAAGCTGTCCTGCACTGTTGACGAGGCAGACGGCGTGAACTATGAATTCCAGTGGTACAAGTCCTCCAACGGCACGCTTCCCGACATTAAGGCTATTCTCGAGGAAGGTGCTGCCAAAGCAGAGATGACCATGACCGAAGACGCTCCCGGCACCTATTACTATTACTGCATGGTCACTGCCGCGAAGGGCGGGGCAAGCGCTGTCACCTATTCAGGGAGGCTCACGGTCAACGTATCAGAGCCTGCTTCCGAAGAGCCGACAGAGACTCCTGATGCGGCTACCGAAGAGCCGGTTGAGACGGCTGCTGAGACCGAAGAGCCCTCGGAGACTTCCGGCGGTCCGGAAACTGCGGCGCCTTCAGAGACGGCGACTGAAAAGCCTTCTTCCTCTGCCTCCGGCGGCATCAATATTATGAGTCTTCTCATCATTCTGGTTTCCGTGCTGGGCATATTGGTCTGCATAGCCGTAGTGATCGTTATTGTGATTCTTCTGTTCAAGAAGAAAAAATGATTTCATTTTAAATAATCAAGTCCGGGAATCTTTTGCCGGATGGCTTTGGATCCCTTCGGATCTTTGCAAAATGAAAAAGGGCGACGCTTGTTTGGGGCATCGCTCTTTTTTGTGCCTTGATAAAGGCTGAAGATTGAATTGGGAAAAGCCGGGGAAATGTCCGGGAAATGGCCGGGAAAAGCCGGGGAAAAGCACGGGAAATGCCCGGGAAATGTCCGGGAAATGCGTTGGGTTCAGTCAACGTCCTTCGTCGCCACTATGTCCGCTCCGGTGCCAAGAATATCCTTGACGATCACGTCGCCTGTTTTGACGGGGGCTGCCGCATTCACGGTTGACAGTATTGCCGCGGCTTCGAGCAGTAGACTTTTCGGTATAGGGGCGTTGCTTTTGACGGAAAGCATCACGTCTCTGTTGGTGAGCTTCACGATGTCGGTCAACGTTCTTACCGGGTTTGTGAGCTCTGCTTCGGCATATTTGGCGCCTCTGGGGCAGGCGTTGCCGGTCACCTTGATCACGCCGTTTTCGTCCTTCAGGGCAGTCAGCGAGCAGCCCACGGGACAGATAATGCAGGTCATGTCGGCCATCAGGACACCTCCTTTTCGGTTATGAAAAGCCTTATTTCGCCGGCAGCGGTTTTCAGCCTGTCGGCCTTGATCGTGATATTTTCCATTTCGCCGGGAGCAACGCGCTTCTTGCGAACGCTGCAGAGGACCTCATTGCCGGAGGCGGCGGTCACCGTCACGTCCGAGGCGCTTCTTGACACGCGGAAAAAGATCTTGACGTCCCTGGCGGTTTGCGTTATCGTCATCGGCACCGAATATCTGACAATGCCTTCAGGAACCACGGCAATGGCGCCTGACGAAGCTTCTTCGTACGTAACTGCTTCGGACTTAACGGCTTCGGACGTAACGGCTTCGGACGAAGCTTCGTCGGACTTAACGGCTTCGGATGAGACAGCTTCTGAGGGACGGTTTGTGCCGCGATTATCCTTCACAAATTCGGACGCGAAAATGCCGCAAAGCTCGCCCTCGTCGGATACGTAATCCACCAGATCGTGTATGTGCAGCACGTTGCCGCAGGAGAAAATGCCGGGGACAGAAGTTTCGCGGCGGTCGTTAACGATTGCGCCTCCGGTGACAGGGGACAGCGCGACGCCGGCCTTCTTGCTGAGCTCGTTCTCGGGAAGAAGTCCGCAGGATAGCAGCAGAGTGTCGCATTCGATATACTGTTCGGTGCCCGGGATCGGATTCCTGTTCCCGTCAACGGCGGAGATCGTCACGCCCGTGATGCGCTTCTTCCCGTGAATATCAGTAACCGTGTGCGACAGGAGCAGCGGTATGTCAAAGTCGTTGAGGCACTGGGCGATATTCCTGGCAAGGCCTCCTGAGTAGGGCATAAGCTCGCACACCGCCATGACCTTCGCGCCCTCCAGTGTCATGCGTCTTGCCATAATGAGGCCGATGTCGCCGGAGCCCAGTATAACGATCCTGCGGCCGGGCATATAGCCTTTGACGTTTACGTACCTTTGGGCGGTGCCGGCGGTGTATACGCCCTGTGGCCTTGTGCCCGGAATGTTAAGCTGTCCGCGGCTGCGCTCTCTGGCGCCCATCGCGAGAATAACAGCCCCTGCAACAATCGATACCTCGCCCTCGTCTTCACTTTTGTACGTTACAATGCGGTCGGCCGTGACGTCGGTGACCATGGCGCCGGTCTTGAAGGGTATCCCGAGCTCCAGCACTTCCTTGATATAGCGGCCGGCATACTCGGGGCCTGTGAGCTCCTCCTTGAATTTGTGCAGGCCGAAGCCCTGGTGTATGCACTGGTTGAGGATACCGCCCAGCCGTTCGTCGCGCTCGAGAATCAAAATATCGGTGACGCCGCTTTTGTACGCGCTTACCGCCGCAGCCATGCCCGCGGGGCCGCCGCCGATTATGACGACGTCGACCTTTTTCGTTACCGGAGCTGTTACGCAGCTTTCGTTAGTTGTCATTATATCGGATCTTTCCATATCAGATTTCCTTTGTGCGCCCGCAGAAAAGCCCGGAACCTTCGCCGGACTTTGTGATTTCACCGTACGGGATCCCCAGCTCGCGGGAGATGATCTCCGCCACGAAGGGCTGACAGAAGCCTCCCTGACACCTTCCCATGCCCGCGCGGGTTCTCTTCTTGATACCGTCAATGTCCGTCGCACCCGGATGAGTGCGGATGGCAGATATTATCTCGCCCTCGCTGATAAGCTCGCAGCGGCAGACGACCTTATTGTATTTTTCGGGTGACGCCTTGCAGATCCTGCGGCCCTTTAAGTATCCGGCCTTAGGCTTCAGGGCGAGCCCGGCCCCGATAAGCAGATTCTTCACGTATACCGCGATTGCCGGAGACGCCGACAGACCCGGAGACTCTATGCCGGCGCAGTTTACGAAGCCGTCCTTCAGGTCAATAATGAAATCCCCGGTGCTGCCCACCGCGCGTGTGCCCGCAAAGGAGGTGATCACCGACCGTGTGGGGATCGAAGGCACGCTTTTGAGAGCTCCCTTCGCCACCGCGTCAAGGCCCTGCTGCGTGGTCCCGGTGTCCTCCTTGTCCTCGTTGTTCCTGGACGTTGGCCCGATAATAATATTGCCGTGCACGGTAGGGGACACGAGAATGCCCTTGCCCATCCTTGTGGGCACGTTGAAAACCGTACTTTTTACAATGCCGCCGCATTCCTTGTCGAGAAGCATATACTCGCCGATCCTCGGCTTCACGGTGAACCCGGAGCTGCCCGCGTGCGTCGCGATTTCGTCGGAATTTATTCCGGCGCAATTGATTACGAACCCTGCGCTGAAGCTGCGGCCGTCCTTTGCAGTCACGTCAAAGCGGCCGTCGTGCCTGGCAATAGAGCACACCTCAAAATTTGTAAGAAAATCCGTGCCGTTGTCCATGGCGTTTCCGAGAGCCGCAAAGGTGAGGCTGTAAGGACAGATGATGCTGCCGGTGGGCGCGTAAAGAGCCGACGTCGCATCGGGCGATATATTCGGCTCGATTTCGCGTATCTCCTCCGCTGACAGGATTCGCAGCCCCTTCACGCCGTTGGCGGCGCCGCGGTCGCGGAGCTCCCTGATGGTGACGTCTTCGTCCGGCGAGAAGGCGAGGACCATCGAGCCGTTGTTCCTGTAGGGCACGTCAAGCTCAGCCGCGACGTCCTTCATCATGTTGCTCCCGAGAACGTTGAGCCTGGCTTTAAGGGTGCCAGGCATGGCGTCAAAGCCCGCGTGAACAATGCCGCTGTTGGCGCAGGAAGCTCCTCTGGCGGCGTCGTTTTCTTTTTCAACGACAAGAATGCGAAGCTCATACTTCGCAAGCTCTCTTGCAGTCAAGGCGCCGATGACGCCCGCGCCGATTATTATCACGTCGTACATAAGAAGAGAATTCCCCCTTTTTGCTTAGGATCTCATTATATCACTTTTTTGGGCGGATGGAAGGGAGATGTTGTTTAGTGCCAAAATAGGCCGGATGCCGGACGCGGGGTCCTTTTCAGCTGTTGGCTGATTCGTAACTCGCGTCCCATAGCTCTTAACTCATATCCCGTAACTGCCGCGAAGCGGCGCCCGGCACTAAGCGCTCTGTATCAGCGCAGCGTTCTCTTGCTTCTGGCCTCCAGTCTCTATCCTCCAGTCTCTATCCTCCAGTCTCCGGCCTCCGGTCTCTATCCTCCGGTCTCCGGCCTCCGGTCTCTGGCCTTGCACTATCCTGTTCCGGGCACTGACCGGCAATCAGCGGCAATCAGCGGAACTGAATTTAACATTTTGTTTTTGCCCCGTTTGGTGGTATAATTCGCAAGGGGCAGCGAATCGGGCGGCAATTTCATATTCCCGCCGGGATCATCGTGATTTTTGCCTCTTATCGGGAATTTTCTACGGTATTACTTTGATTCTCGGGAACGTTCGAATTCAGGACAAACCGGGTC
>JAGDAX010000068.1 GCA_017848335.1 Clostridia bacterium | reverse complement strand
CCCGTAAAGGCTCGCCGCTTCGTCAGGCTCCAGCTTCACGCAGGAAGCCATCTGCGCAGGTATGTCCGCGGCCTTCTCACGCAGCTCGAGCCCCTTCCCGGAGAGTGTGACGTTGACGCTCCTCTCGTCTGCAGGGTCGCGCTCCTTGGCGGCAAGCCCCTTCTCTTCAAGGCTTCTAATGACCGGCGTCAGCGTCCCCGAATCCAGATAAAGCCGCGCGCCAAGCTCCTTCATGCTGACCTGCCGCGTCTCCCAGAGCACCATCATCACAATGTACTGGGTGTACGTAAGATCGAGCTCGCGAAGCATGGGCCCGTACCGTTTAATTATCATTCTCGAGCAGGCATATACCGGAAAGCAGAGCTGATTTTTGAGCATCAGTCCTTCGTATTTTGAACCGTTTTCCATGGCATTCAGGCGCTGTCAGAACGCGATCTCAACCGGCGGCGCGCTGAAAGAACAGATCGTGGCCGTGGCATTCTCGATCCTGAACACCGCGGTATTGCCGTCGTCCGGGTCATACATAGCCTTCAGCGAAGGATATTCCTCCAGCATATGGACCCTGGCTTCCCTTCTGTCGTCAAGGACGGCCTTGCCGGAAAGGCGTATCCACTCGCCGCCTCTCATAGCAGAAATCTCGAACGCGGGATTCGCGAGAAGCTCCTGCGCCACCTTCTTGGACAGACCGGTCTGGAAGCAAAGTCCGCCGTCAAAAACGTCGATCGTGCCGAAGGGCCTCACCCTGGGCTGGCCGTTATCGTCCGTCGCAAGGTAATACGTGCCGGCTTCCTTCAGGAAATCGTATACTCTTTTCATAGCTGCACCTCGTCAAATAGAAATCAAGTCATCATCAGACACAAATCAACTCATCATCAGACGTATCTCAAGTCGTCATCAGATGTAGATCAACTCGTCATCAGATATAGATCAACTCGTCATCAAATACGTCGAGTCATTTACCGCTCCGTCAGATCACCGGTTTCCGGCGCCGGCGTTGTATGCCTCGCGCACGGCCTTCGCAAACTGATCCGCGCAGGAAGTGTCCCTGAAGCCGCAGGTATTGCCGCGAAGCTTATTCTCGATCTCATCCACCGTCATGCCGTCCACAAGCCTCGAAATGGCCTTCAGGTTGCCGTTGCAGCCGCCCGTGAAGCGCACGTTGGTGATTTTATCGCCGTCGATATCAAACGTGATCCTGCGGGAGCAGACGCCCTCCGGAAAAAACTCATAACTCATTTAAAGCAACTCCTTTATCTTCTCTTCGATCTTCTCGGGCGTTGTGGCCGGCGCGAAACGGTCAACCACCTCGCCGTCTCTGTTAATGAGGAATTTTGTGAAATTCCACTTGATATTGCTCCCGAATACACCGCCCTTTGCCTTCTTGAGGAACGTATACAGCGGCGATTCGTTCTCGCCGTTCACGTCAATTTTGGCAAACTGCCTGAAGGAAACGTTGTACTTAAGCTGGCAGAAGCTGACGATCTCGTCGTTGGTGCCGGGAGCCTGATTCGCAAACTGGTTGCAGGGAAAATCAAGAATCTCAAGCCCCTGCTCCTTATAGGTCTCGTAAAGCTTCTCAAGGCCCTCGTATTGCGGCGTAAAACCGCAGCCCGTGGCAGTGTTGACGACCAGCAGCACCTTGCCCTTAAACTCGGAAAGAGCCACGTCCCCGCCTTTTATATCTTTAACCGTAAAATCGTAAAATCCCATTGTTTTCTCCTTCATCGCGCTGACCTACGCGACAATACTGTCAAAACCCACCTTTTCGCCCCGCGGGTGCCTGACGATCCGTCGGCCGCCTTCGTCGTGTAAGCGTGTTTCGGTTGAGTTCAATTTAATTGTATCAAATTGAATTTGAATGTCAAGCGTTTTTCCTTCATGCCGCGGAAAATCCTGAAAGCGTGGAAAATCCTGAAACCGTGGAAAAAGCGGAAAGCGGGCAGAACGCGGAAAGCGAGGAATTTCGGAGGCCTCTGAAAATCGAAAAGCGCGGAAAACCGGAAATCGTGGAAAATGCAGATACTACGGTAAAAAAAGGGCCAAGGCCGGGTCTCTCTTGCACCGGACACTCGGCCCTTTCGTATTATTTCCGATCATCTCCGCATGCTGAAAACTTCAGCGGTGCGGAAAACAATGTCTTGGAGCAGATCCGGATTCGGGATCAAGCCGGCGGCGAGGATCAAGCTGCTGCTTCCACAGGCCCTCTGCCCGGGCTTCTGCTTCCCGCAAGCCCTCTGCCCGGGCTGCTGCTTCCCGCAAGCCTTCTGCCCCGGGCTGCTGTTTCCGCAAGCCCCCGGCCGCTGCTCCCCCTCCTCACGACTTCGCCGCGATCAGGTTGCCCACCGCGATGCGGAGCCTGTTGTAGAGCTCGCCGTCCACCTTGTAATTTCCGAGAGACGTGGTTATCTGCTTGATGACCAGGTCGGACGTCCCTGCTCCGTACAGCTTGTCGAGGATCGTGAAGTAATCGAAATCCTCGGCTCCGTCTCTTACGGATTCAAGCCTCATGGAGCCGACAGGATACGCATTGTAAGACTTGTCGGCCAGCTCGTTATAGCGGTCGCGGCTCTGGTAAGGCATGCCCTCTGAATCCTCGAAGCCGTTGTATACCAGCACGCCGTTGCCGTACACGTTGTATGGGTAGGAATTGTTCTGCTCGTGCTTCTTGTTCCAGGGGTTTACGTCTCCGTGGTTCCAGTCATTGACGAGGTAGTACAGGAAGCCGTCCACGTTGTAAAGCTTCTGCTGCCAGAAGAGCAGTCTGTGCTCGACCTCGTGGTCGTCGATAGAGAGCGTGATCTCCGGATGGTGCGGGAATCTGGTCACGTACCACCACACCTCGTCGCCGCCGGCCTGCTCCTTCGCCATTCGGCTCTTGAAGCTGCCGAGGTTCTTCTCGAGAAGAGCGGTGTAGTACTGGAACATGAGCTTCGGATCGTTCTTGTACTCGGCCAGCGTATTGAAGAAGTAAGTATGCGGGCACCATACGTTGACCACGTCCGCCACGTAGGAGAAAGCGTCCTCGGTGGAAGTGCTGTTCATGGCCTGATTGATGTGCATCGGCGCGATGATCTTGGTCTTGTTGCCGAAAATGTTCTGGATCATCCTGCCGAGGCTCTTAAGCTCGTCAAGAGTGTGCTCGTGCTCGACCCTCTTCACGGCGACGGGCTCGTCCACCGGGTAGAAGTAAGCCTTTTCGAGCCACGCCGGCTTTTGCGACAGATAAGTGTAAGCTGCGCGGACCCTCGCCTCGGTGACCTTCTGGGTTCCGTAGGTTACGGGATTAAAAGCCTGCACTCGCGGATCGTCAAGGTATTTATTGACGCGCGAATCGGTAAACGGATTGTCTCCTTCCGTGCTCATGTAAGGCAGCGTATATGCGTTGACCTTGTTTTCCAAGAGGTAGTCGTAATACTTGCTGTACGTGAGGGAATCGTCCCCGTTGTAAAGCCAGGGCGGATTGTAGGAATAAATATTATGCCACGAAAGATCCGCAAGGATCTTGCAGGAGGACGCCTCGGGGAGCGTGAAGTTCCAGACGTACACGTAAACGTTGGCCTTCTTGACCTCCCTGCCGCCGCTGTCCTTTATGGTAAGCACCGCGGAATATTGTCCCGCCTTGGTGCCGGCGGCCGTGCGGACTTTAATGATAAACGTCTTGCTCTTGCCGGCCTTGAGGTCGAAGCTGCCCTTAAGCGGCGGTATCGGGTCGACAATATTCTTGCCCTCCACGTTATCGAAGTAGTAGCCCTCGAGAATTTCTCCGGTGAGCTTGTTGCCGCTGCCGTCCGTAAATTCGGTGAGGCTCGCGGTGAGGCCGCTCTTTGCCTTGGTGGACGCGAGAATAAACTGGCAGTCCTCGATCTCGTTGCGGGCCATCCTGATCTGGTAGGTGTTCTTGCCGGTGGAGGTGGTCACATTGTCGGGCGTCTTCGCGAATGCGTGGTCAAACCAAAGCGTGATCTCGCCGTCCTCGTTGGCCGCGTTGAGCTTGGTGTTGGAGACCGCCGGCGCGACCTCCTTGGCGGAATTGATGAGATTCTCGGCCTTTTTCTGGTCAGCCGCGGAAAGCGCGTTAAGGTCCTTGCCGCCGCCCATGAGCGTTATCACCTCATCGACGTTCTTCGCCAATATGACCTCGCCCACGATGACCGACTCGTTGGCACCCACCGAGCTGGTCATAAAGTCAAAGCGGAAGGCGTTGATAATGCCCTTGAAGCCGTTCGCCGTGGTCAGGTCGAAAATGATATACTGCCAGTCGCCGTCGGAATTGTCGAAGGAGCCGGAACGGCTGTAGCCGCCTGTGGCCGCAGTAATAGAACCCGCGCAGTAGAACAGCTCAAACGTGGAATTCGAGCACTTCTCCTGCCTGATCTTGAGCGCCACCACCTTGTAAGTGTCCGCGGACGCCGGCGTCAGCTTGTAAGCGTTCATGTAATTTCTGTAGTTGAAGTTGATGAAGGGGTCGCCCGACTTGCCGGTGGTGGAAATCTTCACCACGCGGCCGTATTCGCTGTCGGATACCAGCTCGGCCTTCGCGGCGTTGGCTCCCGTGAAATATTTGAGCGCGTCATCCGCGTCAAAAGTTACGTCCGTAGCGGAGCGCGGCCCCTTGGGGTTGGTCTGGCCCGTCGGCTTTTCGGTCTGATTCTCGGTGGGCTTCTCGGTCACCGCGGGGCCTGAAGTCGCCGTCGGCTGGCCGCCCGTGGAACCGGGAGAAGCCGTATCGTCAGGATCCACCGAAGCGTCCGGCGTACCCTCAGACGGATCCTCCGACGGGTTCCCGCTTCCGTCAACAGGCTTTTCCGAGCCGTCCGGATCACCGGAACCGTCGGGGGTCTTTGTTTCCTCGCCCGGGTCGACGGCAGGTGTGCCCTCCGGAGTTTCCTCAGGACTGCCTTCCGTTTCGGAAGGCTTCACCGTGGCATCAGCCGGACCTTCGGTTTTGGCCGCGTCAGCAGTTGGAACAGGCTTCAGCTCGTTGTCCGTGCAGGCGGCGGCCACCGAGATCAGCAGCGCCACAGTCAAAAGTAATGCAAAAATTTTTTTAGTCATATTTCTCATCGCGTAATCTTTCATTTGCGTAGTCGCAAATACTCCTTTCTGAAAAATTGGGGTGAACCGATTTTGCGATTGTTGTTTTCTTTATGATCCGCGAATAAGTCCGCGAAGACGTTGGCGAAGCTCGCGAACGGTTTCTGTTGGCGAAGCTCGCGAACGGTTTCTGTTGGCGAAGCTTGCGAACGGCTTCTGTGAAGTCTGCGAACGGTTTGGCGGGGCCCACGATTTTTACGAAGTCCCGCGAACGGTTTGGCGGGGCCCGGAAATGCGGCAGGATTCGCGTCAGTCCGGATTCGGGAATCCGGCTCAGCCTACGGGTTTCCTCTCTTGCACAGCGGGTTGCGGTAAAGCCTCCCGGTCGTGAAATAATTGTAAGACCTGCAGCCCCCGGCGCAGATGTCGCCGTACTTGCATCCGCTGCAGCCCCCCTCCAGAAGCTCCGGTGTGAACCTGCGGTTGTACGAAAAGGCTTCCGGGTCTGTCCAGATGTCCTCAAGGCTTCGCTTCCTGAGATTCCCCTCGTTGAAGGCGTCGTCGTACATTGACTCGCAGCCCCTCACGTTGCCGAGGCTGTCAATGCCCACAGACGTGAGCCCCGCGCCGCAGCCCGAAAAGCAGAAGCCCTCGGTGCCTCTTATGCCGCCCTCCTCCGGGGAATAATAACCGATATTGTCGGCGACTCCCACCGCGAAGGGCGCACTGTCCTTCACGGACGCCACGAAGGCAGTCACAAAGGACGGGTCGAATTTCACGTCAATATTGTTCCGGTCGGCATTGCCCATGGGCGAGCATGCCTGAATCTGCCAGGCGAAGATCCCGTAATCCTTGAGCGTTTCGTAAAACTCGGGCAGAAGCCGGTAATTGTCTGCCCTCAGCGCGCTGATCACCGACACCGGAATACCCGCGTCAAGCAGCGTCCTTATAGTGTTGAAAGCCCGCTCATAGCTTCCTTTTTGGCGATACCTGTCGTGCGCCTCCGGCGGGCCGTCCACCGAAACCGCCACCGATTCGATTCTCAGCTCCTTGAGGGAATCCACAATGTCCTTCGTCATCATGAAGCCGTTGGTGATGATGCAAACCTTGATGCCGCGCCCGGTAAGGGCCCCGGTGATTTCCCGCCAGTCCGGCCTCATAAACACCTCGCCCCCGATAAGAGACACCCTGCGCATCCCCATCCGTCTCATCTGCTCGGCAATATTGACGCACTCCGACAACGTGAGCTCGTCCGGCCTCGCCTTCCCGCCGCCTGAGCCGCAATAAGCGCAATTAAAGCAGCAGGCAAGAGTGATCTCCCACACTGCGCTCCTCAATTTGAACGGAAAGCCTTCATATCTGCTGCTCATGAATCCTCCGGTGCCATCTGGTTTTTAGCCTGTTTGCAGGCAAAAAGTG
>JAGDAX010000067.1 GCA_017848335.1 Clostridia bacterium | reverse complement strand
TAACAGGAAAAAAGCATGAAAAAAATATTACTCATCGACGGCAACAGCATCGCCAACAGGGCGTTCTACGGCGCGGGGGCCAACATGCTCCGCAACGCGGAGGGCCTTTACACCGGCGCGGTCTACGGCTTTGTAAACATCATATCGAAGGTCATCGACAGCGAAAATCCGAGCCACGTAAGCGTGGCTTTCGACGCCGGCAAGCACACCTTCAGGCACAACCTCTACGCCGAGTACAAGGCGGGGCGGAAGGGTATGCCGGAGGAGCTGCGCCAGCAGATGCCCGTTATCAAGGAGACGCTGGACCTTATGGAGGTTAACCACCTTGAGATTCCCGAGATCGAGGCGGATGATATTATCGGGTCGCTGGCGAAGATATTTGCGGACGCAGGCTTTGCGGTGGTGATCCTTACCGGCGACAAGGACTCGCTGCAGCTTGTGAACGATACCGTGACGGTGCTTATGCCTGTGACGTCCAAGGGCAATACAACGATGAACCGGGTGGTGCCCGGTAACGTGCCCGAGTTTTTCTACGGCGCCCCGGCTGAAATGGTGGTGCCCATGAAGGCTCTTATGGGGGACTCGTCCGACAATATTCCGGGGTGCCCCGGCATCGGCCCGAAGGGAGCGCTGGCTCTGCTTGCGGAGTTCGGCAGCATTGACGGCATTTTCCGGAATCTCGACAGGATCCCCAGCGAAAAGACGCGCGAGAAGCTCCGCCAGGGCGAAGAGCTTTCGAGGCTTTCGGGTGAGCTGGCGACCATAAAGCAAGACATACCGCAGCAGGACCTTCTGGGCAGCGACGGCTTCGAGACCGTAAAGGTGCGGCCCAAGGACTACCCGGGCCTTCTGCAGCTTTTCAAGAAGCTCGAGTTCCGCAAGCTGATCAAGTCCATGAAGCTTGAGGAACTGGCGGAGAGCAGTCAGGCGGCATTGGCGGGCAAATCGTCTGCGGGCAGACCGTCCGCAGGTGAAGCGGATGCCGGCGCTGATGACGGAGAAATGACGCTCTTTGATTTCCTTACGGACGCGGAGGAGAGGGATACCGTGCCGCGCGGTTCCGGGTGGGGAGGCGTAAGCAAGGGAGCATATCCCGGAGCGGCAGGAGCGGTCGGGACTGTCGGAGCGACTCCCAAAATCGCTGTGACAGAGCTTGCTGACGGTGCCGCCGCAGCGGACGCCGCCAAGGCATTGACGGGCATGAAGCGTTTCTATTTCATTACCGGCAGGGCAAAGGACGGCTCGGCGTCGCTGGATTTTTGCGCGTTGCCCTCGGAAGCAGATTCGGATGCTGACGGAACAACGACGGAGGTTGATCCGGAGACTGCCGGAGCTTCGCTTAAATCTGATCCGGAGACTGCAGGAGCTTCGCCTGAAGCGGAGATCCCCTGTACTCCCTGCGTTCCTGAGACGGCTTACCGCATTGTATTCGACAGCGAAGACAAAAGGGATGCGTTCGTGAAGGCGTTCGCGGGCATTATCGAGGACGCGGCTGTGGAGAAGTATTATTTCGATGCGAAGCCTGTTCTCGGGATGTTCATCAAGCGCGGATTTACCCCCTGCGACCCTACGGAGGATCTGCTTATCAGCGCCTACCTCTCGGATTCAACGCGGAGGACGGACGAATACGCGGCGGCAGTGCGCTTTTACACGGGAAGGGAACGCGATGACGCAGGCTTTATGCCGGAGGTCGTCAAGGCGGCGCAGGCCAGGATCAAAAAGGACGGCATGGAGATGCTGCTCTATAACGTGGAGCTGCCGCTTGTGACAGTGCTGGCGGATATGGAGTGCCGGGGCGTCAGGGTGGATGCCGAAATTCTCCGAAAGGAAGGCAAAATTTACGACGAGAACCTGGCGAAGCTCAAAAAGGAGATCTACGACAGGTGCGGCACTGAATTCAACATAAATTCGCCGAAACAGCTGGGAGAGGTGCTTTTCGAGAAGCTCGGACTGCCCGGCGGCAAAAAGAACAAGACCAGAACAGGCTACAAGACCGGGCAGGAGGTGCTGGAGGAAATTTCAGACCTTCACCCGGTGATACCGCTGATCCTCGCGTACAGGCAGAACGCCAAGCTGAAATCCACTTATATTGACGGGCTGCTGGCAGTGCTGGATCCGGATACGGGGAGAGTTTTTTCCACCTTTAACCAGACGGTTACCGCCACGGGAAGGCTCAGCTCCAGCGAGCCCAACCTCCAGAATATTCCCGTGAGGCACGAGCTCGGGCGGACCATCCGCAAGGCGTTTGTGGCGGGGTCGCAGGACAGGGTGCTGGTGGACGCGGACTATTCGCAGATAGAGCTGCGGCTCATGGCGGTGCTTTCCGGGGACGAATACATGACGGACGCCTTCAGAAGAGGGCTTGATATTCACGCGCTCACGGCAGCGGACGTCAACGGAGTCGACATAGACGAGGTGACCTACGAGATGCGCGCCAAGGCCAAGGCGGTCAACTTCGGCATCATCTACGGTATCAGCGAGTACGGGCTGGCAGCCGAGATCGATTCGTCCGTGAAGGAGGCCCGGCGGTATATCGCGGGCTATTTCAGGCGCTTCCCGAGGGTGGCGGAGTTTATTGACGAGCTCAAGGCCTTCGCCAAAAGAAACGGCTACGCGGTGACGCCTTGGGGCCGCAGGAGGTACCTGCCGGAGCTCATCAATCCAAAATATCCGGTAAGGCAGTTCGGCGAGCGCGTGGCCGCAAATATGCCCATTCAGGGAGCGGCGGCGGATATCATAAAGCTTGCCATGGTGAAGGTGTACCGCGAGCTCAGAAGCAGGTATCCCGAAGCGAAGCTGGTGCTCCAGGTGCACGACGAGCTGCTGGTGGACGCGCCGAAGGATCAGCAGGAGGGCGTCAAGGCGCTCCTGAAGGAATGCATGGAGGGCGTCTGGGATATGGGAATCCCGCTGCCGGTTTCGGTGGCTTCAGGTTACGAATGGGAGAAGTAAATATGCGCGTACTTGGAATTACCGGCGGCACAGGCGCCGGGAAATCGACCGTGGCGGCGCTCCTTCGGAAAAAAGGATGCGAGGTTCTTGACGCGGACAGAATTGCCAAAAGGCTTCAAAGGAAAGGCACACCGGTGTTCGAAAAGCTGGTGGAGCTTTTCGGCGACGGGATCGTGGATAAGGACACCGGCGAGCTGGACAGGGCCGCGCTTGGAGCACGGGTGTTCGGAAGCTCCGCCGACAGGATCGCGGTCAACGCCATTGTCCATGAAGCGGTGGCGGCCGAGATCAAGAGGAAGCTTGAGATACTGAGAAGACGCGGCGTGAAATATGCGGTGCTTGACGTGCCGATTCCCGTGGAAAACGGCTTTTTTGACTGCGCGGACGTGGTGTGGGCCGTGGTGGCGAACGACGACCTGCGGATCAAGAGGATTATGACTCGCAGCCGCTGCACCGAGGAGGAGGCCGAGAAGAGGCTTGCCGCGCAGCTGTCAAACAGTGAATATTCCGCGCTGGCGGACGTGGTGATCGACAATGAAGGCGGTTTCTATGAGCTTGAGGCGCTGGTGGATTATGAATTTGCCAGGACGGTGGCCGTTTAGAAAAGCGCGGATATGACGCTGCGCTGCTGCGTTGCCGCTGCGCTGAGGACGGTCCGGCGCCGGTCTGAGGCTGCCCGGACGCTGCTCCAAAGCCCGGCTGAAGCCTGTCTGAAGCCTGTCTGATGCTACGCTGACGCTCCTGCAGGACTGAGCGATCGGCCGGCGGTCCGAAGCTTGAAAACACCTTGAATTGCATTTGCGGTGTTTTATATGCAGCGGGTTTTTGGTATAATCATAAACGTTGAGGACGTGCCTGAGCGCCTTTGGACCCTGGAGGGCAGGGCGCAGCGAAGGTGCCGAAGGCGGGCAGTAAGCGGCCGCGGCCGGACAGTCTGACCGGACAATAATGACAATAAAACTGCGAAGAGACGGCAAAGAGAAAAGCAATGGCGGAGTTAAAAAAGAAATTCAGTCTCAAGGTAATAAAGGATCTTTTCTTCAGCGTTGGCGGCCTTGTTGCGATGAACGGCGTCATACAGCTGCTCCTTTATCCGTCCATTAACCGCCGGTTCGGAGACGCGGTATTCGGGGATATTCTCTCCATGCTGGCGGTGGTTTCCGTGCTGGCAACAGCCATCGGAACAGGCGCGAATTATGCGCGCATGGTGGCCAAGACCAGGGAGAGGGGCGGCAACGGGGATTTCAATATATTCCTGCTGGTGTCCATAGTGCCTACGGCGGTCGTCTCGGTGGTGTCGTCGGTTTTGATTCTCGGGCAGAAGAGTATCGTTTTCAACGTACTGTTTATATTGCTGACGTTTATGAGCATTCTCCGGTATTACGGGGACGTGGAATACAGGCTCAACGTCAATTTTGTACTGTTTTTTGTGTACTACCTGCTGATATCGCTGGGATACGTGGCGGGTTCTTTTCTTATAAAGTACGACGTGTTCGGCGCGAATTCCACCTGGGTGATCGCGATCCTTTTCGGGGAATTGCTCTCGGTGCTTTTCGTGGCATTGACCGGCTCCATATTCAAGGGGCGCAGCGTGCTGCAGGCGAGTCCCTTCTTCTGGGAGAATATGAAGACCACGGCCTTTCTGCTGGGGTCGAATTTCATTAACGCGCTGGTGCTGCAGGCGGACAAGCTGCTGCTGAAGGCCTTTGTGAGCAGCGAGGCGGTCACGATTTTCTACGTGGCGACGCTTATCGGCAAGGTCATAGCCATGCTGACGACGCCGCTTAACGGTATCATTATCGGGTATCTTGCGCGGTACAAGGGCAGATTCACCGCGAAGTTCTTTACGCTGACCGTGGCTGCTGCGCTTGCCGTGTGCGCTCTGTTCACTGCCGGTGGCGTGCTGGTGTCGCATATTTTCGTGAAGCTTATGTACCCGGGAATATACGCCGAGACGACGCAGTATTTTCCGCTTGCCAACTGCGGGCAGGTGTTCTATTTCGTTTCGGGGTCGCTGATGGTGGTGGTGCTGCGGTTTGCCCACGAGAAGTACCAGCTTATAACCAACATTATCTACGCGGCGCTCTTCGCGGCGGTGGTGATTCCCTTTGTAATCTATTTCGGGATATGGGGCATCACGGTGGGGCTCCTGATCGTCAACGTGGTGAGGTTCATTATCGTGACGGTCATCGGCTTTGCGCACGTCGACCGCGGCAGCGAAGCCGGCGGCAAGCTGCCCGATTCGGCGGATTAGGAACAGTAACGATCGCTTAAACCCGGCGGTGACTGCTTTTGCGCGCATTGCCGGACAAAAAATATTTTACGGGAGGTATGATTGATGCGCACCAAGAAAATCAATTTCGGACTGGTTGCTCTTATCGTGGCTGTCATAGGCTGCGCGGTTTTTGTAATTGCGGCCAGCGGAATCAATCATTCGGATGAACGCAGCATCAAGGCGCTTTTGGAAGACTTTTCGAGGAAGATCAAATCCTTCGAAGAGTCAGATCCCTACAGCCCGGAGGACGGGGCGGACAGTGACTACCAGAAGTCCAGAGTGAGCTCGGCGGACAAGGCTCTTGCCGAATTTTACACGGAGAACGCCACGAGCGACGCTCTCAAGGCTGAGTTTATGACGAAGGACAACTGGAAAAACACCGACTTCAGTCTGATGGACGTGAAAGTCACGTTTAAAGGCTTCAGCAAGGCTGACGTGACGATGACTATTTATTCCGCAGCGGATGGCGAAAAGAACTACAGTCCTGTTTCAAAGACCGTAACGCTTGAGATGGTCAAGCAGGGCGGCCGGTGGCTGATAGACTTCTGGGGAGTCAGGAGCCCGGGCTTCTTATTCGACGGGCTCTATATGTAAGGGAGGTGGCACCGGATGGAAAACGTTCTTCGGGTTAAAGGTCTCAGCAAGTATTTCGGGAAGCGCAAAATACTGGATAAAATCGATCTTGAGGTGAAAAGCGGTGAGATCATGGGCTTCATAGGGCCCAACGGCGCCGGCAAGACCACTGCCATCAAGACCATTCTCGGGTTCTTGAGCGACGACGGCGGAGATATTCAGATCTGCGGCTATGACGTCAAAAAGGATTACGAAAAAGCCATGGGAATGGTGGGCGGTATCGTGGAAAATCCGGACATGTACAAGCAGTTTTCGGGCACCATCAACCTTCAGATGTACGCAAGGACACACGGCAATATCTCGCAGGAGAGAATTGACGAGGTGGTCAAAATGGTTGGGCTTGAAAACCGCATCAACGACAAGGTCAAAAAGTACTCTCTGGGCATGAAGCAGAGGCTGGGGCTTGCGATCGCGATTCTGCACAACCCGCGCCTTCTGGTGCTGGACGAGCCCACCAACGGACTCGACCCCAACGGTATCAGGGAGCTTCGCGAGATACTCATCAACCTGTCGCACAAAACCGGCATCGGCGTGCTTATTTCCAGCCATCAGCTGGCGGAAATGGAAAACCTCTGCGACCGGGCGACTATTATTGCCAACGGCAGAGTTATATGCGAGAAGTCTCTGTCCGAGCTGACGGATATGCTGAACGGCGAGCCGACCTTCAGGCTGGACGCAGGCGCGGCTCCGCAGCGGGCAATTCAGGTAATCAGGGGCTTCATTGAGTCAGGCCTCGCGGAAGGCGAGACTGCGCCGCGGGTAACCTGCGACGCCGAAACCGGCAAGGTGGTGTTCAGCGCCGAGCCTCAGATCATTCCGAGCATAGTCAGGGCGCTGGTTGAAGCAGGCGTGGACGTTTACGCTATCCAAAAGGAGGAGTACAGCCTTGAGGAGGCCTTCGTCGCCATAACGGGAGGAGGTAGTCAAATTGCATAAATTCGGCAGTCTCTACAGAAATGAAATTACAAAAACCGTGAGGAAGCCCGTCTACATAGTGATAACGGCGCTTGTTCTGGCTTCGATGCTCCTGGTGGGCATTATCGCCCTTGGCGCGAAATTGCTGAACAGCGCGGGTGCGTTTGATTACACCCCCGACAGGTCTGTCTACGTTGAGCAGATGGAGTGGAACGAAAACGATTACAGGTCCATTCTGAGCTCCCTCGAATCCGAAATGAAGGCCTTTGAGGACACCTACGGCGGAGATGCTTTCGTAAAGGACGGCAAATTTGACGCTGAGGCGGCAATCGAGGATTATCGGGCACGGCTTATGGATGACTTGATCTGGTATGCTGATTCTCTCTGTCAGCGTGCCTGGTACTTGGAGTCGTTGAAATTTAAAATCGCGGATATTGACGATGAAGAAGCAGAGAAAAATCCTGCGGGTTTTATTGACGAAACGCGGGAGAACCTTGCGGGAGCCAGGGCTTACGGGCGCACAAAGGCGGATCTGGACAAGCTTTTGAAGGATTACCCTACGGTGGGCAAGACCGTCGCCGAGTATCCGGTTTTCCTGTACGGCGAGAGAGGCAAAAGCACTCTGGCGGAGGCCGAGCTGCTGTCCAAAAACATCGAAAAATATGAGGAAATACTTGCCAACGAGGATTTCGACCTTTACATCGACCTCGAGAACGAGACGGTGAAGAGCGACCCGGCGCTTTCCGAGAGCCAGAAGAAAATCGGTGTTGAGACCAATGAGATCTTGAAGAAGCTTTACCGCCCCAATATGACTTCGGTCGAATGGAATGAGGTCACGTCTGCGCTGAGCACGCTCAACACAAATAAAATGCTGTTGGATGCCGGCACGGACTGGGAGGGGAACAAGCTGTCTCCGGAGACCGTCACGAAGTACCGGCTGCAGGTGGAAGAGCTCACGAAGGGTCTCGAATACGGCGCCCCCGGGTACGGCGGCAGGCAGAGTGTTGAGGAGAAGGTCTTTGTGAATCTCACGCTTTCCGCGGGAATGGGTGTGGCGCAGGTGCTCCTCGTTATAATGGGCGCTCTTCTCGTGGCCGAAGAGTTCCAGAGCGGTTCGATCAAGCTGCTGATCATAGCCCCCGTGAGGCGTATTAAAATATTCAGCGCCAAGCTTTTGATGCTTGCGACTATGTGCGCTTTCGAGATGCTGCTGGTGTACTTTACGCTCCTGTTTGTTTGTCTGTTCTCGGGCCTGGGCTTCAGCAATATGGTGTTCACGTTTGCGGGCAGCGCTCACGTGATGAATCCGTTCTTGTATTACTTCATCTACGTATTACTGGGCTTCGTCGAGGTATTCGCCGCAGGCGTGTTCGCCTTGATGCTCTCGACCATGATAAGGAACGCGGGCGGCGCCATAAGCATCAGTATGGTCCTGGTGTACGTTCTGCAAAGCTCCGTCACGTCTATATTCATGTTAACCATTGGATTTACAGGGAATTACATCTTCTCCAATATCTACAAAGTGCTTCCGCCTGCCAACGCGGACCTTCCGTCCAAGCTTTTCGGAACAAGCATTCAGAGCGATCTGGATCTGAATGCTATTCTGAACGGCGGGTTTGGGCTGGATATCAACAACGGCTTCGCGGTGTCGCTGCTTTACGTGCTTGCGTTCGGCGCGCTGTGCGTATGGGCGTCGTACGAGTCGTTTATAAAGAGGGATATCAAGTAGGTGCTTTGACCAGAGCACGTGCTGCATAATTCAAGGCCGGCGGCCGGACACCCGAGGTTAGGCTCCCCGGTTGCGGCATCCGGCCTTTGTGTTAAAGGCTTTGTCCTGAGGGCCTTGTGCCGGAGGATTTGTAATGAGGCTTTTGAACTGAACGCTTTGTGCCGAACTATTGGTGCCTGACGCGAACACACCGAACACACCGAACACACCGAACACTGGGGAAAGGGGCGCATTCTCATGCCCGGCATTAAACTGAATGACGTCATTGACGTTCAAATAACCGCGGTCACGCCCGAAGGCGACGGCGTCGGATACTGCAGGGACGCGGGCGAAGAGTCGTTAAAGAAGATTTTTTGCTTCGGCGCATCCGCAGGGGAGACCGTGAAGGCCAGGGTCACCAAGGTCAGCAGAAGCTACGTGGTGGCGCGCCCTATGAGGCGTACCGTCACCGACAAATGCGCTTCATATCCCGAATGCGGCGGCTGCTCGCTGCTTCATTTCAGTTACGAAGAAACGCTGCGCATCAAGGAGCAATTCGTGGCGGACTGCCTCGAAAGAATCGGAGGCTGCCGCGGCTTCAAGCTTTCACCCATAATTCCGTCGCCCCGCGTCTCGGGCTTCCGTAACAAGACCATCTACCGGTTCGCCGTCCAAAACGGACGCGTCATAAGCGGTTTTTTCAGGCGTGGGTCGCACGAGGTGGTGGACGCGTCGGAATGCAATTCGGAGCACCCTGTCAGCAGAAAAATCGCGAAGGCTATCTGCGAAATCTGGCAGAGTCGCCGCCTTTCGATCTACGACGAGCAGAAGGGCACGGGGCTTCTTCGCGCGCTTATGGTCAGGGTCTCCGGCAATACCGGCAAGGCGATGGTGTGCATTTGCATTAACGCGTCCGATTTTCCCGGGAAGGAGGCTGTGGCGCAAAGCCTTGCCGAGGCCTGCCCGGAGGTCGTCTCGGTTTTCATCAACGTCAACCGTACCCGCGGAAACACGATCATGGGAGATGAATTCAAGCTCGTCCGCGGCGAGGCCGTTCTTCGCGACAATATCGGCAACGCAGTGTTTGATATTCCGCCGGAAGCCTTCTTTCAGGTGAATCCGGGGGCCGCGGAGCTGCTTTACCGCAAGGCCCTGTCCTTTGCGGAGCAAGGCGCTTCGCCGGGGCAAGCGAAGGCTCCCATTCTCGACATCTATTGCGGGATCGGCACGATCGGCACCTATTTCGCAAAGAATTCTAAGGCCTTCGGCGATATTCTCGGTGTTGAATGGACTCCGGGCGCCTGTGCTGCCGCCGATTCCAACGTCCGTCTGAACGGGCTTGACGCACGCTGCAGGTATTTACCCGGCGATGCGGGAAAAGTCATCGGGGACCTCCTCGAGGGCGGGCCCGGCATTGCCGACAGCGAGGCGGCTGTGCTTTTGAGAAGTGCGGAGACTGCTGTGATCGATCCTCCGCGCAAAGGCCTTGACGGGAAGATGCCTGAGCTTTTGACCTCCCTGAAGCTCAAGAAGATAGTGTACGTTTCCTGCAATCCGTCAACACTCGCCAGGGACGCGGCGCGGTTCAGAGAGCTGGGCTGGGAACTTGTCGAGGTGTGTCCGGTGGACATGTTTCCGTTCGCGGGGCACGTGGAAAGTATCGCGCTTTTACAGCGGATGAGCAACACCCGATCGAAAGAAATTACTCTTGATGTTGATATGGAGGATTATCGTAGGATTAAGAGTGAAGGGAGATAGTTTTATGGCTGAAAGTCAAAACATTGAATATAAAGAATCCTGGCGGGATGAATACCTGAAGTGGCTTTGCGGTTTTGCCAATGCTCAGGGCGGCACAATTTATATTGGCATTAATG
>JAGDAX010000066.1 GCA_017848335.1 Clostridia bacterium | reverse complement strand
TGGACGGCGCTATCCTGCTCGTTTCCGGTCCTGATGGCCCGCAGGCTCAGACCAGAGAGCACATCCTTCTTGCGCGTCAGGTCGGTGTTCCTTACATTGTTGTTTTCATGAACAAGTGCGACCAGCTCGCTCCCGAGGATCAGGAGCTTCTCGACCTCTCCGAGATGGAGATCAGAGAGCTGCTCAACCAGTACGACTTCCCCGGAGATGACATCCCGATTATCAGAGGATCCGCTCTCCAGGCTCTCGAGTGCCCCAGCACAGATCCTAACGCTCCCGAGTATGCTTGCATTCACGAGCTCATGGACGCTGTAGACTCCTACATTCCTACTCCTGAGAGACCGACCGACAAGCCCTTCCTGCTCCCTGTTGAGGACGTATTCACCATCACAGGCCGCGGAACCGTTGCTACCGGCCGTCTTGAGAGAGGCACCATTAAGGTTGGCGATCCCGCTGAGATCGTTGGTCTTAAGGAAGAAAAGCAGAGCACAGTTGTTACCGGCGTTGAGATGTTCAGAAAGCTTCTCGACCAGGCTGAGGCAGGCGACAACATCGGTATCCTTCTCCGCGGTATCCAGAGAACAGACGTTGAGAGAGGCCAGGTTATCGTTAAGCCCGGTTCGATTCATCCGCATACTCACTTCAAGGGCCAGGTTTACGTTCTGACCAAGGATGAGGGTGGACGTCACAAGCCGTTCTTCTCCAATTACAGACCTCAGTTCTACTTCAGAACGACCGACGTTACCGGTGTTATCACTCTCCCTCAGGGCGTTGAGATGGTTATGCCCGGCGACAACATCGAGATGGAAGTTCAGCTTATCACTCCTATCGCTATGGAGCAGGGTCTCCGCTTCGCTATCCGCGAAGGCGGCAGGACGGTAGGCGCAGGCACCGTTGCCAGCATTATCGAATAATTAAATCTGATTCCCGGTTGACATAATCGGGGCAGAAACCACATGGGCCTTCTTCAGCTTTTTGCCGGAGAAGGCCTTTTGGGTTTGGTTTCGGGGACTGAAATTCCCGGGACGGATTTGAGGAGGTGAAACAGGCGGCGATTGTACCCGTGCTTGCTTATCGAAGAGGTTGCGCAAGGGCGGAGAGGCTGCGATTGTCGGAGAAGATGCTTAGGGAGGAGAGGATGTGCAGGGCGGAGAGATTGCGATTGATGGGAGAATGTTCTTGACGGAGATCTGCCGGGATTTGCAGAGACCGGCTGTGGCTGATATTATGTGAACTGACTTTTTTAATTGGAGATGGGTTATGAAAGCGGAAAGGATGCCAAAAGAGCTGTGTTTGATTGAAGAGTTAGAAGAAAAATTTAAAGACATTTTCGGGACGATCTTCGTTGCGGATGATATTTATGCGGACGGAGAGTATTCCGGGCAGAACGAAGACCTCTTGGCGCGTGAAGACGCTTCCCCGGGGCAAATCGAGGAATTTCCGGCGCGTGAAGAAGCTCCCCCGGGGCAAAGCGAAGGCGCTCCCGGGCAGGCTGGGGGGTCGCCGAACAGAAACTCCGCGGAACCGCAGCAACGCATTCGTGCGAAAAGTCCTCCTGAAGCAAAAATTCCACCTGAAGCAAAGATTTTATCTGAAGCGAAAATTACGCCCGAAGCGAAAAATTACGTCGGAGAGGCGCAGATCGTTTTGAAAAACGGGAACGGCTATATCAGCAAAATAGAAGAAGCGGAGAAGAAGGAGTTTGTAAAAAGCGTGATGCGGCTTTTCCGTGAAGAAAAGGGCTTCGTGCGCGAGATGAGGATCAGGACGGAAGGGAAGTGTATTATTTTCCGGCAAAGGAATCCCCTTTTCGAGCGGTATTACGAGGCCTTCCGCGAATTTAACAGGCAGATAGACGCGGCAGCGCTGGAGGAAGTTATCGGCGGCTGCGAGGAAAGCATTACCGGAGACGTTATGGCAGAGGCTGTCGGCGAAAGCGAAGGCGGCTTTTCGGTAAGAGGCGAAAGGGGCTTTGCGGGCAGAAGCGAAGCAGGGTTTATGGGCAGAAGCGAAGCAGGGTTTATGGGCGGCGGCGAAGGAGGCCTCGTCGGCGGCTGCTTGTCGGCCGTTTTCTGCGGGGCGGCGCTGAGTGCGATTCCTGCGGAGATCAATTGCGCGGAATTGATTGCGGACAGGAGAAGTCTTTTCGAGAAGACGATCGACGACGTGCTGCAGGACCACATGATATTGCCGTGCTTCAAGGGGTACAGGCGCGTGAAGGCGGCGCTGGCAATCATTCTCAACGCGAGGGATTCGGCGCACTTTTGCTACAAGGAAATGTACAGAATAATCGCGGAAAGGGAGAACGTCGAGACAGAGACGGTGGAGCATTCGATAAGAGAGACAGTTTTGTCAGCCTGGAAAAAGGCGAACAGGTATTGCGCGCCACGGAAGGGGTCGGTGTATTCGCTGTTTTCAGAAAGGCCGCGGACGCGGGAGCTTTTGTGCATTATGGCGAGAAAGGTCAGGACAGCTATAAACAACCAGGGGAGCAGGGAGACTGCCGGAGCCGGCGCCACCAGGGTAGCGCAGACCTGACCAAACGGCCTGCGCGATGAGAGCAAAAGCGAGAGGGAATGGGGCTGAGGCTCGATAAGCTCGGGAAGAGCTGCACCTGAGGGCAAAGATGCGCTTGCGCCTGAGAGGCCCGATAAGCGCAGTGCAAGAGCCGGGAAATACCTATATTTAGAGCAATCGAAGCGACTGCGCAAGAGCTGAGAAGATTCCGGATTTAGACTAATAGAAGCGCTTGCGCAGTCCTTTATCCTCAAAGGCTGCAGCAGCGCAGAACAGCAGAATGGCGCGACAGAGCAGAACAGCAGAAGGGCGCGACAGCGCAGAACAGCAGAAGGGCGCGACAGCGCAGAACAGCAGAAAGGGCAGCGCCGCGGCGCTGCCCTTCTGCTGATTTACGCTGTCTAACTCTTATGCCTTTTTGATTTCAAACGTGTCTGAATCAAGGTCGACGGTCACGGTGGTGCCGTCCGAGAACACGGTCCTCTGGCGGCGGGGGTTATTGTCGAGAATCTCGTGGGAAACGAGCTCCTTGTCCCAGAGGGAAGCCTGCAGGTCAAGGGCGGCCTTGGCGAGCCTGCACTCGGTTTCGTCCATTTGCGGGCTGACGTAGACGGTGCCGCCGGTCAGAAGCGCGTACATGAGGCCGCTGTCGGAGGCCGGAATGTGCCAGCCGCCCTTGTAGCCCACGCCGAACCAGGGGACGATCAGGCAGTCGTGGTAAACGAGGCTGAAGAGCGGAATGGGAACGCCCACCGCCTTGCCGTGGTCGGAGCTCAGCTCGTCAACAGTAAGCGGCGCGTGGTGGCAGAGCACGAAGGACGGCAGAACGCAGTCCACGGCTTCCTCCGAGGAGGTGATGATGCCTTTGGTGTTGAGGTAGTCGTAGCATTCGCGGCGGTACTTCACGCAGTCCTTGCGGGTGACGGAATGCTTCTCGTTGAAACACTCGTCCAGGTCGACCACGGAGAAGACGTCCAGATAGGTGCCGTCGATCTGAATGCCCAGGTCGTCGAAGGTTTTATAATTGCGGCGCACGTATTGCGGGCAAAGCTCGGGGCACATGAAGGTCTGCGGGCCGCCAAGCCACACGTTGTAAACCTGATAATTGCCATCCTCGTCGATCGCCACGTTGTCAAGGTCGAAGCTCTCGGCCTCGAAATAGTAATCCCGGAACTGATCGTGAATGCCGAAGCGGTAGCCCAGCTCGCGGCAGGTGTCGCTGAGGTGCTTCATGCCCTCGGGGCCGCCGGCGTCCGGACAGGGCGGGAAAAGGTCGGGGTGAAGCCGGTCGTAGCCCTTGTTGCCCCAGCCGTCAAGGTGCAGGTAGACCTTGTCGAACCCGAGCCGGGAGAGCTTCTCGAGGCGGCTTTCTATGGTGGAAAATTTGGTGACGTGGCGGTTGCGCTCGGGGTGCTCCTTGTCGTATGCCTCAGAGCCCTCGTGGGTCATTGACGCGATGCCGTCGTGGTACACCGGGGCCCCGATAAGGTATTCCGCGTTGGGATTTTGCAGGAATTTTTGCCGCAGCGTCACGAAGTCGCCGTGCTCCTGTACGTATTGCCGGTATATTTTCGCGAAAATATTATAGTCCGCCGCCGCGGGGAACCGGAAAAACATTTTCCGACGGTCGTTCGGGGAAAAGTGGCCCAGCGAGGGCCGCCAATAAGGCACCAGCGTGGTGTCTCCGCCTGCCTCGTGGTCGACTCTTATGTTGGCGTCCCAGGGGGTCTCCACGATCATCATGTAGCCATTGCCTTCGCGGACCTGGCCCGCAAAGGGCATGTAAAAATCCCTGGAGAGCAGCTGCCAGTTCTGGTAGTTGGGCACGGCGCCGTCCCACTTCGCGGGAAGAAGCACGCCCTGCATTTTCGGGAGCACGGTGTAGCTCGCAGTTATATTGTCGGACTTTTCCGCGTCAAAGGCCATCGGCGAGGGCCAGAACACGTGAATAATGTCCGAGGAAACGTCCCCGCGAATGAAAAACTCGAAGTGAAGGGAGTCGTCGTATTGCTCGACAAAGGCGTACGTCACGACAACAATCCCCGCAGCCTCGAAGGTGTAAACCGCCTTTACGCCGCGAACTGTGCCCGTGGAGTAGGCTTCCGCAGAGCAGGAGGCGGTGGAAAATGCCAGCCGGCCGTATTGCTTCGAGAGGACGCAGGGGTCGTATTCGCGGGTTTGCCAGAGGGTGCGGCCGGAGGGGTCGCTGACGGTGAAGGCGCAGGCGGCGGGCACGTAGGCCACGTGAATGGAGCTGCCCGGAAGGTTAAACGTTTGCATGGTGTGGTTCCTTTCGCTTTTGTGGTGTTGGTTGGTTTGCACGTTGTGGTTCTTTGTGCGGTGTTGGTTGGTTTGCACGTTGTGGTTCTTTGTGCGGTGTCGGTTGGTTTGTACGTTGTGGTTCTTTGTGCGGTGTTGGTTTGTTTGCACGTTGTGGTCTCTTGCGCGGCGTTGGTTGTGTTTGTACGTTGTGGTCTCTTGCGCGGAGATGGTTGTGTTTGTGCGTTGTGGTCTCTTGCGCGGCGTTGGTTGTGTTTGTACGTGGGGACCCCGCCGGAGCGGATGCTCGGGGCGTGAGAGGTTTGTAAGGGGGCCCGGATCGAAGGACGGATTGCGGCAGTATTTTG
>JAGDAX010000065.1 GCA_017848335.1 Clostridia bacterium | reverse complement strand
GAAGCAGTAACTGAATCAATAATCGAACCGGTAACCGAACCGATGCGAAAGAGTACGTTCGTTTGTCAGCTCTGCGGGAATGAGATTCCACGTAAGTATCTGGATAAACGCGGCATGTGTACGGGCTGCGTTGCGACGTTAGAAAAAGCAAGTGTAAAAGTCCACCCGGAGCCGGTGATTGGACGTGATCTGCCGCAAATGGTCAGCGACGAAAGGATTTTAAAACAGGACTGGGACAAGAGGGAAGCCCGCCCGCTGACCGAAGAAGAGATTTGCAAACCACCTTCCTGCGATTTGGACGCCCGTCACATCTTTTACAACTTCGAAGCTGAAAACGAGTTTTTTGCCGAGAAACATGGAAGTTATTTTACTGATTTTTTGCCCCCGGAATCGTTTGACCTTCTTTATCGGTCTGAATTCAGCCAAGGGGGAGGCTATTACGTAATCTTCGTCGGAGAAAGACACTCTGTGTTTGAAGGCGGTGTTTGCATTTACCAAAATACCGGATTTACAGGTGATGTGCATTCTGTTTTTCGAGGCAGCTCGAAGGTCTATTCAATTTATTTGGCCAAAGATTTCGGATATAAAGATTTTCGCAATATGGAAGAAGCCCGGAAAAATGAATATTATGAAAATCACTGTGTCTGCAGTTGGAATCAAAATAAGATGTATGTGCTTGACGACGCCATAGCCAAGGCGAAAGAACTGTCTGCCGAATTGAATTGCCGTACCGCCGTTGTAAGGCTCGTTGAAGATTATAATATGCGTTAATACTTCATCACTACCCCCATCGCTTTGGTTGCCACCTTGTAGACCGGGCCTTCGAGCTTTTTGCGGGCAAGCTTCAGCATGTCGCGGATGGGGATTTGCTGAGGGCAGTGCTGCTCGCATTTGCCGCTGCCGATGCAGTTTTTGGCGCCGGTGTAATTTTGGCGCTGGGCCATGCCCATAGTGTATTCGCGGAGGGCCTGGAATTTGCCGTCGTACTTGGTGCGGTTGAGGGCCGAGAAGACGCCCGGGATGTCGACGCCGGCGGGGCAGGGCATGCAATAGCGGCAGCCGGTGCAAGGGACGACGGTGTTCCTGTTGATCTCGTTTTTGACGCCTTCGATAAGCTTCAGGTCGGCCTCGGTGAGGCAGCCGGGAAGGGCTTCGGAGGCGATTTTTGCGTTTTCCTCGAGCATTTCGAGGGAGTTCATTCCGGAGAGGACGCAGGTGACCGCGGGCTGGTTCCAGAGCCAGCGGAAGGCCATTGCCGCGGGGGAATAAGGGGTGCCGGAGTCCTCGAAGAGGGAGAGGGCCTTCTTGGGGAGGGCGTTTGCGAGGCGGCCGCCGCGAAGGGGCTCCATGATGATGACGGGGATGCCTTTTTGGGCGGCGGCTTTAAGGCCGGTGACGCCGGCTTGCGAGTTTTCGTCCAGGTAGTTGTATTGGATCTGGCAGAAGTCCCAGTCCTCGGCGTCCAGCAGGCGGATGAAGGTGTCTGCGTTGCCGTGGTAGGAAAAGCCCACCTGGCCGATTTCGCCTGAAGCCTTCTTGGCGGCGAGCCAGTCCTTGATTCCGAGGGCCTTGATGCGCTCCCAGGAGAGGTCGTCGTTCAGCATGTGCATAAGGTAGTAGTCCACGTGGTCCGTTTTCAGGCGGCGGAGCTCCTCGCTGAAGTATTTTTCGCAGTCGCCGGGCTTTTTTATTAGGTACTGCGGGAGCTTGGTGGCGATTTTGACGCGGTCACGGACGCTGTTGCGCGAGAATATTTCCCCCAGCGCGGCTTCGCTTCCCGGGTAAATGTACGCGGTGTCGAAGTAGTTCACGCCAAGCTCGATGGCGCGGAGGAGCTCCTTCTCGGTCTTTTTGATATCGATAACACCGGCAGTCTGGGTGAATCTCATGCAGCCGTAGCCGATGGCGGAAACGTCGTTGCCGTATTTGTCTTTTCTGTATTGCATAGCGGGCCCCTTTCGCGAGCGGTGCCAAGTCATTTCCGGATTGCGCGACAATATGATGCTCCCGGTCTGCGCGTTAAAATGATGCGGCGGGTCGGATATCCGGACGGTTAATTTTACTACGGATCGACAAGAAAATCCAGCGAACTTCAGGCGAATTCTCCGGCGAACTCCCTGTGAAACTTCCCGCGAGAATCCTGCGAACGTCGGGCTAAAAACCGTCTTTTTTTAATGACGCCTTTGTGGTACAATTGCAGGCGAAGGAAAACTGTGAATCTGGAAACAGTGTTCGCGATCTGACGTCAAAAACCGGGCAGGGACCCGGGCTCAAAGCACGGTACCCGGGACTATGGACGGACTCCCATTTTAACGTTCACATTGATGGAGGTAGATATGGCAGACGACAAAAAGAAAAAGTATCCCTGGATAAAAAGCCTTTTCAAGAGGAAGAGAAGGCCGGGCACCGAAGGTGTATATGCAGGGCCTGAGCAGATGAACAGGTCGCGGTTTGGCAAGGTTTATGCCGGACCGCCCCGAAATCCGGACGATTCTGAATTTGCGGCTGTATATGGGGGGCCGGACTATTTTGCAAACCGCGACAGAAAGCGCGATTCGAAGGACGACGCCGAGTTTGAGGACGTATATGCAGGGCCTGAATATTTCGGCATTCGGGAGCCGGACGGTGAGGAGCCGGTTGACCTTCCTGAACCCTCGGAGGATGGAATTGATGAGATAGCGGAGCCTGATTCCGCAGCTGAAAAAACGACCGGGGATGAGCCTGCCGAAGAAATTACTGCGGACTCATCAGGTGAAAACGCCGGAGAAGCAAAGGATGATGAGGCGGCCGAAGATGAACTTATGCCAAAGGCGTATCCCGACACCAAAACGGATGAGAGCGCGATGTCAGGCGTTTACGGCGGGCCTGACGGGAGCCCTGCAATGATGGTCTATGCCGGGCCTGAATTCATGTGGCAAAACCAGACGCCGTTCAAACCCGAGGCAATAGGCCCTGCTTATGCGGGCCCTGCGTTTACAACAGGAGGAGGTGCTTTTATAGCTATGGCACAGAATAGCGAAGACAAGAAAGACAGGAAGAAGGCTGAGGAGTCCGAGGCCGAAGAGCTGGCAAAACGCGTTGCCAAGGAGCTTAAAGGTTCTTACGTTTGCAAGGTCTGCGGCGCAAGGCTTCATCACGGGACGCCTTTCTGCCCGAATTGCGGATCGAAGGCTTAAAAAGCTTAAAAGACTCAAAGGGCCTGGCTTACGGTCTGAAAGCAAGGCACGCTGCGCGATAATACATTTCGTATCTCGAAAGCAAGGCACGCTGCGCGATAATACGTTTCGTATCGCGAAAGCACAGCATGCGGCGCGAAAATACAGCATGCGGCGCGAAAATACAGCCCGCATCGCGAAATGAAAGCCAGTAGGATTAAAGGCTAAAGGCTGAAGGCTGAAGGCGAAAGACCGCGGACGCACTTTTTGCCTGCAAACAGGCTAAAAACCAGATGGCACCGGAGGATTCATGAGCAGCAGATATGAAGGCTTTCCGTTCAAATTGAGGAGCGCAGTGTGGGAGATCACTCTTGCCTGCTGCTTTAATTGCGCTTATTGCGG
>JAGDAX010000064.1 GCA_017848335.1 Clostridia bacterium | reverse complement strand
TGAAGAGCTCCAGAAGGTATTCTACAAGGTTTCGGAGAATATCTACAAGCAGGATCCCAACGCATTCAACCAGAACGGCGGCGACTTCGGCGGTGATTTCGGCGGCGCAAACGGCGGCGACACCGTGGTTGACGACTGACAGGGTGAGGGTTGACCGCCGGACGTCTGACGGTTGACCTTCGGTTGACTTCCGGTCGAACTCCGGCCGGCAACCGGCTGACGGCAGGATGAAACCTTTTGGTATAGGCCCGGGCAAGGCGGACGTGCGTTGCTTTGCCCGGGGAATCGAAAATGCTTTACCCGGCGGAACGTTATTAACGGGAACGCCTTAAAGGATTACATATGGATAAACGTGATTATTACGAAGTACTGGGCGTCTCAAAGAACGCCTCAGCCGACGAAATCAAAAAAGCATACAGACAGCTGGCAAAAAAGTACCACCCGGATCTCCACCCCGGCGACAAGGAGTGCGAGGAAAAGCTGAAGGAGGCTAACGAGGCATACGAGGTTCTCAGCGACCCCGACAAGAAAGCCAAATACGACCAGTTCGGCCACGCGGCCTTCGACCAGACGGCTGGCGGCGCGGGCTACGGCGGCTTCAGCGGCGATTTCGGAGGATTCTCGGGCGGCTTTGAGGATCTGTTCAGCAGCTTTTTCGGCGGCGGCTTCGGCACGCGCAGAGGCGCTTCCCGCAATCAGCCGGTAAGGGGCGACGACCTCAAGATCTACGTCGATCTCACCATTGAGGAGGCTGCCTTCGGCTGCACCAGAGAATTCACGGTTACCCGCAACGTAAAATGCGACCAGTGCGACGGCACCGGCTCAAAGTCCAGGACGCGCACGTCCTGCAAGACCTGCAACGGCACAGGCACGCAGCGCCGCGTGACGAACACTCTTCTCGGTCAGATGGTGCGCGAGATGCCCTGCGAGACCTGCAGCGGCAACGGCTACACGATTTCAGACCCCTGCGGCGCATGTGCAGGCAAGGGCATTGTCCGCAAAGCCATCAAAGAAACCGCCGATTTCCCGAAGGGCATCAATGAAGGCCAGTCGCTCAAAAAGTCCGGCAAGGGCAACGCAGGCATCAACGGCGGCGCAAACGGCGACCTTTACGTCTCCGTCAGGCTCAAAAAGCACCCGGTCTTCACACGCGAGGGCAATGACATTTTCCAGTCCATTTTTCTAACTTACCCCCAGGCCGTCATCGGCACCACCGTCAAGATCAAAGGCCTTGACGGCGACATTGACCTGAAGATCCCCGAGGGCACCCAGAACGGCAAGAAGTTCAGAGTCACCGGCAAGGGCGTCCCCGTCCTCAACAGCAAGAACATGAGGGGCGACATGGTGTGCGAGGTAAATATTGTCATTCCCACAAGGCTCAACGAAGCGCAGAAGGACATCCTCCGCAAATTCGACGAGGCCACCGACAATATCCTCAAGACCGACGAGCCGGCGGATCCCAAGAAGGGCAGCGGCCTGTTCGGAAGGAAGAAAAAGTAACAGGACGGCAACCTGCGAATCCGCTTAGATAACGCAAAAAAAGCTTCAGCTTGTATTTGTTCAGGGCTGAAGCTTTTTGCGTTCAATATTCTACTGTACGCAAGAAGAGAAGCAGCCGCGGGTCCTTCTTCAACAGTTGGCTGACCAGAAGCTCCCGTCCCATAACTTGTAGCTCGCATCCCATAACCCGCGCGGAACGCGAGGCCTCTGGCCACCGCGCAGCATATTGAGCCCCTCACTGAGCACGCTGACGCGTGAACCGTTCACGTCTCAAAATGCAGACGCGGAATCTGTTTATATCATCAACTGCAGAGAAACTCTGGCCTTTGGCCACCGCGCGGCATATAGCCTATCCTCTCTGTTTAACTTGGACAATCGACTCATCCCAGCCTTCCGGGGTCTCCACACCCATGATGGCTGTCACCGTAGCCGCAATGTTGGAAAGTCCGAACCGCAGCTTTCCTTCGCTGTCCTCATAGGGCTTCACGGTGTAATTAGAGGCGTTCGCGGTGTTGTCGTAGAAATAGCAGGGCACCGGATTAAGCGTATGCGACGTCTTTGCCTTGGGGGTTCCGTTGTCGTTGAGGGAAACCTTGCCCTTCTTGAGCTCGTACATTTCGTCGGCGTTGCCGTGGTCGGCAGTGATGATGGCCATGCCGCCAAGCTCGTCAATGACGGGAAGGATTCTTCCGAGGCAAAGGTCGACGGTCTCCACTGCGATTTCGGCGGCCTGAAAGCTGCCGGTGTGACCGACCATGTCGCCGTTTGCAAAATTGACTCTGGCATATTGGTACCTGCCGGTGCGGAGCTCGTCAATCAGCTTGTCGCAGACCTCGGCGGCCTTCATCCAGGGCCTTTGCTCGAAGGGCACCACGTCGGAGGGCACCTCGATATAGGTCTCCAGCTCTTCGCTGAACTTGCCGTTTTTGTTGCCGTTCCAGAAATAGGTCACGTGTCCGAACTTCTGGGTCTCAGCGATGGCGAGCTGGGCGATGCCCCTGCCTGCGAAATATTCGCCCATGGTGTTTTTGATCGAGGGGGGATTTACCAGAAAAATGGAGGGGATGCGGGCGTCGCCGTCGTATTGGAGCATTCCTGCGTAGACTACGTCCGGGAACTTCCCGCGCTTTATCGTTTCGAGGTTCGGATTCTCGAAGGCTCTGCTGATCTCCTGGGCTCTGTCGCCCCTGAAATTGTAAAATATCACGCTGTCGCCGTCGTTGACGGTGCCCACGGGAATGCCGTCCCTTCCGATGACAAAGGCGGGGAGGTCCTGATCGATGATGTGGTATTCCTCGCGGTAAGTCCTGATGGCCTCCTCGGCGGAATTGAACTGCCGGCCTTTGCCTTCAACGTGGGTGGCCCAGCCTTCCTCAACCATTTTCCAGTTGGCCTCGTATCTGTCCATAGTGATGGCCATTCTGCCGCCGCCGCTGGCGATCATGACGTCGAAGCTGTCGTCCCTGAGCCCGTCAAGAAATTCCTCGAAGGGAAGCACGTAATCCAAAGCGGAGGTTTCGCCCACGTCGCGCCCGTCAAGAAGTATGTGTATCCTGACGCGTCCTATGCCCTCGGCTTTGGCCTCTTTGATCATTGCCTTAAGGTGGTCTATGTGTGAATGCACGTTTCCGTCGGAGAAGAGGCCCAGGAAGTGCAGCGTGGAGCTGTGAGTGAGGACGTTGGAAACGATCTTGAGCCAGCCCTCGGACTTGTACATAAGACCGCTTTCGATGGATTCATTGACGAGCTTCGCGCCCTGGGAATAAACCTTGCCGGCGCCGATGGCATTGTGACCCACCTCGGAATTGCCCATGTCGTCGTCGGAGGGGAGCCCTACGGCTGTGCCGTGAGCCTTCAAAAGTACGTGAGGATAGCTCTCCTCCAGTTTGTTTAATACGGGTGTGTTGGCTGCCAGGACAGCGTTGCCCTCGGTGCGCGGGGTATAGCCTACGCCGTCCATTACAATTGTTACAACAGGTCCTTTGTAATTCATGGAAATCTCCTTAAAAATGATTTGCGCAAGCCTCTGCGCAATTTGATATTGTACAACTAATTAAAGCTTTCGGCAAGAAGTAAAACTTGAAATCGGAAACAAGATATGGTAAAATAAAGCGGACTTTCGCGGAAGGGAGAGCAAGATGTGGACAATCTGCGACGAGCTATTTTAGTTATTACAATCATCGTTTTACTGGGCGCCGCCGTTATCGGTTTTATGCTGGCGCTTAACGGTTTCGGACATAAGGATGACGACTCCGTCATTAATCTGCTCCCTGAGGGCGAAAAATACAACCCGGATTCTTCGGCTTCTCCCGAGACGCCTGAGGTGCCCGGAGATGCCAACAGATATACCGGACTTTTCGTCGTTACCGGCGACGTGACAGGGCAGCCGGAGCTTGTATTCTCGGCATCCGCCGACTATGACGCGCTCAAGCTGAATCTGGTATTTTACCCTGTGGACACCTTCGTTTCGCTTAAGACGGCGGACGGCTCCGAATTCAAAACGATTTCCGGATACTATGCCGACGGCGGGTACGAAAAGCTCAAAGAGGCCTGCGACGGCATTCTCGGTATCCCTTCCGATAACGTCCTCGTGTTCTCCTTTGAGAGCCTTTCCAAATTCATTAACTGCTTCACGTCAAGGGACAGCGGCGTTCTTTACAACGTTCCCTGCGCCATCAACTCCGACGGATACAACGGACGGACGTTTACTGTCAAGGCGGGTCTCGGCTATTTTGTGGGCAACAATTCCGCTAATCTCCTCTCGTTCTTTAAGAACGTCAAGGGCGTATACGACAGCGATACCGTAAAATTCTACGACGGCACCAGATATCCGCAGAATGCCGTGGCGGCCACCTTCGCCAAGGCCTTCTTCGAGCAAAAGCTTACCGGGACTCTTGACCAATATTATCTGGACAATTTTATTTCATACTTCGACGAGCTGTTTGCTTCCTCAAAAGGGACTGCCGATCAGGATATCCCGAAGCGCTTCAAGGAATCCGGCGTCGCCATACCTGCAGATAATATAAGGGCTTACGTTATTGCCTGCACAGAGACCGGCGCTGCCGGAAACAGCGTTTACGCCGGCAGCATCGTCGAGGTTGAAAACGTGGACGGTTTTATATCGAGTAAAGAGATTTCCGGCAATGAGCTGTCCGCGCTTCTTACGACCTTCTATTAGCTGAGTTAAGCTTTTAAGCAGGCTCCGGCTGACTGACTGAGCTTTACCGGCTCAGGTCGACCGACTGAGGGTTTCTCTTGGCCGTATGAAGGAGTTTTTTTACGTCTGCCCTGCGTACACCTGTTTCTTATCGCATCAGGCGGAACGTGCGGCCGCATCCGTTGCCGTCGCGGCTGTCGTTACTGTCGCGGCTGTCGTTGCAGGCGCGGCCGTCGTTGCAACTGCGCTACGGATCATATTTGACGCTCCGCAGATCCGTCTTCGCAGAGCCATGGCTCCGTCTCCGGCTTACTCCGGTATCAGTCTGCATTCAGAGGCTGACCGGGCGGCTGACCTGGCGGCCGGCCGTGCTGACGGCCGCTCCGATGCCGGTATTTCAAATACAAAAATTGCTTTAACGGCAGTCTTCAGGCTGCCTTTAACTACGGTAAAGAGGGACTTTATTATCGGGCAATAACGCACTGTTTCGCTAAAAACCGGTTATTCCGCAGCCCTGAGGAGACCCTTCCGATATTACAAAAGAGAGGATAACATGCCCCAAAAGGATACTTACAACAACGACAGTATAAAGGCGTTGAAGGGCGCTGAGCGCGTCAGACAAAGGCCTGCAGCCATTCTCGGTTCAGACGGACTCGAGGGCTGCCAGCATACCTTCGTGGAAATACTCGCCAATTCCATTGACGAGGCCCGCGAAGGCTACGGCAAGGTCATAGAGGTCTTCCGGTATAAGGACAAATCAATACGCATCAGAGACTACGGCAGAGGCTGTCCGGTGGACTATAATGAAAAGGAAGGCCGGTTCAACTGGGAGCTTGTCTATTGCGAGCTCTATGCGGGCGGAAAATACGAAAACAACACCGTCGGAGAGAATTATGAGTTCAGCCTCGGTCTTAACGGTCTCGGCTGCTGCGCCACGCAGTATTCCTCCGAATTTATGGACGTCACCGTCTATAAGGACGGCTTCAAATACGACCTGCACTTCGAGAAGGGCGAAAACGTCGGCGGCCTCAAAAAGGAGCCTTTTTCCTACAAGCATTCCGGCACCGACCAGCACTGGAGGCCTGACCTTGACGTATTCACGGACATCAATATTCCGCTCGAGTTCTTTATGACGATCCTCAAAAAGCAGGCGGTCGTCAATTCCGGCATTACGTTTAAGCTCTTTGACGAGGAATCCGGGGAGAATTACGAGTTTTACTACGAGCACGGCATAAGCGACTACATGCAGGAGATATCCGGCGACAGCGCTTTTACGCCCATCACTCAGTACGAGACCGAGACAAAGGGCCGCGACAGGGCGGACGCTCCCGAATACAAGCTCAAAATGGAATTTGCGTTCTGCTTTAACAACAACGTGAACCTTTTGGAATACTACCACAATTCCAGCCATCTCGAAAACGGCGGCGCTCCCGAAAAGGCCGTCAAGGCCGCTTTTACGGCTGAGATCGACAAGTATATCCGCAACAGCGGCAAATATACCAAGAACGAATCGAAGATCTCATTTCAGGACGTGCAGGACAGCCTTATCGCGGTCACAAATTCATCGTCCACCAAGACCTCATACGAGCACCAGACCAAGAAGGCCATCACCAATCCATTCATACAGTCCGCGATGACCGACTTCATAAAGAGCCGCCTTGAGATATATTTCATCGAGAATAAAGCGGACGCCGATAAGATCGCGGATCAGGTGCTTGTCAACAAGCGCAGCCGCGAGTCCGCCGAGAAGGAACGTCTCAATACCAAAAAGAAGCTCTCCGGCACCGTTGACATGAACAACAGAGTCAAGAAATTCGTCGACTGCGAGAGCAAGGATATTTCGAAGCGCGAGCTTTATATCGTCGAGGGCGATTCCGCTCTGGGCTCCGTAAAGCTTGGCCGCGACGCATCCTTCCAGGCCATAATGCCTGTGCGCGGCAAGATTCTGAACTGTCTCAAGGTGGGCCTTGACAGGATCTTCGCCAGCGACGTCATCACGGACCTCATTAAGGTTCTGGGCTGCGGCGTGGAGACGGAGGGCAAAAAGAGCAAGAATGCCGGCTCCTTTGACATAAACAATCTCAGATGGTCAAAAATCGTGATCTGCACCGATGCTGACGTGGACGGCTATCAGATAAGGACTCTTATTCTCGCGATGATATACAGGCTCTGTCCCACGCTCATAAGGGAGGGGAAGGTGTTTATCGCAGAGTCGCCTCTTTTCGAGATCACCTGCGGCGGCAAGTCGTATTTTGCCTATAACGAGGCGGAGAAAATCAAAATATTATCCGACGTCAAGGGCAAATATACGATACAGCGGTCAAAGGGTCTCGGCGAGAACGAGCCGGAGATGATGTGGGAGACCACCATGAATCCAAGGACCCGCAGGCTCATAAAGGTCATGCCCGAGGACGAGGCGGACACCAAATATTATTTCGACGTTCTTCTCGGGGACGACGACAAGGAACGCAAGAGATATATCGAGACCTTCGGGCACCTTTACATGGACGACCTGGACGTTGACTGAGCCGGGCAAACGGACTGCGCTGAGTGATTTACTGAGCCGGGTAAACGGACTGTGCTGAGTGATTTACTGAGCCGGGCAAATTGACGGAGACGGATGTGCTGACCGTGCAGACCGCACTGATTGATAAGTTGTAATTCCATTGACGTGAATTGAGGAT
>JAGDAX010000063.1 GCA_017848335.1 Clostridia bacterium | reverse complement strand
GCAGCAACGTCAAGAACGGCACCTACAAGATCTTCACCGTGACGCTGCAGGTGCTTGAGGAATAAGGGAATCCGCGCCAGGAACGCGGGCTCTGAGCCAAATGCTGTGCGCGCAGGGTCAGGAACGCGGGCCCTGAGCCGGGAACCTGAGCCCTGAGCCGGGAACCTGAGCGTTGAGCCAAAATCCGGCGACAGGAACCCTGTGCACGGCGCATTGAACCCAACGCAAAAAGCCTTGTGCCCGGCGCCTCGAACCCGGCGCAAAAAGCCTTGTGCCCGGCGCCTTGAACCCGGCGCCATCGAACCCGGCGTCGTCGGCGCAGAGTTAAAAAACAATATGAGTTCGGAACAATTAGAGTAACAATAAGATTTCTGAACAATATCAAAAAGAGCATCCGGTACAAATCAGGTGCTCTTTTTTCAGCATTGATTCAATGTCAGGGAGAAGGTAATACGTCTCCCCGTCAACGGGTTTTGTGCGGACGTAAGCCAGGAACTTCTCGGGATTGACCTTTTTGTTCGCCTTTCGGAGTTCGATCAGATCCTCGCCGATCAGCAGCAGATCGTCGACCGAGTCGAAAGCAAAGCGGATGATATGGGCTTGCCAGGGGATTTATCGAAGAAAATTGCATCATGTTGCGAAAATTTTCAAAAACCTTCGCCGGCGCCGGAATGAAGCGGAGGTCAGCGTTGTTCTTTTCCGGGAATGGATGAACAATACTGCGAACAATACAGCGAATAAAGCCGCGAATGATCCTGTGAATAATAGGCGGTGAATAAAGTGTGGTGAACAAAAGGTGACTTCAACATCTCAACGCAGCTCAACCCTCGGCGCCTGGCACCGTGCGCCGGCTCTTGAAAAAAGACCTTGCCGGGGATATAATGGTTACGGAGATACAGAATTGGAAAAGGGCCTGCTTATCGATGGGAAAAAACGCAAAGATTGATTATATTATCGCGGAGCTGGCGAGGCTCTACCCGGACACCGCATGCACGCTTACGTACAGGACGCCGCTGCAGCTTCTCGTGAGCACCAGGCTTTCGGCGCAGTGCACGGACGCGAGGGTAAATATGGTGACGCCGGCTCTTTTCGAGAAGTACCCGGATTGCGAGGCATTCGCGGGGGCTGACGTCGGTGAGCTGGAGGAGATGATAAAATCCACAGGCTTTTTCCGGGCGAAGGCGCGGAATATTATCGACTGCGCCAATATGCTGCTGGAGAAGCACGGCGGCGAGGTGCCGGGGACCATGGAGGAGCTGGTGGCGCTTCCCGGGGTGGGGCGCAAGACCGCCAATCTCATGCTGGGGGACGCCTTCGGGCAGCCATCCTACGTGGTGGATACCCATTGCATACGGCTCACCAACCGGCTGGGACTCACCGGGAGCCGTGACCCGGAGAAGATCGAGGCGGACCTAAGAAGGATGCTGCCGCCGGAGGAAAGTACACTTTTTTGCCACAGGCTGGTGGATCACGGACGTGCTGTCTGCAAGGCGCAGAAGCCGCTTTGCGAGAGCTGCACGCTCAGGACGCGGTGCGATTACTGCCGGGACAGGTGAGCGCTGCTTCAGGCAGGCGTTGCTTTACTGTCAGGAAGCAAGCTGCAGAATCCAAAACGGCCGAACCCGGCACCTGCAGCAGAATCCGGCGGAACCCAAAACGGCCGAACCCGGCACCTGCAGCAGAATCCGGCCGAACCCAAACCGGCCGAACCCAAACCGCACGAAACCTGTACATACTGCAGAAACCGGCACACAATAACAACCCGAAGGAGCCCAAACAATGTTCGGCGATTACGACAGCTATCTTTTCCACGAGGGAACGAATTACGAAATTTACCGTAAACTAGGCGCGCACGCAGGGTCAAACGGTGACGTGGGCGGCACGCTTTTTGCGGTGTACGCGCCGAACGCGCAGCACGTGAACGTGAGAATTTCCACAGACGGCGTGCCTCTTCGCGGCATTGAGATGAATGAGGACAGGTCGTACCTGGTTCCGATGAGAATGACCTGCGGCGGTGTGTGGGAAGCCTTCGCGCCGGGCGTTTCGGACGGTACCGCCTACCGGTACGAGGTGCTGGGCGCCGACGGGATAATGCGCAAAAAGGCGGACCCGCTGGCGTTTTATTCCAAGCTCCGCCCGTCGGCACTTTCGGTGGTTCACAGCGGCGGCGGATTCAATTGGACCGACGGGGAATTTATTGACGCGGAGCCCCGTGAAGAGGCGGTCGACAGGCCCATGGCCATTTACGAGGTGCATCTGGGCTCCTGGAAGAAGGACTATTCGCACAGCGAGGACGGCTTCGTCAACTACAGACGGCTGGCGGATGAGCTTGCCGAGTACGTGAAATTTATGGGCTTCACCCACGTGGAGCTTATCGGGATCTGCGAGCACCCCTTCGACGGCTCCTGGGGCTACCAGGTGACGGGTTATTACGCGCCTACCAGCAGGTACGGAAGCCCGGAGGATCTCAAGTATTTTATAAACAGGATGCACGAGAGCGGCGTGGGGGTCATTCTCGACTGGGTGCCGGCGCATTTTCCGAAGGATTCCTTCGGGCTCGAGAATTTCGACGGGACGCCGCTTTATGAGTCCGCGGATCCCTTGATGGCGGAATACCCCGAATGGGGCACCAGGGCCTTTGACCACGGCAAGCCGGAGGTCAGAAGCTTCCTGATCTCAAACGCCTGCTTCTGGATAAACGAGTTCCACGTGGACGCGCTGAGGGTGGACGCGGTGGCGGCGATGCTTTACACAAGCTTTGGCCGTGCGGAATGGCGGCCCAACAGCTTCGGGGGCAGCGAAAATCTCGCAAGCATTGCCTTCCTGAAACAGCTGAATCAGGCGGTCAGGCAGTACACACGGGGGTACCTTATCGCGGAGGACAGCTCCGAAATGCAGGGCATTACGAAGCCCGTGGAGGAGGGCGGTCTGGGCTTTGCCTTCAAGTGGAACCTGGGCTGGATGAACGACACGCTCCGGTATTTCAGCCTGGATCCTGTGTATCGCGGAAGCGTTCACGGGGTGCTCACTCATACGGTGGACTACGCCTTTACCGAGAAGTTCGTGCTGGTGCTTTCCCACGACGAGGTGGTGCATCTCAAAAAGTCCATGTTCGGCAAGATGTTCGGCGGCGACTGGGACAAGCTGGGGGCCCTGAAGACCCTCTATGCCTACCAGTTTGCGCACCCGGGCAAGAAGCTCATATTCATGGCCCAGGAATTCGCCGAGGTGGGCGAGTGGTCCGAGAACAGGGAGATCAGCTGGTGGTACGCGCAGAACCCCTGGCACCGTGACGTGATGGAGTCCCTCAGGAATCTTATCGCGGTGTACCGCAAATACCCCTGTCTCTACAGCGATTCCCAGAATCCAACCACGTTTGAGTGGATCAACCGCAGCGACAGCATAAGGTCCACCGTCAGCTTCATCCGCCGCAACCCCTGGAATTACGACGGCGCGGTGCTGGTGATCTGCAATTTCACGCCAATGGAGCTCTACGATTACGACTGCGGGGTGCCCCTTGAGGGGAGCTACCAGAGGATCTTCAGCACGTACGACAGCCTGCCTGACTCGGGGCTCAGGTCCGGCGACACGCTGCCGCTTAAGGCCGATGCCCGCCAATGCGACGGCTACGAGTTCGCGATAAGGTACAGTCTGCGGCCGTACGAGACGGTGTACTTTGAGATCCCGAAAAGCCCAGGCGGGGAAGGCTGCTGAAGCGCGGGGACGTCCGCCAGGAATGCTTCGCTGAAGTGTATCGGACAGGCATATTCGCAAAGGGAAAAGCGGAACAGGAATTATTCGGAGAGCAGGCGCGGCTTAAAATGCCGCGCTTTTTTAACGGTGTGTCCGGGATTCTGCGAACAGTTTTGCAAGCCCGGTTCAAGAAGAATAAAAGTGTAACGTTTTGCAGCACGTTTTTTCGGCATGTACGAGAAGGATAGTGTTGCTATACATTTTTGTTTTTGCTACAATGAGGCTACCAGAATCGCATCCTCGCGATTTGTATTATTGGAGGACTATTATTATGAGAGAATTAATTTAATTAGTTACAGTGATTGCTGTAATGCTCAGTCTGGGAAGTCTGATGGCTTTCGCAGTTGATTCCTTGTGAATACAGAGGGGTACCTCGACAACGGAGGAAGGTTCGGTGACGATACACGTGCTGTTTCCCCTGCCGCCGTGAATGCCACTGTCTTCACGACCGGTCTTGAAACTGATACCATCAGCTTTGTATTTCGTTACGGTTTACTATCGAGGTCGATTTGAACAAATGGAGGACTATTATTATGAGAGAATTAATTTAATTAGTTACAGTGATTGCTGTAATGCTCAGTCCGGGAAGTCTGATGGCTTTC
>JAGDAX010000062.1 GCA_017848335.1 Clostridia bacterium | reverse complement strand
GAGGTGCCGGTGACCGGCAGAATCGAAGCCATGGTCAGCCGCATTATCGTGAAGAACCACATCTCCAACGAGGACACCGTCGCCTCCATCAGGCAGAGCCTCGAGGCCATGATGAGCGACATCAGCTTTGAGGAGATCTACCGCGGCATGTTCACCAGCGGGGATTTCCGCGAATTTATCCCTGCCGACATGGCGGCCGGCCTGGGCGACTATGAGAAGCACCTGCTTCCGGTCCTCGGCTGGGAGGACGCTGTGGGCATGGCCTACCTGGTGACCAGACTCGCCGGCGCAAACGACGAGAAGAACATTTTCTACCTGTTCTGCGACGAGGCCCAGGATCTGTCGCCGGCAATGCTCGGCATCATCAAGGCCTGCTACGGCCGCGCGAATATGCTTTTCGCGGGGGACCTTCACCAGAACGTCTTCGCGAATTCCGAGGATTACGCCGGCATCATCAGGAGCACCTTCCCGGGCAAGCATTTCAAAAAGTACGAGCTCAACGTCAACTACCGCTCCACCAAGCAGATCTCCGAATTTGCCTCGGCAAGGTCCGGGCGCACCAATGAGATCTCCTGTGTCCGCGAAGGCAGCGAGCCCGTTATCATCAGGCCCGCAAATGACGGGGAGTGCGTCGAGGCCGTTGAGCGCTGGATCGAGTCCGTCAAGGATTCCGGTTACGAAAGGTGCGCCGTGCTGACCTCGTCAATGCGCGAGGCGTCGGGCGTGCTCGAGAAGTGCGAGATTCCTGCGGACATGCCCAGGGGCAAGCTGAGCTTCATGCCGGTCTACCTCGCCAAGGGCCTCGAATTCGACGCGGTGCTGCTGCTTAACCGCGGCGGCGAAATGGAAAAGCTGGACGCCAAGCTGGGCACGAACATGTTCTACACTGCCGCGACAAGAGCGATGCACGAGCTGACGGTGGTGGAGTGAAGGCCGGGTGCAGACGTAAGGCCAGAGGATAGAGGCAAGAGGCTGGAGATTTTCAGCCGCCGGTGAACGGATCGGTTTCCGCGTCTGCATTATTAGTCACGAACGGTCCGCGCGTCAGCGTCCTCAGTGAGAGGCTCAATATGCTGCGCGGCGGCCTTTGCCCTCCGGCCTTTGCCCTCCGGCCCTCCGGCCTTGCCGTAACCCTTAGTCCCGGCAATTGTCACGTCCAACTGCTAAAACCGACATGAGCTACACAACATCAGTCAGATCCCTTCTTCTGCATACGGACGTCAAAAGGAAATGCTGCCTCGAAACGGAGCTTTTCCTTTATTCGTGTATTCTTCGCGGGTCCGGGGGGATTTTTGCGGACGGTGATCTTTTTTCGCGCCTTTCATATATAGAATCACGACTCCTGAAGGACAGATCGTCAGGCGACGCGGGGGGATTCCTTGCAGACTGTGAAGAGCGGAACGGGGCCGCGGGAAGGCAAAAATTCGCGCTCAATATTGATGCGGTCGATTCGTATTTTCGCACGAAAAGCTTCGGGGATCCGGCCGGAATGGACGGCTTTATTGTCAAGGAGTGCTGCGCCGGGGCTGCCATGAGGGCTGTTTTTGCGATCGCGGGAAGTATTTCGCCTCCGGAAAATCCTTCCTGCTATATGGAATTTTATTTTGCGGACAGCGAAGTCGCCGAGGGCTTCAGGAGGCTTCTCGCGAATTCGGGCATAAAGGCGTCAGTCACGAAGCGGCGCCAAAGATTTGTGTGCTACGTCAAGAAGGCGGAGACGATCTGCGACGCGCTTACCATGATGGCGCTGCCGGGCGAGTCGATTAAATTTCAGATGGCCAAGACGGAGCGCGAGGTTTCGAATTCGGTCAACCGGGTGCTGAATTGCGACATGGCAAATATCGACAGGGCGTCGGAGCGGGGAATGGCCGAGGCTGAGGCCATCAGATTGCTTGACAGCCGCAATTATATGCAGAGGCTGCCGGACGATCTGGTCAGGCTGGCGGAGCTGAGGATACAGAATCCGGAGGTTTCCCACGGGGAGCTGGGGCGCATGATGGTGCCGGAGCTTTCGCACAGCTCGGTGAGCCTTAAGATGAAGAAGATCCTCGCGATCGCGGAGTCTCTGAAGTGAGGCGTTGAATAACGGATTTTTGCTGAGAGGAGCCTTTGGCGGCTCCTTTTTCTGTCGTATACCGGGCACGGAACGGTTCTTAAGGGTCTCTCTTAACGGCTTTCCGCGTCCGGTTTTTGAGCAGATCTGCCTTGCCGGGCGGCACAGATCTGCGACCTGATTTCAGCGCACGGCGGCCTTGTCTGGCCATGCGGGTTAGCGAATGATTTTCGCGCACGGCGGCCTTGTTTGGCGAAGCGGATCCGCCTGCTTTTCTACCCGCAAATCTGCGCCCCGCCGCAATTCAAAAAATAACCTTAAAATGTTGACAAAGAGAATGCAAAGTTTTATACTCAAACAGTTAGAAAACCTTTAAGGAGGCTATACTTTATGGCAAGAGAAAAGAAATCAATGGATGGAAATCAGGCGGCCGCTCACGTGTCTTACGCGTTCACTGAGGTTGCCGGTATTTATCCCATTACTCCTTCGAGCCCTATGGCTGACTATGTCGACCAGTGGTCCGCGCAGGGGCTTAAAAATATTTTCGGCAGCACCGTCAACGTTATCGAAATGCAGTCCGAAGCGGGCGCAGCAGGTACCGTGCACGGTTCGCTGGCTTCCGGCGCTCTTACGACCACGTATACGGCTTCGCAGGGACTGCTCCTGATGATCCCCAACATGTACAAGATCGCCGGCGAGCTTCTTCCCGGTGTTTTTCACGTTTCCGCAAGATGTGTGGCTTCCCACGCCCTCAACATTTTCGGCGACCACTCCGACGTGTATGCCTGCAGACAGACCGGCTTTGCCATGCTGGCTGAGACAAATACGCAGGAGGTCATGGATCTGGGTCCGGTGGCTCACCTTGCCGCGATCAAGGGCAGAGTTCCTTTTCTCAACTTCTTCGACGGTTTCAGAACGTCCCACGAGATCCAGAAGATCGACGTCTGGGATTACGAGGACCTCAAGGATATGTGCGACATGGACGCGGTGGAAGCCTTCCGCAAGAGAGCGCTCAACCCGGAGCACCCGGTAATGCGCGGCTCCCACGAGAACGGCGACATTTTCTTCCAGCACAGAGAGGCCTGCAACGAGTATTACGACAAGATCCCGGGCATCGTTGAAGAGTATATGAACAAGGTCAACGAGAAGCTCGGCACGGATTACAGGCTTTTCAATTACTACGGAGCGCCCGACGCGGACAAGGTCATTGTCGCGATGGGTTCCATCTGCGACGTGGCAGAGGAGGTCATTGATTACCTGACCGCCAGGGGCAAGAAGGTCGGACTTGTTAAGGTCAGACTTTACAGGCCCTTCTCGGCGGAGAAGCTGGTCGAGGCCATCCCTGCGACGGCCAAAAAGATCGCGGTGCTTGACAGGACCAAGGAGCCCGGCGCGCTGGGCGAGCCTCTGTTCCTGGACGTGGTGGCTGCTCTCGAGGCTACCGGCAGAAAGGCGCAGGTCATCGGCGGACGCTACGGTCTCGGTTCGAAGGACACGCCGCCCTCCAGCATTTTTGCAGTATTTGACGAGCTTGCCAGGAAGTCTCCCAAAAAGCATTTCACCCTCGGCATCAACGACGACGTGACTTACCTCTCGCTTCCCGAGAAGGCGGCTCCCAACACGGCGGCTGCGGGCACCATCGAGTGCAAATTCTGGGGTCTCGGCGGAGACGGCACCGTGGGCGCCAACAAGAACTCCATCAAGATAACCGCCGAACACACCTACAAGTTCTTGCAGGCATACTTCCACTACGACTCCAAGAAGACCGGCGGCGTCACCATCTCCCATCTGAGATTCGGCGACAAGCCCATCAAGAGCCCTTATTACATCAACAAGGCGGATTTCGTGGCCTGCCACAATCCTTCCTACGTCATCAAGGGCTTCAAGATGGTCAACGACGTGAAGCCCGGCGGCGTCTTCCTCATCAACTGCCAGTGGAACGCAAAGGAGCTCGAGAAGCATCTTTCCGACGAAGCCAAGCTTTACATTGCCAAAAATAAGATCCGGCTTTACACGGTCAACGCGATCGACCTCGCTCAGAAGATCGGTATGGGCAAGCGCACCAATACCATTCTGCAGGCGTCGTTCTTCGCGCTCGCCAACGTAATGCCCATCGAGGAGGCCGTCGACTACATGAAGAAGGCCGCCTACAAGTCCTACTCCAAGAAGGGCCAGGACGTGGTGGATATGAACTACAAGGCCATCGACGCCGGCGTTACCGCGTTCAAGAAGATCCGCGTCCCGGCGGCGTGGAAAAAGCTCGTTCCCGAGCAGGCCGCAGGCAAGGGCTCCGAGAGCACGCCCATCGAAAAGATGGTCGAGGAGATACTTGAGCCCGTCTCCAAAATGGACGGCGACTCGCTGCCTGTCTCCGCATTCACGGATTACGCCGACGGTACCTTCTGCCAGGGCGCTTCCGCATACGAGAAGAGAGGCGTGGCGGTGTCTGTGCCTTCCTGGAATGCCGATACCTGCGCAAAGTGCAACAAGTGCGCTTTCGTATGTCCTCACGCCACCATCAGACCCTTCGCGCTCAACGAGGAAGAGCTGGCCGGCGCTCCAGCCGACATGAAGAAGGCTCCCAAGCCGGTGGTCAAGACCAATTACACGTACACTCTGGCGGTATCGCCACTCGACTGTATGGGCTGCGGCGTCTGCATAGGCGTATGTCCCACCAACTCCCTCAAGATGGTTCCCATGGAGTCCGCGCTTGAGGAGCAGAAGGTATTCGACTACTGCGTGGCAAACGTTTCCGAGAAGCCTGAGATCTGCGGCACCAGCGTCATCTCCAGCCAGTATAAGAAGCCCCTCCTTGAATTCTCGGGCTCCTGCGCAGGCTGCGCCGAGACGTCTTACGCAAGACTTATCACACAGCTTTTCGGCGACAGAATGTACATTTCCAACGCCACGGGATGCTCCTCCATCTGGGGCGGTCCTGCCGCGACCTCGCCGTACACCACCAATGCCGACGGCCACGGACCCGCATGGGCCAACTCGCTCTTTGAGGACAACGCCGAGCACGGTCTCGGAATGTATCTCGGCCAGAAGGCCATCAGAGAGCGCCTTATCGAGAAGGTTCGCTATATTGCCGAGAACGGCAAGAACGAGAACAGTGTCGCGGCTGCCAAAAAGTATCTGGAGACCGTTAATGACGGCGCTGCCAACGCTGCTGCCACAAAGGAGCTTATTGCTGCGCTCGAAGCCTGCGGATGCGACAGAGCCAAAGAGATCCTCGCGGAGAAGGAATTCCTCTCCAAGAAATCCGTCTGGATCTTCGGCGGCGACGGCTGGGCATACGATATCGGCTTCGGCGGCGTTGACCACGTGCTGGCCTCCGGCGAGGACGTCAACATTATGGTATTCGACACCGAGGTGTATTCCAACACCGGCGGACAGGCCTCCAAGGCTTCACAGATCGGTCAGGTGGCCCAGTTTGCGGCTGCAGGCAAAGCCATCGCCAAGAAATCCCTTGCCGAGATCGCAATGTCCTACGGATACATTTACGTGGCGCAGATAGCCATGGGCGCGGATATGAACCAGACCATCAAGGCAATTGCCGAGGCCGAGGCTTATCCGGGACCCTCCATCGTCATCGGCTACGCTCCCTGCGAGATGCACTCCATCAAGGGCGGCATGGTCAACTGCCAGGCCGAGATGAAGAAGGCTGTCGACTGCGGATACTGGAATCTGTTCAGGTTCAACCCCGCCCTCAAGGCGCAGGGCAAGAATCCCTTCATCGTAGACAGCAAGGAAGCTTCCGCAAGCTACCGCGACTTTATTATGAGCGAGGCGCGCTACTCGAGACTCACCAGAGAGTTCCCCGAGAGAGCGGAGACGCTCTTCGAGAAGGCCGAAGAGAATTCCGTCGAGAGATTCGCGCATCTCCAGAAGCTGGTCAAGCTTTACGGAGCCGAGGAATAATCATTCCTGCATAAATAACGCACGCACCGCCGCAGAAGCGGGCAGGATCTGAGACCTGCCCGCGGAGGCCTGACCGCCTGACGCCGCGTGACGATCTGCTGCTGCCGGATCGGTGGCTGCCGTACATTAGGCTCCCGGATCTTTGGAGGCCGGATCTTTGGAGGCCGGGCCTTAGGCGGCCCGGTTACGGAAGGCCCCGGTCTTCGTGCCGGGGCCGCAGGCAGGGCAGCATATCCGAATGGCTCCTGATGCGTCGGTGCGTGCTCACAAACCGGTTAAAGACGATAAATACCAACGTTCTTTGATTTTGCTGCTTTTTGTTCATCGAACTTGTCCGATTTGTCTGATTATCTGTTGTTTATATTGTTTTTTCGTACGTTTTACGTTTTATGTTCACGCGTAATCACATAAATATTTCCAACCGATTATTTATTGCTATTTGTTTTGTTAAGTTGTTGATCTGACTTTAACAATAAGGAGAAAAATGCTTACTATTGATGAAATTAAAAAAATGCCCGTAAAGGGTTTGCGGGAACTGGCGGCTTCGCTGGGTATTGATGCTTCTGACGTTAAGAAAAAAGATATTATTGAAATGCTCTTATCTCTGGGGGAGCCGGATGATTCCTGCGAGGATTCACCCGGGAAATCCGACAGTGAGCCGGACGGGGTGCCTGATGTCGGGTCCGCCGAATATTCATACAGTGATAAGTGCAAGGAGATACTTGCCAAAGCTGCTGCCGATTTCAATAACCCTGATTCGAATATTATGACTATAATTCCGGAAGGAACACAAATGAAACAGGCAGGAAAGAATTTTCCGGGAAGAAGACCCAAAAATCCCGGGAGTGATGACTTTGAAGACGGCGCGCCCGATAAGGCAGGCTTCGACAGGGCAGGCACCGACAGGGCAGGCCGCATGAAGGCAGACAACGTGAAGGCAGACTACGTGAGGGCTGCTGACGGTATTCGCGGCGTCAAAGCAAGCGGGTACCGGAGCGACGTTCAAGGCGAGAGAAACCGCGAAGGCTACGGAGAAAGAAACCGCGAAGGCCACGGAGAAAGAAACCGCGAAGGCCACGGCGATTATTTCGAGGACGACAGGGATACCGCGCAGGAAAAGCGCAGAAATGCCGCGAGGACGGCAGGCAATGCCAATGCATCGGCAGAGGCCCCTTCTTCGGAACCCGAAATGAGAACGCCGGACGTCGCCGAATTTACGGACAACGGTGAATCGCCGGAGGATAAGTCCTTCGACTGCTACGGTATTCTCGAGCTTAGCCAGAGCAGCTTCGGCTTCCTGAGGGCCGAGACGATGTACCCCAGCGCAAAGGATATTTTCGTGGCTCCTCCGTTTATCAAAAAGCACGCGCTTCGCACAGGCGACATGATATGCGGCAAGGCCAAGCTTCAGCCCAAGGAATACAACGCTCAGTTCGCGCTGGCGTCAATCGACACCGTGAACGGCGTCCCCGTGGACGAGCTCGGCAAGAGGCCCACCTTTGATTCGCTTATCCCCATATATCCGGACTCGCAGCTCATACTGGAGACCAGGCGTGATGAGTATGCCACCAGAATTATCGACCTTGTGGCGCCGATAGGGAAGGGCCAGAGAGGCGTGATCGTGTCGCCGCCCAAAGCCGGTAAGACCGAGCTTCTCAAGCTGATCGCAAATTCGATCACCCGCAATTATCCCGACATCCACCTCATCATGCTGCTTATTGACGAGCGCCCCGAGGAGGTCACGGATATCAAGGAGAGCGTCAACGCCATGGTGGTGGCTTCCACCTTCGACGAAATGACCTCGCGGCACATCGCGGTATCCGAATTCTGCCTTGAGCACGCAGAGCGCCTTGTGGAAATGGGGCAGGACGTGGTCATTCTCATGGACAGCATCACAAGGCTCGCAAGGGCTTACAACCAGGAAATTCCTCCGACGGGCCGTTCGCTCTCGGGCGGTCTCGATCCGGGCGCTCTCTACAAGCCCAAGAAGTTTTTCGGCGCGGCCAGGAACATCAAGGGCGGCGGCAGTCTCACCATCATCGCCACGGCTCTGGTGGACACGGGCAGCCGTCTTGACGACGTCATCTATGAGGAATTCAAGGGCACCGGCAACATGGAGCTTCACCTTGACAGGTCGCTGGCCGAGAAGAGGATCTTCCCCAGCATAGACGTCACCATCTCCGGTACCCGCAAGGAGGAGCTGCTGCTCTCGCCCAAGACACTCGAGAAGATATACGCCCTCAGGAGATACTTCTCCTCCGCGATAAGCTCAAAGGACGTCATCGAGACCGTCATCGTGGCCATGTCCAAGACCGAGAACAACCAGAAGTTCATCGACTCGATCAAAATTCCGGAGCAGAAGCGCGCCGCATCTCAGACGTGACGCGCGGTGCCGAAGCCGGCCGGGGGAGAAAGCACGGTAACAGAGTTGAGGCAATGTTAAAACAGAGTCATAAACACGTTAATAACCTGTAAGCAGCGTGTATCTTGCGTGTTTAAAGCAGTTTTGAACGCGCCCAAAACCGGCCCGATTACAGGCTGAAAACAGGCCCTGATTTTCTGCAAAAATATTTGCGTTTTTTTCGCAGATTTTTGAAAATTGGGGCTTGTTTTTTTATTTTCGGTTTGATATAATCTACCACGCTATTGAAAACGCCTTCAAGCGATTTACGCCGCGGGTATAGTTCAGTGGTAGAACTTCAGCTTCCCAAGCTGACCATGGGGGTTCGATTCCCCTTACCCGCTCCAATATGCCTCCATAGCTCAGTAGGTAGAGCGCATCCATGGTAAGGATGAGGTCATCAGTTCGAATCTGATTGGAGGCTCCAAAGATCCTGCGCGCAAGTGCAGGATTTTTCTTTTTTCACTCTTCACTTTTCACTTTTCTCTTTCGCTTTCTCCCGCGCAGGATTATTGGGAGGTAAAAGGTAATAGTGAATAGTGAAGAAGCAGAAGCTGCAAAGGGGAAAAGGAAAATGACGGAAAGTCCGCTGATGAGTACTTCAAGATTAGTACGCAAAAAAAAAAAGGCGGAGCAGGGTATGCTCCGCCAATGTGCAGCAGTATTCCGATATAAGATCAGTAGATCAGTCCTCTTCGTCCCAGCTGTGGAACACGTCGATGACGTCGTCGTTGTCGTCGAGGCCGTCCAGCAGCTTGCCCAGCTGCTCCAGCTGCTTCTCGTCCGAGAGGTGAGTGGTGGTCTGGGGAACCATTTTGACCTCGGCTTCCGCAAGGACGTAGCCTTTCTGCTCGAGGGCGTCGCTTACTGCGGAGAAGGCCTCGGGGGCAGTTGTGATCTCGTAGATCTCTTCCTGGGGAACGAAATCCTCGGCGCCGGCTTCAAGCACGTCCATGAGGAGCGCTTCCTCGTCGATCTCGCCGTCGTTCTCGATAATGATGATGCCTTTTTTATCAAACATAAACGAGACACAGCCCGTGGAGCCGAGGTTGCCGCCGTACTTGTCAAACACGTGGCGCACCTCCGAAGCGGTACGGTTGCGATTGTCGGTCACAACGTCCACCATGATGGCAACACCGGCGGGTCCGTAGCCCTCGTACCTGATCTCTTCGATGTTGTCGCTTCCGCCTTCACCGGAGGCTTTTTTGATGGAACGCTGGATATTGTCGTTAGGCATATTGTTGGCCTTGGCCTTGGCGATAACGTCCTTGAGCTTGCTGTTGTTTTCGGGGTTGGGTCCGCCGTCGCGCACCGCGATCTGAATCTCTTTGCCTATGCGCGTAAATATTTTGGCTCTCGCCGCGTCAGCTGCTCCTTTTTTCCTTTTTATATTGGCCCATTTTGAATGTCCTGACATAAACGTCCCTCCGTAATATTGTTTAACGTGAATTCGTTCACGGGCATATTTTACTACAATTATCCCGTATTTTCAATTATTTACTGACGAAAAGGCGATAAAATGGCGATAAAACAGGCGCGAAAAGGCCGCGGAAAAGGCGCGAAAAGCGGGCGGGATCAGCCGCGGAAATGACGCAGATCAAACGCGAAAACGGTGCGTGAAAAAGGCCGCTGACCGGCCCCGGAAATCACGATGAAGGTACGGTATACGCGAGGCGCACAGTCGGGCCTTATCGGTCAGAAAGCCGGATTTTTTGACGTTTTTTTGCGGAATTTCCGGGATTTTGTAACGGTTTGCGGCAATTTCTTCAAATAAACTTAAAGACGAAATAAGGCTTGACGCGGGTTTATAATTGTGGTATATTCACCTTGTTCGCCGTTTGAATCTTTTGGCCCCACGGGTGAAAAGTTTTTATAAATAGTTCATTCGGGAGGGAGGGATAAAAAATGTCAGAAATCAAAGTTAAAGAGAACGAATCCTTGGATAGTGCTCTTAAGAGATTTAAAAAATCCTGCGCTAGATCAGGCGTGCTTGCCGAAGTCAGAAAAAGAGAGCATTATGAAAAGCCCAGTGTTAAGAGAAAGAAGAAATCCGAGGCTGCAAGAAAACGCAAGTATTGATTCTTTAAGACTTTAGGACGTAAGAGACCTGACGTGTTCAGGTCTTTTAGTCTTTTTGAGTTGGCAGTTATTGACTTTTTACGCGAAAGACAGCGCTTATGATCTGCGCCAAGATCGCGCAGGCTTACGGCGCTGCGACATCGCTTATGATCAAAAGGGTTCCCCATGTTTGACAAGCAATACACGCTCAAACGAATAGACGACGGGACGCTTGACGCGCTCAGCAAAAGCGGCTTCGACATAAGGAAGCTTGTGCTGAGCGACATTCCGGCCGATTCATTGCAGGAGTTTCTCGATCCCGGCGAGGAATATCTTTGCGACCCGTTTTTGCTGCCGGATATTGACGCGGGCGTCGACCGGGTGCTGGAGGCCGCCGAGAATGACGAGCTTGTGGCGGTGTTTGGCGATTACGACTGCGACGGCATATGCGCCACGGCGGTCATGTACGATTTTATGAGCAGCGACCTTTCGGTCCGGACTGTGCGCAGAATTCCCGAGAGATCCGAAGGGTACGGACTCTCCTGCGGCATTATTGACGAGCTTTATGCGCTGGGCGTCACACTCATTATTACGGTTGACTGCGGCATCAGCTGCGCCGGAGAGGTGGCATACGCGCATACTCTCGGCATTGACGTGGTCATAACGGACCACCACGACGTGCCCGAGAATATTCCCGGAGCGGTGGCGGTCATCGACCCTAAGAGGGAGGATTCGGAATACCCTAACCGCAATCTCTGCGGCTGCGCCGTGGCGTACAAGTTCTGCCTTGCGGTGGCGTATACGGTGGGCATTGAAGGGCTCGGGAAGTACCTTCCCGTCGTTATGACCGCCACGATCGGCGACGTGATGAAGCTTGTGGGCGAGAACCGCTCGCTGGTGCAGCTGGGCCTCAGGAATATCAAAAACAGCTGCTTTTTCGGCTTCAACGCTCTTGTAAATGAAACCGTTTTCAGGAACGATCCCGACAGGGAGATCACCTCCAAAGACGTTTCTTACTTCCTTGTGCCCAGGATCAACGCGCCCGGAAGGATGGGCAACGCGGCTCTGGCGCTGGACCTTATGCTGGCGCCTGACGTCAACACCGCTGAGGACAGGCTGAGGGAAATGGGGGAGCTGAATGACAGGAGGAAGCTTCTTGAGGAGGAGATCGTAAAGAATTATCGGGCAAATCCGGGCAGATACGAGCGCAATAAGAGATCCGACCCCATACTTTTTGTGCAGGGGGACGGCTGGCCTCACGGTATCACCGGCATTATCGCGGCAAGGATCCTTGACGAGATGGGCAAGCCTGTCTGCGTGATGTCGAGGGACGAGACCTTTGAGGATGCTGACGTTGTCAAGGCGTCCGTAAGGTCGACGGATACCGTGAAGAGCATCGTAAACGTTTTCTCGTCCTGCAAGGAGCTGTGCCTCAAGTTCGGCGGCCACACCAAGGCGCTGGGTTTTTCGGCCGAAAGCCGCAATATTCCCGCAATCATCGAAAGGTGTGTGGCGGCTCTTAACGAGAAGGACAGCGTGATGGCGGTGCCCTGTTCCGAGGCGATCTACATTCCTTCCTGGGCCATCACGGTGGAAAATGCCGAGAAGCTCTCCGTTCTGGATCCCACGGGCGAAGGCAATCAGCCGCCGCTTTTCATTACCGACGGCATACTTTCCGTGGACACGCGGCTGGTGGGCGAGAAGTCCAACGCCATCAGGTTTGAGATCAGGCTGGCAAACGGCGAGTACGTGAACGGAATCAATTTTAAGGACCTGCGCTTCGCCAACATGATCAAGGCTTCGAGGGCCTGCGGCGTTGTTTTCAATATGTCCGTCAATACCTTCAAGGGCAAAAAAAGCCTGTCCATAAACGTTGTGGACGTGGTGGAGGGCAATCAGGAGGCATACGTGCTGCCCGGTGAGGAATCCTATCCCGCGGCGGTGGAGAGAGTATCCGAAATGCTTGCGGGGGCTTACCGGTTTACGATACCGGAGCTGCGGTTTTATTACAGATACTTCGCGGGCCTGGGCGGCGAATTCGATTTTGCGGCATTATACGGCGGCAAGCTGAGCGGGAGCAGGCAGAGCGGAGGTCTTCAAAACGGAAGCATGCAGAGCGGAAGCGCTTTTTCAGGAAATTTCATACCTTCCTGGTATAAAATCAAATACGCGCTGGAGATATTCTGCCAGAGCGGCTACATTTCAAAAGGTGACGACGGGAAATATACGTTTTTGCCCCTCAAGGGCACCGAAAAGCTTTCGGATTCCCGCGTTTATTCCGAAATTGTTAACGAATGATAAAAGGAAATGATTCTTATGGATGACAGAAACGATCTGAAGCAGGCGGGCAGCGCCGTTATTGACAATAATGCCCTTGAGACCGCGGCAGGCGTGATCGACGAGGACGTTCTTGCTACGGATATTGCCTGGCCGGAGGACAACGGTTTGGCCGCCGCTGATATTGGCGCGCCCTCTGAGACTGCTCACATGAGTGCGGATAAACCTGCGGAAAAACCTGAGGAAAAAACTGAGGAAAATGCCGCGGACAAGACCTATTCCGAAGAGGATTACGTAAAAAAGGTCCGCGAAATAATGGCCATCGCCAAAAAGAACTACCCCAAGTCCAGCGTGGGCAAGATCATGCACGCTTATGAGGTGGCGGATACCATGCACAGCGGTCAGCGGCGCCAGTCCGGGGAGCCCTTCATTGAGCATCCCATCGAGGTGGCGTATATGCTGGCGGAGATGCAGGCAGCGGTGGATTGTATTACCGCGGGAATGCTTCACGACGTGGTGGAGGACACCTCCATGACCATCGACGACGTGCAGGCGGAGTTCGGCCCCACCATAGCGTCCCTTGTTGACGGCGTCACAAAGCTGAAAAGAATGGGCGACACCACCAAGGAGGAGCAGATGGCCGAGAACCTTCGCAAGATGTTCCTGGCGATCGCCGACGACCCCCGCGTGGTGGTCATAAAGCTGGTGGACAGGCTTCACAACATGCGCACGCTCCAGTACATGAATACCGACAAGCAGATGAAGAAGGCCAGGGAGACGCTGGACATTTACGCGCCTCTTGCCCACAGGTTCGGTATGAGCAAGATCAAGTGGGAGCTGGAGGATCTGTCCTTCAAGTACCTCGACCCCATCGGTTACCACGAGCTGGAATCGCAGCTGGACAGAAACCGCGACGAGAGGGAGACCTTCATATCCAATATTATCCAGCTCGTGAGGGCGGCGCTCGAGGAGGGCGGCATCACCAACGCTTTTATTGACGGGCGGCCGAAGCACCTCTACAGCATCAAGCGCAAAATGGAGACCCAGAACAAGCGCCTTGACCAGATATACGACCTGCTGGCGATCCGCGTGGTGGTGGATACTGAGGCGCAGTGCTACTCGGTGCTCGGCATCGTTCACCACATATTCACGGTGGTGGAGGGGCGCTTTAAGGACTACATTGCCCAGCCGAAGCCCAACCAGTACCAGTCGCTGCACACAACGGTGATGGCCCGGGACGGCTCGCCCTTCGAGGTGCAGATACGTACCTGGGAGATGCATAACAGGGCCGAGATGGGTATTGCCGCGCACTGGCGATACAAGGAGGGCAACAAGAAAAACGCCGCCGTCGAGGAGGAAAAGAAGTACGAGTGGGTGAGGGCGCTTTACGAGAGCCAGAAGGACATGGACACCAACGACGAGTTCATGGAGGCCTTCAAGATGAACCTTTACACCGACGAGGTCTTTGTGTACACTCCCAAGGGCGACGTGAAGGCGCTGCCGCAGGGCTCCACGCCCATCGATTTCGCGTATTCCATACACAGCGACATCGGCAACCGCATGGTGGGCGCCAGGGTCAACGGCGAGCTGAAGCCTCTCGATTACACTCTCCAGACAGGCGACAAGGTGGAGATCATCACCTCCAACGCCGCCAACAGAGCCCCCAGCCGCGACTGGCTTAAGATCGTCAAGAGCCCCGAGGCCCGCTCCAAGCTCCGCCAGTGGTTCAAAAAGGAGCGCCGCGACGAGAATATTGAGCTGGGCAAGATAATGGTGGAGCGCGAGCTCAAGCGCCAGGGCTATACGTACCAGGAGCTTTTTGAGCGCGACACCCTCGAGGAGTTTCTGAAGCGCAGCAATTTCCATTCCGAGGACGACATGCTGAACAGCCTGGGCTTCGGCGACATCACCGCCCAGCGGGTCGTCACGAGGCTCAAGGACATGTACCTCAAGAAGCTGGCCGACAGCGGCAAAGACGTGGACGCCGGCAAGCCCCAGCTTGAGATCAGGACAACGCCCCCGGTGCGCGAGAAGGTCTCCGAGGACGGCATTGTGGTGCAGGATATGTACAACTGCCTCGTTAAGATCGCCAAATGCTGCAACCCCGTGCCTGGCGACGCTATCGTCGGGTACACCACGAGAACAAGGGGCGTTTCCGTGCACCGTGAAGACTGCCCGAACGTGCGCAGCATGGCGAAGGACGAAGCCCAGCGTATGATCTCCGTGAGATGGGCGGGCGAGAGCGCTCTTAACGCGAAGCACCCTGCGGAGATCCTGATCGAGGCCATCGACAACGGCCGGACGCTGGTGGAGGTCGCCAATGCGATCAACGAAATGGCCGTCAGGATGACTGCGCTGAATTCCAAGAACACCAAGGACAACTACCTGATGATCGACATCGTCGTGATGATATCCGACAGGAAGCAGCTGGACAAGCTGATCCAGAAAATCGAGGCCATCGATTCGGTGGTGAAGGTGACGAGGTCGGTGAAATGATTTAAGAGGCAAGTGCCCGGAGACTTCGGCAGCCGGTGAATGAAAAGGATCCCGCGTCTGCATTTTGAGTCACGAACGGTTCACGCGTGAGCGTGCTCAGTGAGGGACTTAATATGCTGCGCGGCGACGAGGCCGGTGAAGTGATTTAAGCGGCGCTTGCCTTTTGGCGCTTTATTCAACAAAGGACAAACCTATGAGATGTGTTGTACAACGAGTTACCCGTTCCTCGGTTACGGTGGACGGGGCGGTGGTTTCCGAAATCGGCAAGGGACTTAACGTGCTTTGCGGCGTTGAGCGGGACGACACCGAGGCTGATTGCGAATATATTGCGCGGAAGCTTTTTGATCTGAGAATTTTTGACGACAGCGAGGGGAAGACAAACCTTTCGATTACCGACCGCAGGGCCGCCGGCGAGGACGTGGGCCTTTTGCTTATAAGCCAGTTCACCCTTATGGGCGACGCAAGGCACGGCAAGCGGCCGTCATTCTCAAATGCGATGGAGTATAATGCGGCGAGGGATTTCTTTGAGCGCTTTGCCGCCGGCATGAAGGCCCGGTGCGACGCCTTGGGCATCTGCTTCGGGACGGGTGAATTCGGGGGCGACATGAAGGTCCTTATCGACAATGACGGGCCCTTCACGATACTTCTCGACAGCAAAAAGCTGTTTTGAACGGGCCCCTTTAGCGGCGCATCTTTTGACTTGGATCCATGCGCCACGGTCAATTATTCACAGTGTTCAACTGACAGCGGAGGGATTATGGTTTACAGAATTCCGGGAGTTTATCTTTCCAACAATTATCTCTTTTGGGACGAGGAGGCCGGTGACGGGAAGCCTGTTGACGGGAAGCCTGTTGACGGGAAGCCTGTTGATGGGAAGCCTGTTGACGCGGCTCTTATTGACGCGGCTGCGGAGCCTGCCGTCGTGGCTGAGAAGCTCGCAAAATTCAACCTGCGGCTGAAATATATTATATTGACGCACGGACATTACGACCACGTGGCGTGCCTTCCTGAGCTTATGAGGGCGTTTCCTGAGGCGAAGGCCGTGTGCATGGAGGCAGAAAACGAAACGCTTGCGGATCCGGCGGCCAACGTGTCGCGCCTTTTCGTGAGGGACATTTCGTACCCGCCGCTTCGGGACGTGATACGCGACGGTGAGGTGCTGCGCCTCGGGAGCGGTGAGGGCGGCGAATTGCGAGTGATTTCAACGCCCGGACACACGCCGGGCTCCTGCTGCCTGTATAACAGCAAGAGCAGGATCATGTTTACGGGGGATTGCCTTTTCGCTGACGGAGGCTACGGGAGAGTCGACTTTCCCGGAGGCAGCATGCGGCTGATGGCGGAGTCTCTTCACAAGCTGGCGCAGTATCCCGGCGACGTTACCATCTACCCCGGGCACGAGGGCATCAGCACCATCGGCATGGAGCTCGGGGGCGCTTTATGAGTCTTGCTTTCTATTGCACGCACGAAGCCGTCCCGATGCACTACTTCGAGGCGATGCAGGTTTTCAGCCATATTTACGGGCTGCCACTGCTGGTCACAGGCCTGCAGGGGCAGGCGTTTGTGAGCCGGTACGTGGCTTCCTTGGGGCTTCCTGCGGATACGGACGCGGTTCTGGCTGAAGAGGTGCCGGATGACGCGGTTCCGGCTGAAGAGGCGCCGGCAGAGGAGGCGGGCGTGCCCGATAAGGATCCCTGCGGTACCGATGAGAAGTACTGCGTGCCCGATAAGGAGCCCGCGTTGGCCTGCAAAGACCCCGGCTTGGCCTGCATAGAATTCCCCGGCGTCGTCAGGGCTTTTCCGATGATTGCCGGAGAGGCCCGCAAAGCCGCTGAGGAGGACTGCGAATTGGTGCGCCGCAATCCCGCGCTCATGAACGACAGGAACATGCTGAAGCGCCACCTCTACAAGACGCTTTCGGACGTTTACGGATACAAGTCGCCCTGGGGAGTGCTCACAGGCGTGCGGCCGACCAAGGTAGTCCATAAGCTTATCGCGCAGGGCTTCACGGAGGCGCAGGCGGAGGCCCATCTCAGGGATTTTTATTGCTGCTCGGAGGGGAAGATCCGGCTCTGCATGGACACCTTCCGGAACCAGCGGCACATGCTGGGATACCGCGGCAAGGACTGCGGCCTTTACGTTGCCTTTCCGTTCTGCCCGTCAATATGCTCCTACTGCACCTTCGGCTCCAGCCCGATTGAGCGCTACAGGAACAAGGTGGACGCCTATAAGGCGCTGCTCCTCAGGGAGCTCGAGCTTTCGGCTGAGCTTCTTTCGGGGCGCTATAACGTGAAATATATTTACGTCGGCGGCGGCACTCCCACGGCTGTGCCCGCGAACGTTCTTCGCGAGGTGCTCGGTAAGGTAAGCGAGCTGTTCGACACGGACAGCCTCGTGGAGTACTCGGTGGAAGCCGGACGGCCGGATTCTATTGACGCGGAGAAGCTTGAAATCATCAGGAACGCGGGCGCGCGCAGGATAAGCATCAATCCGCAGTCAATGAACGCAAAAACGCTGGAGCTGGTGGGCAGAAGGCACACGCCGGAGGATATTGTCGAGAAGGTGAAGCTCGCGAAGAGCATGGGCTTTGCAAACGTCAATATGGACGTGATCGCGGGGCTTCCCGGTGAGACGCCGGAGGATTTTCGCGAGACCATGAAGCAGGTGATCGGCCTTGACCCCGAAGGCATCACTGTGCACACGCTGAGCCTGAAGCGTGCCTCGCAGCTTGCGAAAAATGAGTCCGTGAAGACGCTCATCGACGTCGAGAACGCCGGAAGAATGGCCGACCTGTCGCGTGAGATGACCGTTAATGCGGGCTACGAGCCGTTTTACATGTACCGCCAGAAGAACTGCATCGGCAACAACGAGAACGTCAGCTATTGCAAAAAAGGCTTCGAGAGCCCTTACAACGTGCATATTATGGACGAAGACCTCACGATAGTGGGTGTGGGCGCAGGCGCGGTCACCAAGATCGTCTCCGACGGGGGTGCTGGGATAAGGCGGTTTTTCAACGCAAAAAGCCCCGATGAGTACATGCGGAGCTTCGACGTGGTGGTGGCGAGAAAGCGCGAGGCGCTGGGGGATGAAAAGGATCCCGCGTCTGCATTTTGAGGCACGGACGGTTCGCGCGTCAGAGTCTTCACAAGCGGCAGAATCCCAAGCTTTTAAAGCCTAAAAATCAAAACAATGCCACGACCGGAACTCCGTCTCCCCGTCCCAGCTTGCCCCGGCGGCATAGTAGGGAACCAGCGTGACCCGGTCGTTTTTTATTGCAAACGAATCTTCGGTTGTAAACGAACCTTCGGCTATAAACGAACCTTCGGCTGCAAACGAACCTTCGGTTGTTACAGAACCCTCGTCCGAACCGCCGGCCGAAGGCTCAGGCCCTGCGGAAAGCTCAAGCCCCGCTAGGTCATCAGGCGAGAGCCTTGTGAGCGTTGAGAAATTGGGGTCGAGGCTCTTGTCGCGGGAGAGCACCAGCGGACCGTAGGTCAGAAGGACCTTGCTGTGGTCAGGAGTCTTGCCGGTGTACTCGGCGAGGGCTTTCAGCACGTCCTGTTCGACGGGGGCCGCGTGGACCGCCACCTCGTATCGCAGCGTCAAAGTAAACTCGTCGCCGTCTGCGAACGGGCCTTCGAGGGCGGCGTATCCGTCCTTTTCGGTGAAGGGGCCTGAGAGATCATAGTCCTCGCAGAATTCGGGGATGCGGAGAAGTATATTGCCGGACAGGTCGCCTGCTTTGCGGACGACTAATTTTATCACGCCGGTGCGCGGATAGTCGGTGAGGATCTCAAGGATCGTGCCTCCGGAGAGCTTCGCGGTAAGGGGAGCGTAAAGGTTCACGATAACGTCTTTTTGCGCGCTTTCCTGCACGTCTTTTTGCGACTCGCATACCGCGAGGCCCGGGAGGATCGCAAAGCCCATCGGCCCGTTGGCGGTGCAGCAGGAGAGGGGCACGCCGGAAACATCGTAGGTGAAATTGGACTTCGTGCTCCTTACGCCGTCGAAGCGCGGGAAGTATTCAAAATAGCTGCCGTCACGCTTCATTGCCCCGAGAAGAGCGTTGTACGCCGCAGTCTCGATCCTGTCCACCGACGAGGCATCCCCGGTGAGCCTGTACCATTGGAGCATCAGCTTCATGTAGGTCACTGTGACACAGGTTTCCATCGACGGCCACACGTCAGGCTCCCACTGGGTAAACCGGCTCTTGTTCCACTGTTCGCCCGTGCCGGGACCGAGATTGAAGGGCCCCACGGCGCCTCCCGACCCCAGGTACGTGATTTCGTCCTCGTTGATCGCGTCAATAAAAACCCGGCAGCAGTCGAGATATTCCTGCTCCCCGGTGGCGCGGTAATACTCCAGCAGGCCCTCGAAGCAGCTCATCATCTCGTAGGATTTGGCTATGCTCTCCTTGGGGTCGCCGGTGCACCCGATCAGGTACGGCGCCTTACCGGATTTGATGCTCCGGAACAGATTCTCGCGCGCGCACGCTCCGGACGCAACAATATGATCCGCCAGCCGCTTGAGGCGCCCGTCCCCCGAAAGCAGATATAGCTTCATGACAGGCTCGAGAATAGAGGACGATTCAATGCCGCAGAACGCCCAGCCCGTCTTAGTGACCGGAAGCTTGCCCTCGCTCTCGTCGCCGATCTGCCCGGCGGTGCCCGCAGCCTCGTCAAGCATTGCCTCCAGCACGTCGTTTTCCCTGCGCAGCGTGGCGCCGAAATTCCTGTAGTATTCCCAAAGCCCGAGAAGAACGTACTTGCGTTCCCACAGATCCGAGCCGTTGCTTCCGTTGGGCTGCTTTTCCGAAGGCACCGTGCTTATGATGCCCGCTTCGTCCCTCGTATCCAGAATAAGCTCCGCAAGCCTGTCGATATATTGCTTCAGCTTCGGGTCGCCTGTGTATGCGCAGACGTTCGCCGCGGCACGCAATATCTTGCCGAAAAACTCACCGGCCGCAAACGGGTCGGTGCGCTCCCTGAAATACGAGGTTACGGCCAATGGGTCAAGCCGCAGGAAGAGCCCTTCTGCAAAAGACCCTAAAACACGGTCAAAAAGGCCGCTGAACCTGACGCTGCCGGGGTCGCTTACAGAGATTTTATCGTGTATTTTGGCGAATTTATTGCTGTCCATGGTGGTGCCCGCCTTTGGTTTTGATTCGTGGGTATTATAGCAGAAATTGGGGAAGATGCAAGGAAAGCCCGGATCAGGATTGCAGCCGTAAGGCCGGAGGCCGGAGAGTGCCGTGCGTGGTCTCTAACCTTGCCGCCGCACGGGCTTCTCACAAATCCACCTTGAAACTTTTTCAAATCGTGCTAAAATTACGGGGCAACTGATTATTGCGAAAGGAAACCGGTATGAAACACATAGACATTAAAGACATAT
>JAGDAX010000061.1 GCA_017848335.1 Clostridia bacterium | reverse complement strand
CTGCTGTGAGTACAGTAATCAGGGATTCTTTTTTGCAGACCTTGCCGGTGAGCTGAAGCTCATGCTCAATACTGTTTCGGAGAGGGAGAGGGTCGATCCGCGGCGCGATCCGGGGTCAATCCACGGTGATCCATGGATAAAGCTTTCATGGTGAAAAATCCTTTCGATGAATATGAGACCGGACAAAACCGGCGCGTCTGAAAACACAGTCTGAAAATACAGTCTGAAAAAACAGCCGGACAAAACCGGTGCGAATGAAAACTGAGCGGAATAATAGCTGTGTCAGATAATACCCTCGGTCGGGTCAAAAGTCAGATGTTTGGCCGCAAACAGAACTGCAGTCGGGGCCGGAGTCCGAAGGAACGTTGATATTTCTTGACAAAGAACAGTGTACTTTAAAACAAGTGGCGTGTCAATACAAACCCGCGGAATTAAGCGGATCAAGCGATTTATGCGGGTTATAAGGCTTTTGCGGATCGTGCTTTTTTTGCGGAAGGCGCGACAATGCACAGGAGGCGGCGCTGCGTGCAGCGCCGCCTCCCGCGGCCTTTTGGCTATACGGTTTATTGACCGTCTTAGATCAAATCTGACTTAAGCCGTGACCGTCGCCCTGGATCGAACTCAGTCGTCGTCTTCCCATCTTTCGACGTCTTCCTCGAGTATTGCGCCCGAGTATGCGTCGATCTCAAATTCATATTCGGTCTGTCCGTACACGTAGAATTCAATATCGTAAACCAGTCTTCCGTCGTCATGCTCCAGCTTTGCTTTGCAGAACGTAACTGCGGACGCGGACAGTCCGGCCTTCCTGAGAGCTATGCTCTTTGCCTCTTCGACAGAGATGGGCCCGGGCTTTTTGTCAGAGCCGGAAGGGTTCTGGCCGGGGGTGTTTGCCGGAGGATTTGTCCCGGCAGGCTGCTGAGGCTGCTCCTCTGCGGAATTTCCGCCGTTGGGGCTGCCGCCGGACGGATCGCTGCCTGACGGGTTGCTGCCGGACGGATCGCTTCCTGACGGGTTGACTGCGGGCTCTTCGGTGACTGCGGGCTCGTTCGCGGTGCTGCCGGTGCCTGCGGGCTCTTTCGCGGGACTGCCGCCGTTTTGCGCGGAGTCAGCCGGTGATTGCTGCGGTTCAGTGACAGCCGGGGCAGGGGCGGTATTCCCGTTGCCTGAGCCGTTACCTGAGCCGTTACCTGAGCCGTTGCCTGAGCCGTTGCCTGTATTGCCTCCGGGCACGTTGTCCGTGCGGCCGACGGTCTTGTTGTCGGACCCGCTGCCTGTGCGGTTGTCCGGCTTCCACGTCTCGAAGCTCTCCTCGAGAATGCTGCCGGTGACGGCGTCGATCTCATATTCGTATTCCGCTTTTCCCGCCACGCAGAACTCGATATCGTAAACCTCTCTGCCGTCGTCGTGCTCGAGCCTTGCCTTGCTGAAAACGACCTCTGCGGAAGTCAGGCCGGCCTTGTTCAGCGCGATTTCCTTGGCCCTGTCAACACCGATCACCTCTGCAGAGGTATTGCCGGGCTGGCTGTGCGGCGGATAGTCCGTCTGGCCGTCAACGTACGGCGGCAGCGCAGGATCGGTCGTGATCGGCCGGTTTCCGGACAGCACCTTGGTCTCCTTCTCGATGATCCTGCCGTCCGACGAGTCCACGGTGTACTCGTACTTCACGTCGCTGGCAATGAACTCGATGTCGTAAACGAATTTTCCTTTTTCGAAGTCAAACTCCGTACGAACCACAGTGACCTGCTCGGGAAGAATTCCTGCGTCGACGTAGGCGAAATTCCGGGCCGTCTCTTCGGTGATCGCGTTGCTGCGGGCGATCTGACCGGCGGCATACACCAGCCCTCCGCCCAGAAGAAGCATTCCCGCAATCACTATTGCTATGATGGTTATTTTCTTCATTGTGAAAACCTCCTTTGGGATCGTCATCCCGGTTTATGGCCCAATGATAACCTCCGAAAATTAAAGCAACATTAGTAAATTCAGGTTTGCGGGAAAAAAATCCGGAATGTGCTGCCCTTGTCGGGCTCGCTGATGACCTCGACGTCCGCGCCGTGGAGCTCGGCGATCTTTTTGACCATCGACAGGCCCAGCCCGGTACCCTGCACAGAGCGGGAGGAGTCGCTTCTGTAGAAGCGATCGAATATCTTCGGCAGGTCTTCCTGCGATATTCCGATGCCGTCGTCCGTGACCGCGAGAATAATACCCGGTCCTTTTGAGGCAGCAGGTAAGCCTTCCGCGCCGCAATCGGCGGAGCCTTCGCCGGTGAGCGATACGAGGACGTGCCCGTTCTCCCTGCCGTACCGGTAGGCGTTGCCTATCAGATTCTGCAAAAGCCGCGCCAGAAGCATGCTGTTTCCGTTGACGGTAAGGCCCTGCTGCACCTGCGCGCGCAGCGAGATGCCTCGGGAGCCGATGAGCTCCATTTGTTTTGCGGTCTCCAGAACAAGCCCGGACAGGTCGACCTGCTCGTGTTTATACCGTTCGGGACTTTGAGCCATGCGGGTATAGTCCAGCATGTCGGAAATCAGGGAATTCATGCGCTTGCCCTGCCGCCGGATGACCTCCAGGGCCTCGACGTATTCCTCGGGGGAGCGTTTATTCCCGAGAGTATACTCGGTCTGCGCCAGAATCACCGAGGTAGGCGTGCGAAGCTCGTGGGAGGCGTCGGAGGTGAACCGCTGCTCCGTCTCGAAGGAATTTTCCAGCCTGTCAAGCATCCTGTTGAACGCGCCGGCAAGCTTCCCGACCTCGTCGCCGCTGTTTTTGACCTCGATGCGCTTCTTGAGGTCGTCCTTTTTTGAGATCTCCTCCGCGGTCTTTTCGATGTTGCGAATAGGCAGCAGCAGCCGGTCCGCGAGAAGATAAGCGGACAGCCCCGAAAGGATAATAATGATCGGCAGAAGGATCATTGAGATCTGAACGATCTCCGTGAGCTGCGTCGTGCTTTTTGTTTCCGGCACCACCCCGCGGATCCAAAGGGCGGAGCCGTCCGGCAGCGCGATGTTCAGCCTGCGGTCGTAAAGATTGTATCTGACGCCCTTGACGTTCATGTGCCAGATGTGGGACTCGGTGAATGCGAGCCCGACGGTCTCCCTGGAGAGGGGATTCTCGCCGTAAAGCATATCCCCGTCGTCGGTGTATAGCGCCGTATAGACGTTGTTGATGACCTTCATGAAGTCGAGGTCGATCATAAGGTAGCCGGAGGCGTAGGGGATGTAGCTGCTTGAAGCGGTCTCGCTTTTTGCGGTGACGAACTGTATGTTGTCCACGTTTTCCTCGACGGTGCTTATGAGGTAGTCCCGTATCGTTCCGCGAAGAACCATCCGGCTTGACGCGAGAACAGCCAGAAACGTTGTCCCGGCCACGGCGATCAGCACGACCGAGAACCACAAGGTAAGCTTGAATCGAATGCTTCTTTTTCTCATTGGCGGGTGTTTTGGTTCTCCTTGGGGTGTGCGGGCCCGTCAGGCTCCCTGAGCACGTAGCCGAAGCCCCTTACCGTGTGGATCAGCTTCGCGGGGTGGCCGTCGTCGACCTTCTTGCGCAGATAGCTGACGTACACGTCCACCACGTTGGTGCCGCCCTCGTAATCGAAATTCCAGATGTGATTTTCGATCTTGTCACGCGACAGGACGACGTTCCTGTTCAATATGAGGTACTCGAGAAGAGCATACTCCTTGGCCGAAAGTGTTATCGGAGCCCCGGCGCGGTGCACGGCATGCGAAGCAAGGTCGACGGTCAGATCGCCGACGCGCACAACGCTTGTGCCGGTGTCGAAGGAACGCCTTGTGAGGGCGCGTATTCTCGCGAGAAGCTCATCCATCGAAAAGGGCTTGACCAGATAGTCGTCCGCGCCCGCATCCAGCCCGTGGACGCGGTCCTTCACGGAGTCTCTCGCAGTAAGAAGCAGAACCGCCGTGGTGATACCGCGCCTGCGTATTGAAGCGAGCACCTCGAAGCCGCTCAGCTTTGGCATCATCACGTCAAGCACCGCCACGTCGTAATCTGCGGAGGTGAGGTAGTCGAGAGCCTCCTCCCCGTCAAGACAGGAGTCGACACTGTAGCCTTCTTCCGTAAATTTTTTAGTCAGGATCCTGTTGAGATCAAGCTCATCCTCGGCAAACAATAAGCGCATAGATACCTCCGCGTGGACGCCCGGGACAGGCTTCAGCTGAACGGGCCCCGCCCCGGAGAGGCTCCGCTCCGGAGATGCTCCAACCGGGAGAAGCTCCGCCCCGGAGAGGCTCCGCCCGTGACGTCCGGTTTTTTCTTTTATACGCTTTCAAATATACAAAAGAAATATTAGAAACGGATTAGAGCCGCGCACCGGACGGACTGCTTTTAATGTTAAGATAAACAGACAAGGCTTTTATCAGAAAACCGGCCCTGCCTCATCCTTTTCCGGCCCTGAAGGTCGTCACGTATTCATACCCTGCCGGAGCATTCACGGACGGGGCCTCGAAAACGAATTCGCCGGTTATTCCGTCGGCTTCGCGCGCCAGGTCGAAGTGCGCCGCGGCAATACCCATATCCACAGCCTGCACGTCGAAATCGTGGGCGCCGCCGAGCGTCCCGTATTCGTAAAAATGCACGTCGCTTCCGTCCAGCAACACGCGCCAGGGCTGCCTGTTGACGGCTGAGGGCGCAAGTCTCAGCGCCTCGAGGGCATCCTTCAGATTGCCGGATCCATCAGGCGCAAGCGGTGTGTCAAAGTCGCCCTTGAAGAACAGCTGGCCGAAGGGAAGCCGCGAATCGGCTTTGATTGCGGTGCGCATCATTGTTTCCCTGACGGAACGCCTGGCGGCGGGAAAGCCGACCGGGCTCGCAACGGGCATTTTTTCGTCTGCGGCGAGCTCCATGGCGCTCTCAAAGGCTTCGCGGTTGAAGGTCCCCGCGAGAATTACCGTGCCGAGGCCGAGAGAGTGGACGTACAGGCAGGTCTTCTCGAAAAGGTATCCCGCCGCGGCCTCCCAGCGTCCGGCGGTTCTTATCCTGATGGCGAAATACGTGTCGGCGCCGCTGATGACGGGGCTTTTTAGGCCGTGCTCCGCGGCATCCAGTATTTTGACCGAGAAGTCACCGGGGGCCTCGCCGAAAGGACTTTTGAGGTCTGCGGCAAAGCTTTGGATCGAGGTGAGGATATTTTCGGGCACCGGCCTGCCGGAATAGGAGCGCACGCTCTTGCGGAGCCTGATCACTTCTTTGACGTTTGGAATCGTCTGAGACATAAAGGGTCCTTTGCTGAACCGTTCGGGAACGGTTCGTCGGTAGTCAGGGCTCATTGTAATATCCCGCGAGGATGCGTGTCAATAGGCGCGGCAATGCTTCGGCAGGCACGGGGGTGAATTGGCGCGCAGCGAGCCGCAGTGAGGGTGCAATGAGGGAAAAGGAAAAAATTCTTGAAGAAAAGGCGCGAATGGGCTATAATTAAACCACGAATAACTCTATGGGGGAGATGTCGATGATGCTAAATTTTAAATGCCCGAATTGCGGCGCAGACGTAAATGTTGAAGAAACAAAGGAAGTAGTTTTTTGTGAGGCCTGCGGCACCCGGATAGCGGTCGCTGAAGTGACAGGCAGCGCGGCTCAGGCGCTTCCCGAGGTAACTGTTGACGATAATTCCGCGGCGGCTCCGACGGCTCCCGCAGCTCCTGCGGCGGATATTCCGCTGCCTCAGAGCAAGGAGGAGGCCGTGGCTGCTTACGAACGCGGCGACGTGGAGGCTGCGTACAGGGCGCTTTCCGCGCTCTCCGGCGATGCCAGGGACAACTGGGAGATCAATCTTTACAAGGGCCTTGCGGCGGCTGCGCTTTCGAAACCGCTGGCGCTGAGGATCAACGAGGGCGTTACGGCTGTCAAAAACGGAGCCGTGGCCGGTTACAACGGCGCGGACAAGAAGGATATACTTTCGGATTATTCCGCAAAGGTGGCCGCTTTTGCGAGAGAATATTATCAGGCGAACTGCGTTAAGGAAAAGGATTTCGTATTCCCGGACAACGCCGCCGCCAAGGACCATTTCGACGCGCTCCACCAGATCACGGAATACCTCGAGGCAGTGGGCGACCTTTACAACGACGAGATACTCAAGGCTTATCCCGAGCTTGAGGACGAGAAGAAGGCCGTCATCAGGGACAACCTCGAATACGCCGCGGTGCTGGCAAAGCCGGTGGTTTACCTTGTCGGGTTCAAAAATACCACCGATAAGCACGGACAGGTGGTGGCGAAGAGAGTCGAGGAGAAGATGAAGTCGCCATTCGAGTCCAAGGTGCGCACTCTCGGCGAAAAGCTCAAGGCCAGCTACAACAATCTTCCGTCCACGCTGAGCCAGATCAAGAAGTTCGACGAGGAGCTTGAGGCCAACAATAAAATCGTTTCCGAGTACAAGAAGTCGCTCGACGAGCATCTTTCGCAGAACCCGGAGGACGGCAAGGTATACCGCAGATGGAGGCTTTTCGTCAAGAAGAAGACCATCGCAGAGGTGGAGTCCAGGTTCCCGCAGGAGCTTATCGACAAGAAATCCGCCGCTGCCCGCAGCGAGGCCGCCGTGACCAGGCTGACCGTCGAGAAGAAAAAATTCATCAAGGAAAATACGATTTGACCGGTTTGATCACAGAAGAATTTAACCAATTCGATCACATAGAAATCAGGAAGGATATTGCATGACAGTCGGAACCACCAAAGAACTCAAAAACCACGAATACCGCGTAGGCCTTACGCCGGACAACGTCGAAGCGTACGCTGCCAAAGGACACACCGTGCTGGTGCAGTCGGGTGCCGGTATCGGCGCAGGCTTCTCGGACGGGGAATACAGGGCCTGCGGCGCGGAAATAGTCTCTGAGGCGGGCGAGATCTTCGCGCGTGCCGATATGATAGTAAAGGTCAAGGAGCCCGAGGAATGCGAATACGGGCTTCTCAGGGAAGGGCAGATACTTTTTACGTACCTTCACCTGGCTCCCAATCCTGCTCTTACGCAGGCGCTGATCAGCCGAGGGGTCAAGGCTGTCGCTTACGAAACGATTACCGACGTGAGCGGGAATCTTCCCTGTCTGCGCCCCATGAGCCAGATCGCCGGCAGGCTTTCCATACAGGAGGGAGCCAAGTTCCTCGAGAAGGAATTCGGCGGAAGAGGCATTCTTCTGGGCGGCGTTCCGGGTGTCGAGAGAGGCCGGATAGTGATTATAGGCGGCGGCGTCGCGGGAACGTACGCAGCTAAGGCTGCCGTGGGAATTGACGCGGAGGTTACGCTTCTCGATATCAACCCCAACAGGCTTGCTTATCTTGAGGATATTTTCGGGGCCTCCGTCACGACGCTTTATTCCACCGAATCGAACATTAAAAAATCACTTGCCGAGGCAGACCTGGTGATCGGCTCCGTTCTCATTCCCGGAGGCTCCACGCCCAAGCTGGTACGCCGGGAGCACCTCAAGCTCATGAAGAAGGGCGCCGTGATCGTGGATATTGCCATCGACCAGGGCGGCTGCTGCGAATCCTCCCACGTTACCGTGCACGACGACCCGATTTTCATCGAGGAGGGAATCGTCCATTACTGCGTGGGCAATATGCCCGGCGCTGTGCCCCATACCAGCACCGTTGCGCTCACCAATTCCACGCTCAGGTACGGTCTTATGCTGGCCGATCTCGGAGTCGAGGGCGCCGTGAAGGCCGACAAGGGCATCGCGGACGGACTTAACGTGTACGGCGGCAAGGTCACTAACGTCAACGTGGCAAAGGCGCTGGGGCTGCCGTTTGTGAGCCCCGCGGAGGCGGTTTCCTGAGCTGCGTCAGAGGGGCGCGGCGACGGATCCCGTACCGGTGAGTTTTGCGCGCAGCTCGCGGGGGATTAACCGGACTTTTTCCGGGCTTTCCCGGGCTTTTCCCGGACTTTTACCGGGCTTTTCCCGGACTTTTCCCGGACTTTTACCGGGCACTTCACGGGACATTAGCAGGACTTTTACCGCGCACTTCACGGGCACTTCCTGCATGCGGCAGGACAAATTGACTGAGTAACGATTGAGGCTCCTTATGATTAAAAACGCAAACGACGGCAGAAAATATCTGCCATATGACGAGAGGGACGGGCTCGAATCCATCGTATATTTCACGAGGGAGCTTTCGCCGGAGGGTCTTGTGAAGATCTACCGCAAGGTAAGCGGGGCGCTTCGCGGGAATATTGCCGTAAAGCTCCATACGGGCGAGAAGAACGGGCCCAATATCATTCCCCGGCCGTGGGTGGAAAAGCTCATAAAGGAGGAGCTTCCCGAGGCCGTGATCATCGAGACCAACACCTATTACGAGGGCGACCGGTACACGACGGAGCAGCACAGGGAGACTCTCAAGGTGAACGGCTGGACCTTCTCGCCGGTGGATATTATTGACGAGGAAGGCACCGCAATGCTTCCCGTAAACGGCGGCAAGTGGTTTACCGAAATGTCCGTCGGAAGTCATCTTCTGAAATACGATTCAATGCTGGCGCTGACGCACTTTAAGGGCCACACCATGGGCGGCTTCGGCGGCTCGAACAAAAACATAGGCATAGGCTGCGCCGACGGAAGGCTCGGCAAGTGCATGATTCACACGCCGTCCGGATCGGGCAACATGTGGGGCATAGCCGAGGAGGAGCTTATGGAGCGCATGACGGAGTCCTGCAAGGCATCCGTCGACTACTTCGGCAGCAACGTCGCTTACGTGAACGTGCTCCGCAATATGTCCGTGTCCTGCGACTGCGAGGGCCTGGCCGCGCAGCCAGTGGTGACGCCGAACGTCGGAATACTGGCCTCTCTCGATATCTGCGCCGTGGATACTGCCTCCGTGGATCTTATATACGCGCTGGAGCCCGAAGACCGCAAAGCGCTTGCGGAGCGTATAGAAACGCGCCACGGGCACAGACAGCTCAGCTACATGAAGGAGATCGGCATGGGCAACAACAGGTACGTCCTGGTGGATCTGGACAACGGCGAGGTCCGCATCGGGCCGAAGGACGCGGTGGCCGGCGTGGTGCCCTTCACGGGACAATGAACCGCGGCGGATACTGATTCGCGGAGGATACTGATTCGCGGGTGCATCCGAATCGCGGGTACATCCCGTTCGCGGCGCGAGAAGCTTGCCGCGGAGCTTGACGGTTCGCGGCTTCCGGTTCGCGGGACGGCGCGATCAGCGATCAACAATAACACAGAATAATTCGGGGCCTGCTTTGCCAAAGCCGATGATTGCCGGACGACATTCAAGCGGACGTTTTCATGACGGTTGCCGCGGCAGGCCGTAAAAAATAAAAAGGGTATTTTATCGAATGAATGATTTTGAGACTACAAAAGTACTAGAGGAGATTGGAAAAAAATTCCGGCTTCCCGGCCAGTTTTACGCTTTTTCGGTGGTGAAAAACGGAAACATTAACGCGACGTACAAGGTGACCTTCGAGAACGAAGACGGCAGCCTTAAGGCATATATTTTCCAGCGTATCAACACGTTCGTGTTCAAAAACCCCGTGGAAATAATGGAAAATATCGACCGGGTGACCACTCATATCAGACAGAAGTCCGCCAATAAACCGGCGCTCCACTACCATCACACAGCGGAGGGGCTCAATTATTGCTATGACGGCGAGTCGAATTTCTGGAGGGTGATGAATTACATTGACTCCGTGACGTTCGATACCAGCGACGACCTCTACGTGGTGGCTTCCACCGGCGAGGCCTTCGGGCAGTTTGTGATGCAGCTTTCCGATTTTGACGGCAGCATACTTCACGAGACGATACCGGACTTTCACAACACCGGCAAGAGGCTTGAGCAGCTGTTTAAGGACGAGGAGGCGGATCCGCTGGGGCGCGTTGCCGACTGCGCCAGCGAGCTCAATTACATCAGGTCCGTGAGCGGGATGGCCCGGAGACTTTCGGACAGATTCCTGGCGGGAGAGCTTCCCGTGCGAGTCACCCACAATGACACCAAGTCCAACAACGTCCTTTTCGACAAGGACACCAAGCGGCCGCTGGTCGTCATCGACCTGGATACGGTTATGCCGGGAATGGCCATTTACGATTTCGGCGACGCGGTGCGGTTCATCGCCAACACCAGCGCCGAGGACGAGCCGGACACGAGGCGCGTGTTCTTTGACACCGCCAAGTTCAGAGCGTTCTGCAAGGGGTACATGGGGCAGGTAAAGGGGAGCCTGACGGAGGATGAGATAAACAATCTCGTCCTGGCGACTTTTTCCATCACCATCGAGCTGGCTGCAAGATTTTTGGACGACTATATCACAGGCGACGCCTATTTTAAGGTGCTTTATCCCGGGCACAATCTTGTTCGCACAAGGTGCCAGCTTGCCCTTGCGAGGGATATTATGCGCAAGTTCGACGAGCTTACGTGGATCGTCAACGAGGCCGCCAAGTAGCTGAAACGAGGGTGCCAAGCAGCTGAAACGGGGCGGCCAAGCAGCTGAAACGCTGCCGCCGGGTAACGGCTTCGGCTCTGCTGAGGTTCTGTTGAGTTCTGCTGAGGCTCGTGCGCCGGACTGATGGGTTCTGAGAAATTCGGGAGCCGGCCGGAAGGATTCTCGCGTGAATTAAAAGGACTGCTTACGCTTTTCGGGGAACTTCCGGAAGCGCCGTGCAAAATGCCCGGAAAACCATCGGGTAAAAACGCAGAGGAAAAGCGCTGAGAAAAACGCCGGGCGAAAAACGCGGAGTTTACGACAGTGCTAAATTTTAACGGGTGGTCTTGAACAACGGAGCGCACTTAATTATTGCAAAACACCTTTAAAGAATGTACAATTAGAGATTGGATGACCGCCTCGGGATGGATTGCCGGCAGACGGGGAATGCCGTCTGCTTTTGAGGTATGGGTTCTCAGACTTTTTGCGGGGGTTCTTAATGTATTACGCGGACATTCATTGTCATATGCTGTACGGCGTTGACGACGGAGCCAGGGACCGCCGCGAAATGCTGCAAATGCTGGAGAAGTCATACAATGACAACGTGAGAGTCCTGTGCGTTACGCCTCATTTCGCCCCCGGCAATTTCGGGAACAATGCCGCAAAGGCGCGGGAAGTCTTCGAAGAGCTCCGTGAATACGCGGCGCTGAAGCACCCGGACATGAGGCTGTTTATGGGCAACGAGCTCTTTTACCGCAAAGGCGCTGCCGCGTGGATCGATGACGGACACTGCAAGACTCTGGGCAATTCGTTCTGCGTGCTGGTGGATTTTCGCGAGGACGCTTCCAGAGAGATGATTTCGGAGGGCCTTCACAGGATACTTACCGCGGGCTACAGGCCGGTGCTGGCGCATCTTGAGAGGTACCGGGACATATTCAGGGGCGGCCTCGGCCTTATCCGGAGCTTCAAGGTGGACGGCGTGCTGCTGCAGGCCGACTCCGGTTCCTTCCTGGGAGACTTCGGCTTCTCGGTGCGGAGAAGAGCGAACAAGCTGGTTCGGGCGGGATTGCTGGACGTGATATCATCCGACGCGCACCGCGTCGATTCAAGACATACAAATTTGAAGGAATGCTGCAGCTTGATTACCAAAAAGTACGGCGAGGAAGTCGCTTCGAAGCTTTTTTGGAGCAATGCGATTAGGATTTTAGGGATAAATTCGGAGGAATAATTGATGAGTGACAGTAACGAAAGCAAGATCAGAAATACTTTCCGCACCATCGACATTAAAGATCTTTGGAAGGTTTTTCTTGACTGCGTTTGGATAATGGTTGCCGCGGCGGTGACTGTAATGCTGGCCATGTTTATCTACATAAAGATAACCTACGTGCCCATGTACGAAGCCACAGCCTCGATCTATATTCTAAAGACGGATGCCGAGAAGGGCGTTGTGACGTCGGACTTCCAGGTTGCTCTCGTGGTGGTGGATGACTGTACATACGCGCTCAAGAGCCACGCGGTGCTGGACAAGACCATTGAGGACCTTGGCCTTGATATCCAATACAAAACCCTGTACAACCGAATCTCCGTGTCCAACCCCAAGGGAACGCGCTTCCTTAAGGTCACCGCACTTGCCAGAACGGTCGAAGAGGCCAAGCAGATAGTCGACAGCGTGTGCGAAAACGGTATCGAGCGCATCCAGATCGCCATGGACGGAAAGCAGGCGAATATTTTCGAGTACGGCGTCAAGAACGAGAATCCCGCCAACCGTACGCGGATCAGGTATTACCTTATTGCGGGCGCGGCTGCCGCTGTGCTTGTGTATATTGTATTTCTCGTGATTTTCCTGCTGGATGACAGCATAAGGTCTGACGAGGACATCACCAACGTGCTCGGACTTATCGTGCTTGGAGACATTCCCAACGCGGATGACGTTTCAGGCGAGAAGGGCGGACACGGACACAAATACAAATACGGCGGGAAGTACGGCGACAGGTCGGTCACCGGCAAGGCGCCGGGTTCCTCCAAAACGCCGGGCGGCCCGGCATCATCGGGCTCCGGTGCTTCGGGCGGTTCTGCTGACGGCCGGGAATAATTATGAATTATCCGGATCATTAAAAAGGAGAGTTTTACTTGATGAATACTGTTCAAACAATGCAAACAAGCCTTCCGGGCAGCAATAATTATTTCGTGCAGGAGGCGTACAAATTCCTGCGGGCCAATATACAGTTCTGCGGGCCGGACATAAAAGTTATATTGCTTACGAGCTGCGAGGAGAACGAAGGAAAGACCACCACAGGCATGAGTCTTGCCAAGAGCTTCGCGGAGATCGGCAAAAAGGTGCTTCTGCTGGACGCCGATATGCGCAAGTCGGTGCTTGCGGGCCGCAACCTCAATGCCCAGAATTACAAGGGCCTCAGCGAATACCTGTCGGGGCTGGCCGAGCTGGGCGAGGTCATAATGAAGACCAGCATTCCCGATATGTACGTGCTGCTGGCGGGCAAATATCCGCCCAACCCCTCGGAGCTTTTGAACGGCCGTCTTTTTGACTCGCTGATGAAGGTCTGCAGGGACAATTTCGATTACGTCATCGTCGACACGCCGCCTCTGGGCATGGTCAGTGACGCCGCCGTTATCGCGCCGAAATGTGACGGCTCCATCGTCGTCATAGGGAGCGACAAGCTCAGCTCCTCTCTGGCTCTTGACGTGGTGGGCAAGCTCCGCAACACGGGCACGCCGGTGCTGGGCGCCATTCGCAACAACGCCAGGTCTCACAAAAACAAATACTATTCCGGCAAGAAATATTACGGCAAGAAGTACTACGGCAAGAAATAAGCGCGGCGGCCGGACAGGCGCATGCGCGGCGTGAGACACGTTCCGGAATTCAATAGGCGGAAGTCCCGCTGCCTCGACGGCGGCGCGGATTCGGCGAACGGAGATTCCGTAAATAAAAGATGCAGCAAATCTCCTGATATCCTTTCGGAAGCGGGAGATTTGCGCTTTAGAGCCGCGGATTTTACAAAGGGGCGCCTGGGGCTGGGGCTGCGGCTTATTACAGAGGGCCGCAGGATCTGCCAAAGGGCGGCAGGACGGCCTTGGGGCTGTGGCTGCGGCACGGTTGTGGCTTAGCGACGCGGCTGCAGCTTAGGTCTGCGGTTTTTGATCCCGCCTCCGGCCGTGATTTTTTCCCGCGGCCCGGCAATATGACGATATGACTTACAGTGCGGCGGATACGTTGGGGCTCACAGCCCTAACACTAATTTCCGCCGCAAACGGAGAACACGTGAATATTTCCTTGATTACAAACGGAAAACCCGGTGCGCGATAATGGGGATGAATAACTTGTCGATTCCCGATATTCTGCCGCCGCCGTTTCTGCCTCTTACCCGCGAAGCACTT
>JAGDAX010000060.1 GCA_017848335.1 Clostridia bacterium | reverse complement strand
CTTTTGTCACTACCGGCAACGTTCTTCCGGAAATACAGTCCCGGTGAGTTGAAAAGCCGCGCCAAATCGGTAGGCCAGCTGTGCTTCATGCTGATGAGCATGGTCATGAGCACCGGTCTCACTTCACTGACGTTCCGCTGCTTGCCGCAGGGAGACGGAGCTGCCGAAGGGTTACGACGCGCCCGCCCCCCCCGACGGGGACTGCGCCGTGCCTTGTATATAAGACAGAGCGAAAACAACGGAGCGTTCACAACAAAAATTCAAAATAAAACATCAACACAACAAAAGGAGAACAAAACCATGTCGAACGAGAAAAGAGAACTGACGCCCAAGGAACTGAAAAACGTTGCCGGCGGAGCGATCATTCCAGGCGGCATACCCGACGAAGGGAGCAATATTGTTATGTACGACCAGAACGGGAATGCCGTTGGGACTTATCAATCTCTGGAGGAAGCGAAGTTTTATGCGTCGGGCGTCTGCCCGTTATGCAAGAAGATGTTTAACAGCGAGGCGGAGATTTCAAACCATATAAAAGCATGGGCTTCCGGACAGAAGTGAGTGAAAAAGCGGAGCTTCAAAAAGGGGGAACAGTCAAATGAGCAACACACCCGAACGGGACATGGAAAAGCTGCTGTGCGGCGGCGCGTTTTCCAATCCCCTGCATAAGGAGGCGCTGCGCGCCCGCCTCTTTGACGATGCGAGGGAGCTGAGCCCTGACGAGCTTATCGGCGTGACGGGCGGCGCGGCGCTGCCGACGCCGGAGGGCTGGGAGCTTTGGCCCCGGCCGCAAGCAGAGTGAAACGGAGGAGATCGCGCGATGAATACAATCGATGAAATGAAAGCGAAGCTCCTTGCCTCCAAGAGCGCCGAGGAAGTAACCACGCATGGAAGCAGACGGCGTTATCTGCTCAATCCCGCCTACGCGCTGCGGGGCTGGAAGCTGCTGCCCTACGCCGTGCAGCACCGGCATATGCCCCGGACGGAGTTTTTCCGGGAGGACGACTGGGCGCTGTTCTCCGCCTGCGACGGGCAGACGGATATCGACTGGGACGCCCTGAGCGACGAGCAGCAGAAGAGATACGAGCATTGGGAGCGAAATGGCTTTATCCGCCGCGCCACGCCGGGCGAATGCCTGCGCCCCGATCAGGAGTACGTCTTTTACCCCGCGCGCTTCAAGCAGAGCGTGCACTGGTCGATCACCGGACGATGCAATTATAAGTGCAGGCACTGTTTTATGTCTGCGCCGCACGCCGCGCAGGGCGAGCCGAGCTGGGAGCAGCTGATGACCATGCTGGACGCTTTTGAGCGCTGCGGCATTAAGGCGCTTGACCTTACGGGCGGCGAGCCGATGATCCGGCGGGATTTTTGGGCGCTGGTGGATGAGATCATACGCAGAAGGATCATCATCACCACACTGTATTCCAACGGGCTGCTCATCACGGACGCTTTTCTGGACGAGCTGGAAGCGCGCCATATCCGCCCCGCTATCCAGTTCAGCTTTGACGGCGTGGGGCATCACGACTGGATGCGCGGCGTTTCGCGCGCGGAAAAGACCGTCGTTGACGCGCTGCGGCGCTGTCAGGAGCGGGGGATCCCGACCTCTGCTTCTATGGTCGTCTGCCGCGAGAGCATCGGAAGCCTGCGGGAATCGGTGAACCTGATGGCGTCGCTGGGCGTGCGGAGCATGAAGGTCGGCAACGCCTCGCCCCAGGGCGAGTGGAAAAACGAACCGGAGCATTATCTGGCGCAGGAGGAGCTGTACGAGGCGTTCCTCGAGTATATCCCGCACTACTTCGAGGACGGCAAGCCTCTGACGCTGGGACTGGAGGGCTTTTTCTTCTACGATACGGACAGAGAAAGGCTCACCGCCATTCACGAGAAGAACGTGCCGGAGGATCAATTCGGCAAGGCGCTGATGTGCGGTCACGTGCGGCGGGAGATGTACGTCAGCCCGAAGGGGAACGTCCTGCCCTGCATGAGCATGGTGGGCGGCCCCATCGAGGAGAAGTTCCCCAATCTGTTGGAAATGCCGCTGGAGGACATTCTCGACCGCGACTCCCTCTATATGGACATCATCAATTTCCGCGTCAGCGATTTTATGGAGCACAACCCGGAGTGCCGGACGTGCGAATACCGCGCGGCGTGCTGCGGCGGCTGCCGGGCCATCGCCGTGCGGGACGGCTCCACGGATTATCTCGCGAAGGACCCCATCGCCTGCGGGTACTTCAAGGGCGGTTGGAAGGACAAAAAGGACGAGCTTATGAGAAGTATCGGACAAATGTAAAGGGGCAAAAACTTGAACATCACAAACGAACTGAATACAAAGCTCCTCGCGGCGCAGAGCGCCGAAGAAGTGACCGAGCTTAT
>JAGDAX010000059.1 GCA_017848335.1 Clostridia bacterium | reverse complement strand
CGCGGTTCTCTCGCCGACCTCCTTGCGGAGTTCCTCCAATATATCCAGAATGCCGGCATATTTTTCCTCGTATTCGAGGCGCGTGATCTTAGAGCGGCGGCTGGTGCCGTTGCCGAGAGATTTCCTGATGATCACGGTGTCGCTGGCCTTCTTTTGCTTTTCGGGCTTCGGCTGGTCTTCCTCCGCCCGGTTTTGTTCCTTTAGAACGAAATCGTACGCGAAAATCGTATTCACGGCAAAGCCACGCATGGTTCTGCGGTCAAATCTGAGTTTGTCATTTTTGCTCATGTCACAGTTCCTCCTGTCGCATCGGCTGTCGACCGCTTATCTGAAATTCCCGGCGGCGCCGTCGCCGGCATTGTCGCCTCTTGGCTTTCCTTTGCCTCTTGGCTTTCCTTTGCCTCTTGGTTTTCCTTTGCCCTTTTCCGCGCCGTCGTCCTTTGGCTTATCCTTGCCCTCCGATGAGGCGCCGTCGCCGACATCGTCGCCCTTTCCGGAAGCTGCGGCGTCATCCCCGCAGCACGTTCCTTTATCGCACGAAGAAGCCTTCCCGGCGTCATCCGCGGCAACCACGGCGTCATCACCGCAGCCCTTCACGAGCGCCAGGTCGAACACCTCGTCCACCGTCCTAACGGTAATGATGTTCAGCCCGTTTTTGACCTCGTCGGGAAGCTCTGCGATATCCGCGGAATTCTCCGCCGGCACCAGCACGGTGGTAATGCCCTCCTTGAGGGCCGCCAGCGTCTTCTCCTTGAGGCCGCCTATGGCCAGCACGTCGCCCCTTATTGTGATCTCGCCCGTCATGGCGATGGACTGTCTGGCAGGGATTCCGGCCAGCGCCGACAGTATAGCTGTGGCAATCGTAACGCCTGCGGAGGGGCCGTCCTTGGGTGTCGCGCCCTCGGGCACGTGCACGTGAATATCCTTCGTCTTGTAAAAGTCGCCGCTGAGCCCGAAGGCGTCGCTTCTCGACCTTATGTAGCTGAGCGCGGCCACTGCGGACTCTCTCATAACGTCGCCGATGAGACCCGTCACCTCCAGCTTTCCGCTGCCCTCAAACACGTTTACCTCCACGGCCAGCAGCACGCCGCCGATGGACGTCCAGGCCATGCCGTTGACGGAGCCTATGACCGCCTTGTCGGCGCCAGTCTCGAAGCGGTGTATCGCGTGACCGGCTCCCAGCATATTGAAAAGTACGCTGTCGTTCACGGTGACGGACTTGCGATTCTCGGTCTTCATAATAGTGATGGACTTGCGCATCAGCGAGGCGATATGCCTCTCCAGAGACCTGACGCCCGCCTCCCTCGTGTACTCGTTGATGAGCTTTTTGATCACCGAATCCTTGATGACCACCGCGTTTTTGGAGAGGCCGTGCTCCCTGGCCTGCTTCGGAATAAGGTGGCGTTTGGCGATCTCCATCTTTTCGTTCTCAGTGTATGACGAAAGCTCGATCACCTCGAGCCTGTCAAGAAGCGGCTCCGGTATGGTGTCCAGCGTATTGGCGGTGGTTATGAAAAGCACGTTCGAAAGGTCGAAGGGCACCTCGGCGTAGTTGTCGGTAAAGTCCTTGTTCTGCTCCTTGTCGAGCACCTCCAGAAGCGCAGAAGCCGGGTCGCCTCTGAAATCGCCGCAGAGCTTGTCGATCTCGTCCAGGAGGATGACAGGCGTGTTGGTTCCGGCCTTTTCGATAGCCGTGAGAATCCTGCCCGGCATGGCTCCGATGTACGTCTTGCGGTGCCCGCGGATCTCAGCCTCGTCCCTGACGCCGCCCAGCGAGATCCTGACGTATTCCCGTCCGAGGGCCTCCGCGATGGACTTCACCACAGAGGTTTTGCCGGTGCCGGGAGGTCCGAAAAGACAGATGATTCCGGTGGTGGTGGCTTTCTTCATGGTCCTGACGGCCATAAACTCGACGATGCGGTCCTTGACCTTTTTGAGCCCGTAATGGTCCCTGTCAAGAATGCGGCGCACCTCGCCAAGGTCAATGTCCGGAAGCGGCGTAGGCGCCCAGGGCAGACCCAGCACGAAATCGAGATGCATCCTGAGCACCGAGTAATCCGGCGAAACGGAGGAAAGTCTGCGAAGCCTCGATATCTCCTTCGCAATGCGCTCACAGGTGCTGTCAGAAAGGTACCGAAGCAGCGAATCCAGCTTGTCCGAGAGCATTTCGCACTCGCCCGCGTCATCGTCGCCGAGCTCCTCCTCGAGAATGCGGATCTGTTCGCGCATAAAATTTTCGCGCTGCTGCTCGGTAAGGCTGCGCCCGGTCTTCTGGAGTATCGACTCCTCGACCTCCGCGTATCCCGTAAGCCGCCTCAAAACGCCCGCAGTCGTCACAAGCCGCTCGTAAACGGAGGGCGAGAGTATCATATTTTTGACGTCCTCGTATTCGAAATCCATGTCCGCGGCAATATGGTAGCAGAGCGTGGAATCGTTGGCCTCCGCCTGGTATTCCGACGCGTTGAACCTGATCCCGTCAATGCGCTCCGCATACTTCGCGTAAGCCCTGAGCGCCTTCAGAACCATTCTTCTGGCCGCCGGCAGGTTCTGCCCCTTTTCGCCGCTGACGTCCGGCTGCATCATCCGCACAGTGGCAAGAATGCCCGAGCGAAGGTCCGGCTCCACCGACAATTCGCGGCAGAGGGCCTTGCCCATACCGACCACGATCAGGTCCACGTTGGCGAACTTTTCCTTGAAGTCAACGTGCTTGATCTCCGCCACGACGCCCGCCAATGAGGTATTCCCGACAAGAGACTCCCTCGCCTTGATGCAGGCGTCCTCCTCCGCGGAGATCCCCTCGATTTCGTCCAGGAAGGGCACAAATATCTTATGGTGCGTGCTGTCGGCGCAGAACACTCCCGCCAGATTCAGCACGTTCGTCACCTTGAGCGTGTTGATGACGCCCGGCAATGGCATCTGGTACGGCAGGAAAAGCGCCGGTATCAAAAGTTCGCTGTTGTCTGTATTCGTTGTCATATATGTTCTCCCGTTAAGGTTAGTTGTCGATACAAGGATGGCTGCGTTGGCTGCCCGTTTAAGGCTGACTGACGGTCGTTCGCGCAGCGGAAGCCATCCGCCCGTCGCGGTTCGGATCTAATTAACGTGAATAAACGTCCGCGTTGTCCGCGCTGTCCGCGCCTTATCTGCGCCTCATCTGCGCATCATCTGCGCTTTATTCGCGCTTTATCCGCGCTTTATCCGCTCCCGCGGAAGGCCCGCCCCCGGAGAAAAATGCCGAAAAAGGCGCATTTCCGCTCCGTTTACAGTCCGCTAAATTGTATCACAATGAGGCTTAAAATACAATAAAAACCGCGCGAATCGATGCGGGACGGTGCGGGACAAAAGCGCGGCCGAATGCGCAATCGAAGTGCGACTGACGTGCGATTTATGCGCGATTTATGCGCGATTTATGCGCGAGTGTCGTACGGTCTATGTCCGTTTTATGCGCGAGGAACACGCGAGGTAAGGATATTTTACAGGCCACGGTCGGCACTTTTCGGCACGTCGGATTATCGGTACCTTGGACTCCGGGCGCTTTGGACTGTCGGTACCTTGGGCTCCGGGTACCTTGGGATGTCGGTACCTTGGGCTCCGGGCGCCTTGGGTCATCGCCGCCTTATGGCACCCTATCCCCTGCGCGGGTCTTGCATTTCCTTTTATGATATTTTACAATCCAGGAGGGCGGGGAGCGCCCTTTGAGGAAGCTCTCGTGAGCGGCCTTTGCGAAAACGGCAGCTTGGCGGCACGGCTTCCGACCTGCGGCGCCGCACCCGCAGATGCAGCTTAAAAAAGGCTTGGAATCCCAGGCACCACTTAGCGACTTTGAGTCCTGCGCGGCTTTAAGAGGTACGAAATGATTCACGCGGTTCTACTGCAATACGACAGCAACGAAACCGGAAGCGACGAGGTTTCCGTCCTTTACCGCGCCCTTTCACCCTCCCGAAAGGCAAAGGCCGACAGCTTCAAAAATCCCGAAGCCTTCAAAGCATCTGTCTTCGCGGGAAGGCTTCTCGAGAAGCACCTTGCGAGGCTCACCGGTCTTGACGCCTCAGGGCTTACTTACGAGAAATGCGGCAACGGACGGCCAGTGCTTCCGCGCACCGAAAACACTGCTGCCGTCGATTTCAATATTTCCCACACAGACGGCGCGGCGCTGGCTGTATTCAAGCTTTTCGCTGCCGGAGAGCAGCCGCTCATCCCCTGCGTCGGCTGCGACGTCGAGCGACTTGGCGGCCGCTTTAAGAGTCCGGATATGCCCGATAATATAATAAACCGCTTCTTTGCAGGCTCCGAACAGAAGCTGTTTTCAGAGCTTGCCGCGCGCCCTGGATTCGCCGCGGTGCGCTCAAGCGACACAGATCAACGCCGGTCAGCCGCCGAATACAAGGAGGACTTGTTTTTCAGGTTCTGGACCGCCAAGGAGGCCCATGCCAAGATGACCGGCCGCGGTATCTCCGGGACGCTCGGATGCGAGACCGTAGTCCTTGCGGAGTGCAGACCCGGATACGGTTCCGAAAACGACTGCACCTGCCGCCTCGCCTATTCCGACGGGTCTGTACTCATTTCCGGGCGGTATCCCGATCGGGATCCCGGGCAGTGTTACTGGCAGAATTCCAAACACTGTTCCGGGCAATCGACCGGGCAGCACACCGAACACTGTTCCGGACAATCTGCCGTAAATCAGGGGGACCTTGCGGTGACAGTCGCTGCAGACCGCAGCCTTGCCGGGCAGCCCTTCGTTTTGACTTACGAGACGATTCACGGGCTTCTCCCCTGATCATTCACGGATCTTTTGGCCGGGCCCGGGCAACGCCGCTGAATATTCACCGCCCGAAACCAGGCGGGAAACCGCAGCAGATCCGGCGGAAAGCCGGCAGCAGATCCGGCGGAAAACCGGCAGCAGTCCGGCGGAAAACCGGCAGCAGTCCGGCGGAAAACCGGCAGAAAATCCGGCTAAATTTTTATAAAAAGCCTTGACAAGTCATTTTTTTTGTTTGATAATTAGACAGCAACGCAAAGGAACACTTTCAAAAGAGTCGTTTTTCAGCGCTTAGACGTGATTACATTACCGGAGTGTCCCTTCACGGACTCTTGCGGCGTACAAAAGACAAAGCTATGGAACTCAATGATCTGACCATTCGCAAGCTCGCCCTGCCCAAGGGCGCAAACATATATTTCATCGGCATAGGCGGCTCCAGTATGAGCGGCCTTGCGCTGATTTCCAAGTCCCACGGATATCACGTCAGCGGCTCCGATTCCACCGAATCCGCAGCCACTAAGAAGCTTGTATCCGCGGGCATTTCTGTTATCATCGGACATTCCGAGGCAAACGTTCCGCGGGACACGGACCTCGCGGTATACACACTTGCCGTGGCAAAGGAGAACCCGGAGCGCCTCGCCTGCGAAAGGCTCGGCATTCCCGTGGTGGAGCGGGGCATATTCCTAGGCTACATCGCGTCGCATTTCAGCAAGACAGCGGCCATCGCGGGCGTGCACGGCAAGACCACCACGACTTCAATGGTGACGACGATCCTCTCGCATGCCGGCAAGAGACCGGGGGCCCACATCGGCGGCGTTCTCTCCGAGATCGGCAGCAACGTGCTGGTGGGCAGCAGCGACTATTTCGTCACCGAGGCCTGCGAATACCACAACAATTTTCTGCACCTCTCCCCCTTCGTCAGCACCATACTGAATCTGGAGCCGGAGCACCTTGACTGGTTCAAGACCTACGGCAACATGAAGGAAGCCTTCTACAGCTTCGGCGGCAATCTGCCCAGAGACGGCTACCTTGTCCTTTCTGCTGACAGCAAGGACACCCGCGCCTGCGGCAGCCACACAAAGGCACACATCATTACCTACAGCCTCACCCGCAGGAAGCGTCCCCAGCGCCTCAAAAATGCCCTTGGCGAGCCTGTGCTCATGCACTTCAACGCAGAGAACTGCCGTGTCGAGGATCGCAAGGACCTCTCCCCCGAGGAGTACATCAGGCGCGGCTACTCCTTCACGCTCATGCTCAACGGGGAGCACTTCGCGGACGTCACGCTCAACGTGCCCGGCCTCCACAACGTAATGGACGCCATGGCCGCCGCGGCGGTCGCCCTCTCCCTGGGCTGCACACCCTCTGAGATCAAGAACGGCCTCGAGGAATTCAAAGGCACAGGAAGGCGCTACGAATACGTCGGCAAGACCGCGGAGGGTGCCTTCGTGGTAAGCGACTACGCGCACCACCCCTCAGAGATCAAGATCACACTGGACGCCGCCGGCAGCAACGCACCCGGCAAGCTCCTCGCAGTCTTCCAGCCGCACCTTTATTCGCGGGCCAACCGCTTCAAGCAGAAATTCCCCGATGCTGTCCGCGCCGCCGACAAGGTCATCATAACCGACATTTTCGCCGCCCGCGAGAAGGACAACGGCCGCATCAACTCCGCCCGTCTGTGCGACATTATGCTTGAGCACGGCATCGACGCCGAATACGTCAGCGACTTCAACGACGTGGCCTCAAGGCTCCTTTTCCTCGCCGGCAAAAACGACATGATAATGCTCCTGGGCGCCGGCTCCGTGAACAAGATCGCCGACCTGCTTGTGGAAAAATAACGCGCCTTAGCGCGCAGATTGCAATAGATACAGAGCCGCCCCGCGCTTTTTCACTTCAGCGCGGGGCGGCGGCTTTTATTTGCTGTTTTCCTGACGTCAAAACGCCTGTCTGCATTTTCTGAAGCAGGGGCGTCTCTGCATAATTGTTACACTATTTTCCCACTGTTATTACACTGTTTTTCCACTGTTATTCCACTATTTTTCCACTGTTATCACACTATTTTTCACTGTTTTTCACTGAGCAGCATACTCTTACCCACCCGTCCGGGCGACGGTCATCACTTGTTCATCAGCTCGCTCTTCCGCTCGTTGTTCATTCCTGCAATCAGCT
>JAGDAX010000058.1 GCA_017848335.1 Clostridia bacterium | reverse complement strand
TGCACGCACTGAGTGCCGCGCCCGGGCACGAACGATCCAACGCCCGGGCTTGGGCCGGAGCAGGGGCAAACGCTCCGCAGAGGCCGCGCCCCGCCCCGGAGCAGGGACACGCGTTCCCGGGGCAGCCGCAAACGTATTTTCGCGAGCGTGTTGGCGGTAATGACATTGCAGAACGTCTCCGACAGGGAGACCTGAGGGAAAGCTATGAAATTTGGTTTTAAAAAGATTCTTGCCTTGCTGCTGGCGGCGTCGATGGTGCTGGCGCTCTTCGCGTGCAGCCGGGAGGACAGCAAAGAAGGTGATGGCGCGGTGCAGATCTCGCCGGAAGATATTAAGCATTCGAAGCCGCAGTTTTCGAGCCCCGGAGGGTTCTACATCGGCAAGACGACGGTGCGCATTGCATATCCCAGAAGCCTCAAGGAGGCGGGCGTCAAGATCCGCATGACCTTCGACGGCAGCGAGCCGAATGCCCAGAGCCAGATTTACGGCGGGGGCGAGATCTCACTGCCCAAAAAGTCCGTCATGACCAAGTTTACGGGCCTTGGCGGGAACCTCAACGTCACGGTGATCAGGGCGGCCTACTTCGACAAGCGCGGCGTCCTTTGCGGGCACATTGCCACGGCGGTCTTTTTCCAGACCGAGAAGAACGACCGGTTCAACCTGCCTGTGGTGGTGCTGACCACCGACCCGGCTAACCTTACGGGGCCTGAGGGCATTTTCACCAACAGCTGGGGCAAGGGCGCCGAATGGGAGCGGCCCTGCAACATACAGTATTACACCGAGGCCGGAGAGCTGGTCATTTCGCAGGACGGCGGCATGAGGCTTTTCGGGGGCAGCTCGCGCGGGCTTTCCCAGAGGTCGCTCAAGCTTTACGCGCGGAATTCGGACTATTTCAACACCACCCGCTACGACGGCAAGGGCAAGTTCCGGTATGCTCTTTTCGGGGAGGAGCGCAGGAAGGCGGACGGCAGCGTGCTGGACGTTTTCGACAGCTTCATTCTGAGGAACGGCGGCAACGATTCGCTTCTCACGCCGACACAGCCGGAGAGGGCTGCGTTCATACGCGACGGTGTGGCAAACCTGGTGGCCGCAAAGGCTGCCCCGGAGCTGCTCAATATGAACATGAAGCCGGTGGTGGTCTTCCTGAACGGCGAATACTACGGGCTCCTCAACATGCGCGAGCACGAGAATGACAACGCCATCCGGAACATTTACGATATCCCAAAGGAGAACAAGGAGAACATTACCGTCATCTCCTCCGAGCTGGACACCGCCCGCGGAGACCGCTACGACGGCACCTGGTTCTATTACGTGCTTGACGACGGCGCCGAGGGCGAGCTGGAAGAGTATACGGACTTTATGAACAAAACCGCCGCAGGCGAGCTGTCCTTCGACGAGGTGGCCGCGAGGCTTGACGTTGACGGGTTTATCAAGTATTGCGCCGTGAATCTCTTCCTGTGCAACACCGACTGGCCACACAACAATCTCAAGGTCTGGCGCTACACCGGCACACCCACCGATAAGCTTGACGGCAAGTGGCACTTCGTCTTTAAGGATATGGACCTCGGTCTGGGCCGGTACACCTGCGGTACGGAGGAAGGCTTCCCGATCGAGCTCTACACCAAGGCCGACTCCCGCAACACGCGCCTTATGCTCTGCGAATACCTGACCTTCCCGGAGGGCGGCTATCCCGATATCACCGGGAATCGCTACCCGGACACGCTCAAGGTGGCGGGCGTGCTTGCGTTTTTGCTCAACAATGAAGGCTTCCGCAAGGACTTCCGCGAATACTGCGAGAAGCTGGCCACCGAGATCTGGCCGGCCGACGACCTCGTGAAGCTCATCACCGACACCGCCGGGAGCATCGACTACGAGATGCAGTTCTACGTGCAGAAGAAATACTTCGGCAGCTTCCGCTTCGACATGACGTCGGATTACAGGCTGTGGCACGAGAGCATTTTCGGCGAGAATGATTCCCTCATCACCTGGGCGAAGGAACGCACCGGCAGCGACGGGTATTTCCTCAATAGCGTGAATGAGCTGCTGGGGATGTTTTGAGCGCCGAATGCAGCTGTAAGGCTGGAGGCCGTTCGCGCTGAGCGCGAGCTCAGCGCGAACGGTTTCCGGATCACAACCAAACCAGATCAAAAAAACGGCGGCCCGCCTTGATGAATCCATCGAAGCGGGCCGCGTTTTTTAACATATCCTAAGGCTTAGGAGCCCTCGGATCATTTCTCGTTTTTCTTCCTGGCCAGGAGCACGCCTATCAGAACGCAGAGCGCGCAGAGCAGGACTACCATTACAGAGCCGAGGATTATCAGGAGCAACATGGGCAGCGAGATCTTGCTTTTGCCGTTGTTGGCGGGCTTTGCGGTGGCAGGGGCGTCCGTGGCGTTGTCTGCGCCCGCGGGTGTTGCGTCGGGATTATCGGTCTCGCCGACGGCAGCTGTCTCGTTGCCGGAGGACGGGGTGCTTGTGTCGCCGTCCGCGGGAGACTCAGAGGGGTCGCCGGTGTTGTCGGCGGGGTTTGCCGTCTCGGTGCCGGAGGATTCCTTCTCGAGCTTGTAGGTGAAAACCACCTTGCCCGCGAATGCGCCGCCTCTGCCGTCTTCGGCGTAGACCGCGTACTTGAACACCTTGCCGGCGTCCTTCGCGTCAATGCCGGGGAGCGTCATATTGTAGCCGTGGTGGATGGGGTTCGCCCAGTCGATATTGCCGGCGTCGTCGCAGCGGAACCAGTCGACGGAGCAGGAGCCTGATGCCTCGGTGATCTCCGCCTCAACGTATGTGGAGGTGTCCGCCTTGGACGTGACGATATCAGTCACGCCGCCCTTCAGGGTCACGCTGACCGGCTTGCCGGGATCCTCCTCGAAGCCTGCGGGGAGCAGCATGTAGGGCACGATAAGGCTTGCCGCGCGCTTGCTGCCGCTCGTTTCCTGAGCGACGATCTTAATGTAGTGCGGCACCATCATGTCCTTGGAAGGTATTCCCGGGAGGAATGCCTCGAGGCCCGTTCCGACGGGGCTTCCCGAGATCATCTCGCCGGCGCCGTCGCACTCATACCAGGTGACGTCGGTGTCTTCCTTGGTGTTCATGACAATGACGGACGCCTTGGTGATCGTGTTGGCCGAGTATGTGGAGATCTCGTTGGAGTCGCCGACGATCATCAGGCTCATAGCGCTTGTGCCGAGAGGGCCGTAGAAGATCGAGATCTGTGCAACCCTGTGGTTCGGGGCTTCGGTAGACTGCACCGTCTTGACGAAGGCGGGACTGCCGTCAACGTATGCCGCCAGCTGACCCGACAGCTCGTATCCGGCGCGCGCCGTCGCCTCGGTGTAGAACTTGTACATGCATCCGTCCTTGAACTTGACGGTCTCGTCATAGTTCGACAGAAGCTTCCAGGTGAGGCCGCCGTCCGAGGATTCGTACCAGAAGCAGCCCGGCCCGGGAAGAGCGAAATCCGCCTCGGCACCCGAGAACGTAAAATTGTACGAGGGCGCCTTGCCCGCTTCAGGCGCAGTAATGCTCGCCAGGTTGATGTTCGCCACCACCTTCTCGTAGTCCAGCGGACCGAACACTATCGACAGGTCAAGGAGCTCCCCGTTAATGGAATACGCCGCGTTCCTGCCGTTGACGGTGACCGATTTCATTTTCGTCTCCCAGATATTGTTGCCGACGACGCGCAGCTCCGTCTCAAATTTGTAATAATACCCGTACTGGAAAATCGGCCTGTCCGCGGGATCCTCGTAATTGGTGGGCATCTTCTTGAAGGCGGTGCCGTCCTCGGACTCCCACCAGATGGCGCCTGCGCCCGGTGTTGCCTTCTCGAATCCTGACGATTCCTTGGTGGTGAAGCTGTAGTCGGGCTCCCAGCCGATGACCGGCTCGAGAAGCTTTTCAACGTTCACCGAATCGACAACGCCCACCGCGAAGGCATTCACCGCAGCCAGCGAGAAGACGACGGCGCACACCAGAAGCATCGAAATCAATTTTAAAGCTTTCATCATTTTGTCCTCCTGCAGGAACAGGCAAGGCCTGCTCCGATTGCGCGATCCCGGCCCGGGCGGTGCGCACTAAGCACAAGGCTCCGGGCTGAAACCGTCGCTTGTTGATATGACGGGGTAACGCTTTCGCGTTCATGATTTTATTATAAGAAATGCGCACCGATATTTCAACGTGATTTTCACCTGACCGGCGTTCGGGCATCGTTCGTGGCCTTCGGTGTGCCGGGGGCGTTCGGGCATCCTTCGTGGCGTTCGGTGTGCCGGGGGCGTTCGGAAATCGTTCGTGGCGTTCGGTGTGCCGGGGGCGTTCGGAAATCGTTGAACTATCAGGTCGTTTGATGTATACTGAATCCGTCTGCGAAGCCGGGGATCGCCGTGACTTTGCGGACAGATACTGCGGTGTAATGAGTGCGCTGACAGACTTGAGAGGCGTTGGGTTATCTGCAGTTAAGCACGCAGACGCGTGAGCCGCTCGTCTCTCAAAATGCAGACGCGGAATCCTTTGCAGCAGTCGGCTGGCTCATAACGCGCGTCCCATAGCTCAAGTGCCATGACCCGCATCCCATAGCTTGCGCGGAACGTGCGTCAGCCTCCGGCCTCCGGACTCTGGCCCATAGCCTTTCTCGGCACTTGGCACTAAGCACCCGCGCAGCAGCACTTACATCATACAACCTGGAGAACCTATGTACAAAAAGCTTTTGAAAAGTCTCAAAGGGTACCGGCTTCCCGCGGTGATAACGCCGCTGGCGGTGGCCTTCGAGGTGGTTCTGGAGTGCATTATCCCGTTTATCACAGCAGACCTCGTGACCAACATCGAGAACGGCTGCGGCCTTTCGGTGATCGTCCGGTACGGGATCATCCTGCTGGTGATGGCGGTGGCTTCGCTGGCCTTCGGGTCCATTGGCGGGAAGACCTGCTCGGTGGCCTCCGCGGGCTTTGCGAAAAACCTGCGGCGGGACATGTTCTACGGCATTCAGGACTATTCCTTTGAGAATATCGACAAGTTTTCCACGTCGTCGCTGGTGACCAGGCTCACCACGGACGTGACCAACATTTCCTTTGCCTTCAGCATGCTCATACGCATCGCGGTGAGGGCGCCTTTTATGCTCATTTTCGCGTTTGCGATGGCCTTCATTATGGGCGGCCGCATGGCGTGGATCTTTGTGATACTGGTGCCGGTGCTTGCGCTGGGACTTATTTTCGTGATACGAAAGACCATGCCGCTCTTCAGGCGCGTGTTCAAAAAGTACGACAAGCTCAACGAGTCCGTGCAGGAGAACGTCAAGGCCATCCGCGTTGTGAAGGCGTTTGTGCGTGAAGGGTACGAGAACGGGAAGTTCCGGGCGGCGTCGGAGGACGTGCAGAAGGACTTCACCAAGGCGGAGAGGATCCTCGCGCTCAACAGCCCGATGATGCAGCTGTGCCTGCACGTCAATATGATCTTCGTGCTCTCCTTCGGATCCTTCCTGGTGGTCTCCACCGGCGGGGCGGCCCTCAAGGTGGGGCAGCTTTCCGCGCTTCTCACGTACAGCTTTATGATCCTCAACAGCCTTATGATGATCTCGATGATCTTCGTGATGCTGACGCTGTCCATCGAGTCGGTGCGGAGGGTCGCCGAGGTGGAGAACGAGATCCCCACGCTGAGATCGCCCGAGAACGGGATAAAGACGCCGGAGGACGGCTCCGTCGACTTCGAGAACGTGTCCTTCTATTACAAGAACAACGACCGCGTCAAGGTGCTCAAAAATATAGATCTCCACATTCCCTCCGGCGCGACGGTGGGCATTATAGGCAGCACCGGCTCGTCGAAATCCACGCTGGTTCAGCTGATCTGCAGGCTCTACGACGCGGACACAGGCTCCGTGAAGGTGGGCGGCAGAGACGTGAGGGAATACGACCTTAAAGGGCTTCGCGACAGTGTGGCCATGGTGCTGCAGAAGAACGTGCTCTTCTCGGGCACCGTGAAGGAAAATCTCCGGTGGGGCAACGCCGACGCCACGGACGAGGAGCTCCGCGAGGCCGCAAGGCTGGCGCAGGCAGACGATTTTGTGATGAAGCTGCCGGAGGGCTATGACACTTACATCGAGCAGGGCGGCGTCAACGTATCCGGCGGCCAGAAGCAAAGGCTCTGCATCGCGCGGGCCCTTCTCAAGAAGCCCAAGATCCTGATACTTGACGATTCCACCAGCGCCGTGGACACGCACACCGACGCCCTCATCAGGAAGTCCATGCGTGAGTACATCCCGGCCACGACGAAGATCATTATCGCGCAAAGGACTTCATCCGTGGAGGACGCAGACATGATCATCGTGATGGATCAGGGCGGGATCAGCAGCATCGGCACCCACGGGGAGCTCATGAAGGAAAATGAAATATACAGGGAGATCTACGTTTCCCAGAACAAGGCAGGTGTTTCGGATTATGAGTAAGACAAGACCTGCTGAGACAAGACCTGCCGGGGCAAGGCCCGGCGAAGCAAGAGCAAACGGGGCAAGGCCCGGCGAAGCAAGAGTAAACGAAGCAAGGCCCGGCGAAGCAGGAGCAAACGAGGCGACGCCCGGCGGAAAGCCCTCCGGCACCGGCAAGGCCCGCACCGTCCTGCGGATCCTCAAGACCGTCTACCGGAGCTATCCGGGCATGACAATATTCACGGCCATCTGCATCATCATTAACGCGGTGGTCATGGCGACGCCCTCCCTCTACCTGCAGCGCGTGATCGCATTGGTGGAGGAGGTCTACCGCGACAGAAACTGGGACGCCGTCTCGGGGCGCATCATTACCACGGTGCTGATATTGGCGGGCTTTTACGTGGCCTCCATTGTCTCGAGCCTTGTGTACCACCAGCTGGTGGCGATAATCACGCAGGGCACGCTGAAGAAGATGCGCTGCGAAATGTTCGCGCGAATGGAATCCCTGCCGCTGTCATTCTTCGACACCAACAACCACGGCGACATTATGAGCCGCTACACCAACGACATCGACACACTGAGGCAGCTCATTTCGGAGAGCATTCCGCAGATAATGATCTCGACGCTCATCGTGTCGACGCTTCTCGGGATCATGCTCTGGTTCAGCTTCTGGCTGACGCTGGTGGTGGCCGCGGGCGCGACTGCCATGGTCATAGTCACCAGGAAGCTGGGCGGCCTTTCCGCGAGGCACTTCGTGGGCCAGCAGAAAAAGATCGGCAAGGAGGAGGGCTTCATCGAGGAGATGATGCACGGCCAGAAGGTCATCAAGGTCTTCTGCCACGAGGAGGAGGCCAAAAAGGACTTCGACCGCATCAACGAGGAGCTCTACCGCGAGACCGAGAAGGCCAACAGCTACGGCAACGTGCTGGCTCCGATCCTCAACAACATCGGCAACGTGCTCTACGTTATCCTCGCGTTTGTCTCCGGCGTGTTCCTGGTCACCGGGGCCGTGAACGTCAGCTTCTCGGGCATGGCCTTCAGCATAAGCGTGGTGGTGCCCTTCCTCAACATGGCCAAGCAGTTCGCCGGCAATATAAACCAGGTCTCCCACCAGATCACCTCTGTGGTCATGGGCATCGCCGGAGCGGACAGAATTTTCGACCTGATGGACAGGGAGCCCGAGCAGGACAACGGCTACGTCACGCTGGTGAACGCGAAATATGACGAGAACGGCAGCCTTACTGAGACGGAGGAGCACACCGGCGTCTGGGCATGGAAGCACCCCCATTCCGCGGACGGCAGCATCACATACACGCCGCTTCAGGGCGACGTGCGGCTCTTCGACGTGGACTTTGAATACGTGCCCGGCAAGAGAGTCCTCAGCGGCATATCCCTCTATGCGAAGCCCGGCCAGAAGGTGGCCTTCGTGGGCTCCACGGGCGCCGGCAAGACCACCGTCACCAACCTGCTCAACAGGTTTTACGACATCGCCGACGGCAAGATCCGCTACGACGGCATCAACATCAATAAGATAAAAAAGTCAGACCTCAGAAGGTCCCTGGGCATGGTGCTTCAGGATACGAATCTTTTCACCGGCACCGTGATGGACAATATCAGATACGGAAGGCTTGACGCCACCGACGAGGACTGCATCAGGGCCGCCAAGCTTACGGGCGCCGACGACTTCATAGCAAGGCTTCCCGAGGGCTACATGACGGAGATCAAGGGAGGAGGCGCCAGCCTGTCCCAGGGCCAAAGGCAGCTCATTTCCATCGCCCGCGCCGCCGTGGCCGATCCGCCCGTAATGGTCCTCGACGAGGCCACCTCCTCCATCGACACGCGCACCGAGGCGATCGTGCAAAGAGGCATGGACGCGCTGATGAAGGGCCGCACGGTCTTTGTGATCGCCCACAGGCTCTCCACCGTCAAGAATTCCAACGTCATCATCGTGCTGGAGAACGGCACCATTATCGAGCGCGGCTCCCACGATGAACTTCTGGCGCTGAAGGGCAGGTATTACAGCCTGTACACCGGGGCGTTTGAGCTGGAATAACGCGAGAATAAAGTTCCGGGCGACGCGGGAATGAACCCGGCGTGAAGCCGCAGCCTTCGCGGTGCCTTCGCGTGATCTCGCGCCATCCTCGCTGAGCCTTTGGGGAAACGTCGCTGCCCCTTCGCGCCCTCCGTGACAAACTCCTCTAAAAATGTTATAATCCCTAAACGAAAGAACCGTTCCTGCGGGAACGGAACCATCTCAAAAAGGAGATTCCGCTTTATGAACGCAGGCAAAGCGAGTGCCGGCAAAGCGAATGCAGGCAGTAAGGATGCCGGCAAAGCAGACGCAGGCAAAGGAGTGTACGATAAGCTTGTCGGAGGCGAGGGCTGCCTGGCCGTTGTGGGCCTGGGCTACGTCGGCATGCCTCTTGCCGCGGCTTTTGCCGCCAAGGGCATCAGGGTGACGGGCTTTGACATCAACTCGGACAAAATTGCCGTTTACAAGTCCGGCGTCGACCCCACGGAGGAGCTTGGCGACGAGGCCGTCAAAAACACGACCGTCATGTTCACCTCCGACGAGAAGGCGCTTGCTGCGGCGGATTTTATTATCGTGGCCGTGCCGACGCCCGTCAACCTCGACCACACGCCCAACCTTATGCCGGTCATTTCGGCGTCGCATATTGTCGGGCGGAACATGAAGGAGGGGGCCTTCGTGGTATACGAATCCACGGTCTACCCGGGCTGCACGGAGGACGTGTGCATTCCCATTCTCGAGAATGAGAGCGGCCGCAAATGCGGCGACGGCTTCAAGGTCGGCTACAGCCCCGAGCGCATCAATCCCGGCGACAAGGTCCATCGGTTGGAAAACATCTGCAAGATCGTGTCCGGCATTGACGGCGAAAGCCTCGAAGAGATCAGGAAGGTGTACGAAATCGTGGTCTCAGCCGGCGCTTTTCCAGTGCGCAACATAAGAACCGCCGAGGCCGTCAAGCTGGTCGAAAACAGCCAGCGCGACATCAACATCGCCTTTATGAACGAGCTCGCCATGGTCTTTGACCGCATGGACATCGACACCAACGAGGTCGTCGAGGGCATGAACACTAAATGGAACGCTCTCGGCTTCAGGCCGGGCCTCGTGGGCGGCCACTGCATCGGCGTCGACCCGTACTACTTCACCTACAAGGCCGAGAAGCTTGGCTACCACAGCAAGATCATCCTGAACGGCCGCATCGTCAACGACAGCATGGGCGCCTTCGTGGCGGACACCGCGGTGCGCAAAATGATTCAGGCGGGCCAGGCCCCCAGGTCCTCAAAGGTGGCCATTCTGGGGCTCACGTTCAAGGAAAACTGCCCTGACATCCGCAACAGCAAGGTCTGCGACATCATCAAGCGCCTTGGCGAGTACGGCATCGTGCCCCTCGTCACCGACCCCCGGGCGTCCCGGGAAGAAGCGTACAAAGAGTACAATATAAACCTGGTGCCGCTGGACGAGATCAGGGATGCGGACTGCGTCATCGTGGCGGTGGCTCACCGCGAATACAGGGAGCTTTCGCGCGAAGAAGTCCTCGCCCTTTTCGGAGACCGCACCGGCGCCGGGAAGGTGCTGCTGGACGTGAAGGGCATATACGATATCGACAGCTTTGCGGCCGAAGACCTGGTGCTGTGGAGGCTGTGAAGGCCGCGCAGCGGCTTGGACTTTTGGCAGCCGGCTGCCGCGCAGCGGCCTCGCGACCCGCGTCCCATAGCTCAAGTCCCATAGCTCAAGTACCGTAGCTGCCGCGAAGCGGCGCAGGACTCAGGCCTCCGGCTTTTAGCCTATAGCCTCTGGCCTCACAGCTACAGAAAACAATCAACTACCCCAAACCGGAGAGATCAATGAAAGCACTTATTCTGAATTCAGGCATGGGCACCCGCATGGGCGTTCTCACGTCGGAGCATCCGAAATGCATGACCGAAATTTCCGCCAGAGAGACCATTCTCTCGCGGCAGCTCACGCAGCTTGCCGATGCCGGCATTGAAGAGGTGGTCATCACCACGGGCTACTACAACAAGGTCCTCGAGAAGTACTGCAAGGCCCTTGAACTGCCCCTCCGCTACACCTTCGTCAAAAACCCGCTTTACAAGGAGACGAATTACATTTACAGCATCTACTGCGCCAGGGAGTACCTGGACGACGACGTCATTCTGATGCACGGCGACCTCGTTTTCGAGAACGAGGTTTTCGATAAGGTCATCGCTTCGCCGGTGTCCTGCATGACGGTTTCGTCGACGCTGCCCCTTCCCGAGAAGGACTTCAAGGCCGTCGTCAAGGACGGCAAGGTCATGAAGGTGGGCGTGGACGTGTTCAAGAACGCCCTCGAAGCCCAGGCCCTCTATAAGATGTTCCGGGACGACTGGCGCGTGTGGCTCGATAAGATCATCGAGTTCTGCGAGGCCGGCAACACCGGAGTTTACGCGGAGAATGCGCTTAACGAGCTTCAGGGGAAGGCGAACATTGCCGCGCTTGACGTGGGCGGCCTTTTGTGCGCCGAGATCGACAACCCGGAGGATCTGGCCGAGGTTTCCGAAAAGCTGCGCGCCGTGGAGCAGCGGACGGTGTACATGTGCTTTGCGACGGATATCATTCACGGCGGTCACGTGGCGATCATCAAGAAGGCCCGCAGGCTGGGCCGGCTCATTATCGGCGTTCTCTCGGACGAGGCGGTGAGCTCCTACAAGAGGTTCCCGCTGGTGCCCGCGTCTGAGCGCAAAAAGCTTTTCGAAAACATGGTGGGCGTCTACAAGGTGGTGGAGCAGAAGAAGCTCTCCTACAAGGCGAACCTTCTCAAATACAAGCCGGACATTGTGGTGCACGGCGACGACTGGGTCACCGGCTTCCAGAGCCCCATACGCGACGAGGTGATCTCGATCCTTTCGACCTACGGCGGCAAGCTGGTGGAGTACCCCTACTCGAACAACCCGGAATACAAGGAAATGGAGCTGCGTGCCAGGGCGGAGCTGTCTCTGCCTGACGTCAGACGGGCGCGGCTCAAGCGCATTCTCGAGATGAAGGGCCTTGCCACGGCTCTTGAAGCGCACAGCGGCATTACAGGGCTTATCGTGGAAAAAACGGTGGTTCACGAGGACGGCGGCTCAAGGCAGTTCGACGCGATCTGGGTGAGCTCCCTCTGCGACTCCACCGCCAAGGGCAAGCCGGACATCGAGCTTGTGGACATGACCAGCCGCTTCCGCACCATCGACGACATCATGGAGGTCACCACCAAGCCGATCATCTTCGACGGCGACACCGGCGGCCTTACCGAGCATTTTGTGTACACCGTCAGGAGCCTTGAGCGCATGGGCGTTTCCATGGTCATTATCGAGGACAAGACCGGCCTCAAGAAGAACAGCCTTTTCGGCACCGACGTCGCGCAGACGCAGGCCTCCATCGAGGAATTCAGCGCCAAGATCGCCGCCGGCAAGAACGCCCAAAAGACAGGGGACTTCATGATCTGCGCCAGGATCGAGTCTCTCATTCTCGAGAAGGGCATGGACGACGCTCTCACAAGGGCCTTTGCCTTTATTGCTGCGGGTGCCGACGCGATAATGATACACAGCCGCCGCGAGGAGCCCTCCGAGATCAAGGAGTTCCTCAAAAGGTTCAGGGCAAAGGATGCCCTTACGCCCGTGGTGCTGGTGCCCACGTCCTTCAACACGGTATACGAGGAAGAATGGAAGGCCCTCGGCGCCAACGTCGTGATATACGCAAACCACCTCACCAGGACAGGCTTCCCGGCAATGCGCGACGCCGCCGCGACCATTCTCCAAAGCCACCGCGCCAAGGAATGCGACGAGAAGTGCATGAGCATCAAGGACATCATCAACCTCATCCCCGAGGAGTGATTGTTGCGTCGTGATTTCTGATACGCGACAATATTGCCGGTACATCATCCTTGTGTCTGCTGCGCCGGCTTTTTGTTTCTCATCGGGTCTCCAAGGCCCGGACGTTCCGCGGCAAGGGCGCGGTGATTTCGAGAGAAGCGCGTGGCGGCTCCGGCGTGATTCCGGCGACAGCCGCTGTGATTTCAGCTGTTACAGGCGCTGTGATATCGGCTCTTGCAGGCCCTGTGACAGTCTTTGACAGACCACTTTGATAGACGCGAAGAGAAAAGCTTGCAAAATCCGCGGCGCGGTTGTACAATAAACACTGAAGACACGACGCCGACTTTAAGCAAAATCGGCCGAATTTTAGAGATAAGGAACTATTCACATGGAACAATTCACGATCATTCCCCGTCAAGCCATTATGGACCGGATTCTCAGCCGCATCGAGAGCAACCAGCTGTTGTTTGTGGTAGGCGTGCGCCGCTCCGGTAAAAGCTGTATCGCCGCCGCGCTGGAGCAGCAGCTCACTGAAAAGTACGGCGACAGCACACACGTCGTTCGCATCAATTTTGAGCGCATCAATTCCGGCCTGATCACACAGGATATGCTTCTTGATATGCTTCGGGAGCAGTGCAACGCCAAGGAAAACAGTATCATTCTGCTTGACGAGGTCACGCACGTCGTCAAATGGGAGCAGGCGATCAACAAGATCTGCCAGGACGCCAACTGGAAGCTCGTCCTGTTTTCGTCCAACCGCAGGATCATCTCCCACGACCTCGACAAGGTCAAGGAGGGCAAATACGACGTGGTCTCGATGCTGCCGCTCTCGCTGAACGAATTCATCAAATTTCAGTGCTTCCGCGAGATCACTCCGCCCGAGACGCCGGTGTGCCAAAAGCAGTACGCCAGATTCGACGCGCAGCCCTTCTCGACGGAGGACGTGTACAAATATTACATAAAGTACGGCGGACTGCCGGTGCTGAAGCCGGAGTACATGGAAAACGAGCTGGCCTGGGTCGTCAATGACGGCTCCTACGCCGCCGCTGTAACGCATGATATTCTCGAGATCGGCAGCCGTCCCGGTGAAAGCGTGGTGACGGATCCCGCGCTCCTGAGAAGCGTTATCACGATAATGGCGAAGAGCATCGGCGACAACATCTCCGCCTCCTGGATCGGCAAGCAAACCCAGCACTACCTCGGCAGGGTCACGCCCTCCAAGACGATCGAGAGCTACCTGCGGGCCATCCTTAACGCGCATCTCTTCTACGTTTGCGACAGGTTCGACATCAAGATCGACCGGCCGCTGAAGACCCTTGCCAAATATTACATCGTCGACGCGGGGCTGCATAATTACGTCACGGGAATACAGGCCGAGGACGAGTGCCGCCTGCTGGAAAACAAGGTGTTCTTTGAATTCATCCGCCGCGGATACGACGTATTCAACGGCAAGCTCGGCAGCGAGGAGGTCGACCTGATCGCCGGCAAGGACAACGAGCGCGTGTACGTCCAGGTAATGGGCGAGGATGACGGGGAGAAGGAAAAGAAGCTGATCGACACGCTGCGGCGCATCCGCAATCACTACCCCAAGATCATCATTGAGTACGGCGGCAAGCCCGGCAAGACGCGGGACGGCATCATCATACTCAACGCCATGGAATTTTTAATGGGCGCGTCGTGGAACGACTGACCGCTTAGGCGGATAAATAACGGATTGTCCGGGCCGTTAAATGCCCCGGGCCGGAAAAAGAGTTTGGTATCTCCTGAAAACAGGCGGGATCAAACTCTTTTTGTGATATTATGTATCTGCCGAGAATAAACCGTGAATAAACCGTGAATAAACTGTGAATAAACTGTCACAGGCCCGTGACAGACCGGATCAGCTGAAATTACCACCGGAGCTCTCAACGGTAAACGAGACGAAACGTACCTGATCGAAACGACTTAATTGAAACCGATAAGACCGGCTCGTGGCTCGTGAGATAAACGGTATTGCCGGTAAAGAGACAGAAGCATTGGCCGGGCTTTTTCGGCCCTGTGTAAAACAAGCCCAAAAGTCCCGAAGATCCTTAAATTGAATTGAAAATTCTGCATGAAGATGGCCGTTTAAACAACGGCCGATTTTACGAAAAAGCGAGAAAAAGAGAGATTTAGCGAGAAAATGAAAGCTTTCGCGAGCTAAACCGGGTTTTTTTGCGGAATTTCGCCGAAATATCCGGAATTTCGCGAAAATACGCGAAATTACCGATTTTGGCATAAATAGATATTTAGCACCTAAGTGAGAAAAGCACAAAACTTTCTCACTTTTTTACTTTTGGGTGTTGACTCTGTAATTTGAATGTGGTATAATCCGTAGCGTGATTTACCTACGGGTAACAAGGAAAGGATACAGTCTTCAAAAATAACCTTGACTAAACTCGACCTCTGAGCTTTCGGCTTATTTGATTTACAGGATTTGCGGAATAGTAAAACACTGCGGGACGGTACGCCGGGGTCGGGATTATTGACGGGAACTTTAGGAAAAACCGTAAGGATTTGCGGACAGACGCTAAAGCTTTAAACCCGCGATATCCGATAGCAGGCTCGGACGGCTGAATAAGAATTGAATGATTGTACAGGTGACTTTTTGGTCGAAAAGGTTTATTTATGCGAAATTACGTGAGCGATGAGTACAAGAAGGTTGTTTCGTTTTTAAAGGGCTTGAAATTTCGCAGGGTCTTTTTCGGCGGGATCGATGAGAAGCACGTGTGGCAAAAGCTTGAGGAGCTGAGCCGGCTGTATGACAGAGCTGTTGAAGCAGAAAGGATTTCCGGAAGAGCATTGATCTCGGAGTACAAGCAGACTGCGTATCTCGAAATCAGGAAGAGGGACGAAAAGATAGCGGAACTGGAAAAGAAAATATCGGACAGCCTCCACGAGGCACAGGCTTCCCCGGACAGGAACTATGAGAAACAGTAGGAATCCCGCTGCCGCTGACGTGATCAAACAGCGGATCCTTCAGATCGATTCACGGCGCGGATACGCTGCGCTGGCATTGAGAGTCCTTTTGATCGCGCTGGTTCTGTTCCTGGTCTTCTCGCAAATTTTCCTGCTTATGCGGTATCAGGGAGAGGAAATGTTTCCGGCGGTCAAGGACGGCGACCTCCTGATAGCCTTCCGCCTGACCCGCGAATATCAGAAGAACGATATCGTGATCTATTCCTCGGAAGGGAAGCGGTGCGTGGGAAGAGTCATCGCAGGAGAGAACGACGTCGTGGAGATTTCGGAGCAGGGCGTTCTTTACGTAAACGGAACGGCCCAATACGGCGAAATAATGTATCCGACGTATCCCGGCGAAAATATCACGTACCCTTACAGGGTGCCCGGCGGTCACGTTTTCATCCTCAAGGACTACCGCACACAGGCTGATGACAGCAGGAATACCGGTTCGGTGCCATTAAAGGACGTGAAGGCGAAGGTCATAACGCTTCTCAGACGGAGAGGGTTGTGACGGTGAGGGCCCGGCGCCGCGCACTCAGAATAAAGAAAAGGCTTGGAGAAAACAAGCATCAGACACAATTAAAAAGGTGGAAACGATGGAAAAAACAATGGATAAAGCAAAAAAAGTGATCGTATTACTGCTGGCGTGCATGTTGGTATTGTCGTGCTTCGGCAATAAGCCAAGCCGGGCTGTAATTGACCCGGAGATGTTTCGCGATAACGCGATGGTGCCGTACACTCTTGTAGTGCCTTTTAAATTCAAAAAGAATCAGGAAAGCTCGTCTAACTGGGATTCGAAGGTCAGCTTTCGGTTGGTCAGCTCGTCATACAAGGAGCATAACGGAAGCGATACGCCTGTCTACCGTGAAGCTGTACCGGTGAACTTCATACCGGAAGTAACGATAGAACCGATCGTTCTCTACGCGGATTCTGCTGACGTTCTCGCTGCGAATTACAGGGCATTTGCCCATATTCCTGCGTACGAGCTTTCCGGCGTTTACACGTACACGTTCTTTGTGGATGCTCTGAACAATACACAGATCGTTCCGGACCAGGACACTATTGAATTATGCGTCACCATTTATTATGACGACAATGATGAGTTAAAGAGGAGCTTCTCGCTGTACTATCTTAGTGATGCGCCTGTAATCAATCCGGATGATGAGACTCCCGTTTTACAGAGGACCAAGATAGACGGGCTTGGAGCCTTGTACTCGGGAATGGAATTTACCGTTGAGAACCGTGTGAACGGTTCCTTCGCCGACAGGGACAAAACGTTTAACTATACGGTAAAGCTTGAGGGCGCCTGGTATTCCGCGTGGTATTATGAGGAAACGGAAGTGAGACCCTTTACTGTAATGGAGAATGACTTCCCGAAGTCCGTAATTACTTACGGGAAGGTTGGTTCGCCGCAGGGGACAACGATAGAGCTTGCAAAGGAGCTCAAAACCGATGTCCAACACACACACGTCGAACTTTTTGATGAGTCACGTGGGTTTGTTAATAATGATTTCCATTCGTCCACGATTTGGACGTTCACCTTTGAAAAGACTATTTCCTTCACTTTGCGTCACGGCGAAGCGTTGAAGTTTGTGAATCTTCCTATGGGTATGGAAGTAACCGTAACACAGGAAGATTACGGCACGGAAGGTTACGTGACCACGATCGGCAATGATGAGACCCTCCAAAAAACGGTCAGAATGTGGCCCGAGGAAAGCTATCTGGATGAGAACGACGAGCTGCAGGTGCAGTACGGAAACGAGCATGTGCTTTTTGTCAACACGCTGGACGGTGAGGTAGATACCGGTGTAGTGCTTGACAGCGTTCCGTATCTTGTTACGATCGCGGCGGTTGCGGCAGGCTTCGTGCTCCTGGTCGTCTTCAGAAGAAAGCGCGGGAACGCCTGAGAACGCGAGAATAAAGCGCAAGAGCCTTCAAAGCGCGAGAGAACTTGAGTTAGCGTGAGAATTCGCACAATGACAGCGCAAAAACGCGCTCAGACAGCCTGTAAAGGAAGCCTGAAAAGGCTTGAATATAAAGCCTGAAAAGAGGAAAGAAAATGATTAAGAAAGCATTAAGGAGAATTGCCCCCGTTTTAATTGCCGCGATAATGGTCTTCGGACTTGCCGCCGTCGCGCACGCCACCGTGGCTCCCCCCGAGAATGACGCCACCGTCACGGGAAACACCGTCACCATCGGCAAAACCTACAAGCTGGCAAACGACGGCACCGTGAACCCCGCCGAGACCTTTTATCTGGTCCAGACGGGAAAGATGGTAAGCGACAGCTCGCTCACTAACCAGACAATGCCCGATCTGGTTGAGATCACCGACGAAGGCTACACCGGAAACGGCAGACTTGTCGGGAAGGTCTCCTTCGCGGAGGGCGAGGCCACCGCGGCCGGCGTGCTCAAGAATATAACCATCGAGCTTCCGGCGTACACTGCGGTCGGCGTATACCACTATTTCCTTGAGGAAGTGGACAACGGCACGCCCGGCGTGACCTACAAGAAGACGCCCATGAGCCTCGTTATCACGGTCATGAACAGCGCGGAAGGCAGTTACTACGTCGCGGGTGTTCACTGTGAGGACGACACGTCGACCGGCGAAAAGACGGACTCCTTCGAAAACGTCTTCAGCGCCACCGGCGGCACGGGCTCCGAAGGCCTGCGGATCACCAAGGACGTTGCCGGAAACCTGGCTAACATGGACAAATATTTTAAGTTCAGTCTGGAGCTTGAAGGCCCCGCGGGAAGCTACGCTCCCGTCAAGGTCAAGGGCGGCTCCCACGAGAACAACGAGCAGACCGTCAGTCTCAGCGGGCTCGGCAAGGACGCCGACGCCGACGGCTCCCCGGACTCTGTCCTTGTGGAGTTTTGGCTGAAGAACGGCGAGACCGTTACGGTCGCCAACCTTCCTTACGGAATAGGGTACTGCATCAAGGAGGACGTCGATCCTTCCGAGGGGTACGTCGTGGCTTACGACAACGACGAGACGGCTGTGCAGATCAAGGGCACCGTCAGCGCCGGAACGATCGCGCACAAGGTCACCAACACAAAGGCGGGCTCCGCTGACAC
>JAGDAX010000057.1 GCA_017848335.1 Clostridia bacterium | reverse complement strand
GATTTCCAAATGTGAAAGCGCGCTTATCAATCAGTTTCTTCGTTCCGGCACATCCGTCGGCGCAAACGTGCGAGAGGCGCAGTACGCGCACGGCACAGCCGATTTTATCGCAAAACTGCAAATAGCGCTCAAAGAATGTTCTGAAACCGAATACTGGATCGAGCTTCTGACCGAAAGCGGTTATTATTCCGACAAAACGATTTAGCGGCCTTGTAAAGATCAAGTCGCCGGATGATGTGAAAGAAAAGTATGCGGATTTTGTAACGAAAGCGTATAAGGTGCTGGACAAGCCGGACGATAGCGATCTTCCTATTGGTGATTAATATATGTGGATAATAAGCAGACTTCTTGAAAAACGCAGAATAAGGATAGCTGAACAGAACCAGAAGTGCGACGATTTGATTGCCCGCATTACCGCTGCCTGCTCGGTCGCCAACGGATATATTTCGGATAAAAGTTCTTTTGCTGAAGTCGGACTCGCGGACAAGTGGAAGGCGGACTATACCTCGGTGTATAACGAAATCAATTCCCGCGGAATTACATCTTTCAGAAAATGCTCCGGTTATGATTCGCTTAAGACTTTGGTAAATGCGTTTGATCTGAAATGGCGAACACTGAAGCAAATGATATCCCGTCATAATGAGGAGGTTGCCGAAAACAGGCTGAATGAAGCGTACGCCCTTATCGGAAATGTTGAGGGACAGAAACTGGATAAGCAGCAGATGCTGGCAATCATAAAAGAAACTGATAACCACCTCATTATTGCCGGTGCAGGGACCGGTAAAACAACCACGGTCGTCGGTAAGATTAAATATCTTCTTAAGTCGGGGAAATGCGAACCTCAGGACATACTTGTTCTTTCGTTTACAAACGCTTCCGCGGCGGAAATGAGCGAGCGCATAGCAAAAGAAACCGGATGCATAATTGCCGCTTCGACGTTCCATAAACTTGGTATAAACATAATAACCAAGGCGGAGGGAGTAAAGCCCAAAGTATCTCAAATTAGTCTCCAGGCGTTTATAAGGGAAAAGCTGAAGACCCTGCTTAATGACACCCGGTATATGCGTGCCCTCAGCTCTTATCTTCTGTATAACAGAGTCCAGGCAAAGTCGGAATTCGACTTTAGTACGGAACGCGAGTACAATGAATATCTGAAGCTGAATCCTCCTGTCACCATCAGAAACGAATCTGTTAAAAGCTACGGCGAGATGGATATCGCGAACTTCCTTCTCCAGAATGGAGTTAACTACATATACGAAGCCGAATATAAGATAGACACAAGGACGTCGGAATACAGCCAGTATTATCCGGACTTTTTCCTTCCGGATTACGGCATATATATTGAATACTTTGGAATTAATAAAAGCGGAAACGTGCCGGACTGGTTTTCCGGCCGAAACGGAATGTCCGCGACTCAGTCATACCGTGATTCCATGGAATGGAAGAGAAATCTTCATAAAGAAAACGGTACGGTAATGATCGAATGCTACGCATACGAGAAATTCGAAGGGAATCTTTTGGAGAATCTCGAAAAGAAGCTTCAAGCAAACGGAGTAACACTCACGCCCAAAACGCCGCAGGAGCTGTGGTCGATGGTTTCTCAGGAGGGGAATACAGTTGTTGACGGCATCATAGAGCTGTTTGGAACCGTCATAAACCTCATAAAAAGCAACAATTATACGCTCCAGCAATTCCGTGAGATTGCGTCGCGCGCAAAGAATTCAGCTCAGTCACTTAGGTTTATAGACCTGGTTGAGCCTCTGTTTAACCTCTATGAACAGGAACTGAAAAAGACAGGCGAAATAGACTTCAATGATATGATCAATCTCGCAACAGAATATGTAAGGACGGGAAAGGTAGTAAGTCCGTTTACGCATGTCATTGTGGATGAGTATCAGGATATTTCAAAGGCAAGGTTTTCGCTGCTTGCCGCGCTGCGCGCATCGAAGCATTACGAATTATTCTGCGTTGGAGATGACTGGCAGAGCATATACAGATTCGCCGGGAGCGATATCAGTTATATCCTGAATTTTGAGAAATACTGGGGACCCACAACAATCAGCAAAATCGAAACCACATACCGCTTTACTCAGTCTCTTATAGATATCAGCGGGGCTTTTATAATCCGTAATCCGCATCAGATAAAGAAGAGGATACGCGGCATGTCTAAAGATATGCGTTTCTCTCTTGGGGAGATAAGCGGATATAACGAGAAATACGCCGTGGAATTCATGGCAGCCAAAATCGACGATCTGCCGAAGAACAGTTCTGTATTCTTCATCGGACGGTATTCGTTCGATGTGGACATGATGAAAAACAGCGGCCTGTTCGATTGCAGGTATAACAATGTTACCGGGTTTGTTGACGTGAAGTGCAGCAAAAGACCTGACCTTAATATGTGTTATCTGACCGCGCATAGATCAAAAGGTCTTCAGGCGGATTATGTTTTTGTAATTAACAACAAAAACTCGCGAATGGGATTTCCCAGTAAAATCCAGGACGATCCCATACTTGACCTGCTCCTTGAGACCGCGGAGGATTATCCGTTTGCGGAAGAACGGCGTCTTTACTATGTCGCGCTGACAAGGGCAAAGACCAAAGCATATTTTCTTGTTATCAAGAATAACGCGTCGGTCTTTGCGCAGGAATTACAGGACGAGTATGCGTCGGAACTCAGAAAGGAGCAGTTTGAATGTCCTCTCTGCGGCGGAAGGCTTGAGCGAAAAACAGGTCCTTACGGAGAATTCTTCGGCTGTTCCAATTACGGAATAACCGGGTGCAGATATAAACGGAAGATCAAGCCGAAAGCGAATGAAAAAACCGGTAGAACCTGAGCCCAAAGACCGACGGGGAAATAAAAAAAATAATCAAAGAAGCTTCTTGACGATAACCGCAAGACAGATGAAGACCAGCTTAAGACGCCCGTTTTTTGAGAAATTACGCTTAAATCTCTTGAAAATCAGATTATTATACGTTTTATACAATCTAAACTCAAATGTCACTTTCTCCGCGATTGTGTCAAGTTTTGACGGGTCAGCCGAATTTCTGCGGGCCGACCCGTCAAAACTTGACACAATACGGACAGACGATCGGCTTGACAGCTCCTATGGCATTATTGTACAATGAGCGCACAGAATTCCCGACAAGGAGCACAAACACCATGGCGGCAGAAAGACCGGCAAACGTAAAACTCAAGTACAAGAAATTCTATCAGGTGCGAAAGCTCGCCTGCAAGAACGTCAATGAGCAGATGGCTTTTGATATGACCACCCAGATGCTGGGGCACATTCTCCTGAAGGGCGATACCCAGCCCGCGGTGGTGTATTCGCTCAACCCCTTCATTGTGTCCGCATACTCGGATGAGCTTGACGCTGTCGTATTCCTGCGCTTCCCCGAGGAGCTTGCAGGGATCTATGACCTTTCGGTCGGAAGCCGCCTCGTTACTGCGTGCAATTATTCGCGAGAAGGAAACCGGGCAGCATTCGACATTTTCCCCGGCGCCGCTGCTTCAGGACTGTACTCGGACGTAACCCCCGTGGTGCAGCTTTTCTTCGCGGGCAAAAATCAGATTTTGTTCGCCGGCGGTGACGACGAAATTCGTGCGAGGACGGCAGACTTTTCCGAGAGCGTATGGGCGAGAGTCAACGAGCTTACCAAGGATTATGCGCAAAAAGGACTCTCCCGCGACGGCTTCTTCTATATGAGATAACGCCGCCGGGACAGCGACGGTTCCGATCACATATGCCGCAAAAGCGTATATAAAGGCCCCGGTTTTTGATGAGGTTTAGAACAGCTGCGGCCGCCGTTCCGGATTCGTTCGGCGGCCGCGGGCGCGCACTAAAGCCTGCCGCAGATTTGACTGCGGCAGGCTTTAGTGCATATTATTCCGGTGGACTTTGTGCAGGAAAAGCGGATTGCTGCGGAATTAGTACGGATTAGCTGCGGTATTACTGCAGAATAACTGCGGTATTACTGCGGGTCATTCTTTTTGAAGAAGCTCTCCACGTCGGCAAATTCGCCGCTTGAGCCTTCATTTACGGGCTCGGATGAATTGACTTCGGCGGCGTCGCCGGCGTATTCGCGGGCTTCAGCTGCGTCTGACGCGTCGCCGGAGGAGTCGGAAAAACCGTAAAAAGCCGTGCTCTCGCGGATTGCATTCTCGCTAATTGCATTCTCGCGGATTGCATTCTCGCGGATTGCATTCTCGCTGATTGCATTCTCGCGGATCGCATTCTCGCTGAGGGTATTCTCGCTGAGTGGATCGTCGCTGAGGGTATTCGCGGGCCCGGAATCCGTCACCTCAGAGGGGATGCTGCTGTGCGCGGCGTTTTTGCGGGAGCTGCCGGCATTTCTGAAGGTGGTGAGGAAGTAGCTAATTGAGCCTATTACCGCGAACAGAAGGCCCATCAGAAGGCTCCCGAAATAGGGCACCGCTATCTCGGCGTTGCCCAGGAACACAAAGCCGCTGCTCAGGCACTGTAAATACGTTGGCAAATAATTGACCTCGCCTGCCGCGTACCAGTCCTTGAAGGCAAAATAGATGTCCTTGGCGAAGCAGCAGTACCAGGCAATGACAAGCACCAGCAGCGCAGTCACAAACGAAATGACGACGCCTCGCTTGGTGAGCTTGCCTGAGAAGATTTTGTATCCCTGGACGGCACAGACCACGCCGATAAGGCCGGAAAAGCCTGCGTAAAAATTCAGGAAGCTCAGCAGCACCCATACGGCGCCGCCGGCTAGCGAAAACAGGAACGCGCCGACAATGCCGGCCAGCACGTTTTCTTTTCTCTCAGCTGCACTGTTGTTGTTCATAAACACCTCATTCTGCATCATGAGCACATCATTCTGCATCATTCTGTTTCATTTTGCTTCATTCTCAATTACTAAAAAAGAAACGGAGGGATTCACGAAGAATCCGCCGGGGATATTATAACCGATAAGGCGCGCCGAAACAACCCGGGGCTGAAAACAGGCGCCGACGGGCACCGACGGAGACGACGGAGCAAAGGCACCCCGAAAGCACTCCGGTACAACCCGGAGCCTCCGGAGCAAAAGCGATCCGAAGAAATTCCGATTCGACCCGGAGCTTTAGCAGAGACACGGGCAAATGCGCGGCGGTTCAGACATCACGGCCATTACAGTCATTACAGCCATTACAGTCATCACGGCCATCACGGCCGAATAGCCGCGCCGGGCACCTGCCAATCAGCTGTTCAGCAGCGCCAGCACCTTCTCGAAGTCGCAGCTTCGCACGATTTGCGCGCCCTCTGTGATCGCGGTGCGGGCGTCGCTGACCACCAGGTCGGCTTCCTGCGGGTCGGCCACGATTTCGTCCGCGGCCATCTCGTAGAGCGAGTACATATTGATGACGTCGGTCAGGAAGAAGTACGACATCAGGTTATCGAAGCGTGTGTCCCCCGCCACGGTCGATTCGCCGCTGCGGGACTCGTTCAGCCAGACAAATTCGCGCGTCTCAAGGTCGATGCCGAAAAGGTACGCAAAGGTGCTGTCGCAATTGACGGTGAAGGAGGACTTGACGGTCTTTGGCTCGAAAACCTCGCCCGAATCGTCAACGTCACGCAGCATGTAGCCTGCGCGGCAGATACAATTCTTGAAGTGCGTGCCCGTGTAAACGTTGTCGCAGAAAACAAGATATCTGACGTCAGGGTATTTCTTCCTGAAAGCAGCGACGTCGACGTCGAAGAACTCGGAGCCGCCGTTGTATCCGGAGGTCTGATCCCCCGAATAAACGATGGTCTCGTCCTGACGGTGGGCCATGGTTCGCCACGAAAATTCCGTCGCGCAGCCGTTCCCGGCAAGGCCGATGACAGAGAGGTCGATGTCGTTGACCTTCTCCCAGTAGGTGAAGGCCCTGATTTTCTTGCCCTCCCCGATAAGTATGCGGGAGCCCTTGGGGAGGACGCCTGCGCCGCCGTTGGAAGAGGCTTCCCGGATCGGGAGCGCGACCTTTTTCATGGCGGGGTCGATATACACCTTCCCGGCCCTGCCCTTGAGGGCAGCCTTCAGCGTGGCCTCGATCCTTTCGCAGACGACGTCGGCCTGGCCCTTTGAGATGAAGGATCTGCGCCGCGCCCTCTCATTATCGCTCTCGTAATGGACGCGGGCAGTATTGTTGCGCACAAATTGGAACACCCTGGCAGCGCCGTCGCCTAAGCGGCTGCGGCTCCTGTAGCGAACGAGCAGCTGAATCAGGAGTATGATATTGTCGGTGGAGATGTTGTCCAGCGCGGCGTTGACGTCCTCGAAGGTCCTGCAACGGCTCAGAACGTAGTCGAGATTTCTGAGGACTGCGCCACGGCCTTTTCCCTTGTTTAAGGTCAAAAGCGCACCCTGCACGTCGCCCTCTCCGAGAGCCCTCTCGAAGTCCGAGTAGACTGAAACGTTCCTGCCCTCGCGAATAAGCTTCACGAAATCCGCCGCCTCCGGGCACTTCGGCACGTAATGAATATGGTGAAGCAGGCCGCACCAGAGGGCCTTCTTTTCGCTGCAAGTGCGGACGTCGCAATTCCCGCGGGCGAAGAAGCCGTCAATGACCCGGGCCACAAACCGCCTGTCTGCGTTCTTAAAATTCAGCTTTCGAACGTCCTGCGACCCGTACCGCTGCAGGTTGATTTTTTCCACCAGCTTGACGGTGTCGGAGAGCGCGAGGAAGTCCGTGAACCGAAGGTCGCGAAGGTCCTCAAGCAGCCTCACCGCGGTGTCCTTCGAGTTGATTTTTTCCACCTTGAAGCCGTATTCCGACAGGAAGCTTTTCACCAGGTCGTATTGGACGTTATTGATGGGCCGCGACGAGAGAAGCAGATTCTGCACCGCCTCCGCGAGAAGAGCCTCCGCCGCCTCCTCCGTCACGACCGTGTATTCCACCGTCTCCGTCTGCTCCGCGAATATTCTCCGCTCGACGGAATTCTCGAAAATAGAGTGCCCCTGCGTTTCGAACCTTCCAAGGCCGTAGGTCTGCTGATAATGGGCGATCTGGTCCAGGAACAGCAGGTACTCAGGCAGCGCCCTGACAGAGCCCGGGAAGCCTCGGTAGAAGGCCTCGGGCACGTTCTTGCCGATCTCGCGCCGGGCGAATTCCACCGTGTCAAGGGACACGAGGTCGGCGCCTTCAACGATGCGCGCGTTAAGAACGTTCAGCAGGAGGAAGACCGCCTCGACGGATTCGTCGGGGTTTGGCTTCTCGGAGACGAGTATGTTTTTATTGAATAAGTATTGTTTGAATACGTCTTTCATGGGGGCTCCTTGTTTTGGGGGATTTGTAAGCGCCAGGTGCCGGGACTGAAGCTATCGGCCAGAGGCCGGAGCCGCGGCGCGGCGGTTATGGGACGGGAGTTACGGGACGTGAGTTACGGGACTTGAGTTATGGGACGGGAGTTACGGGACGTGAGTTATGAGCTGACAGTACCGCTATGCTGCGCGGCGGCCGGAGCCGCGGCGCGGCGGCCGGATACCCAATGCTTAAGTCGCGGCCGTTCGCTGCCGGCCGCAGGTCGGCAGCAACGATCCGCGAGCTCCCAAAACCCCACAAAAAATGCCGGTCCACCGATTAACTGGTAATGCCGGCAATATGTCGTACGCGTCGGAACACGAATCGCGGAACTGAAAAACTGATCCGGTTTTAAATGCGAAGTAAGCCCCGCTAGCTGTGTCTGTCGCGACAATGGTTTTATACCATCAATTTTTCCGCCTGTCAAGAGCACCGCCCGCGAATTTCCGCATTTTTGCGAAGTTTTCACGATTTTCCGCGTTAGATCCAAACACTTATGATTTCCGCGATTTCATTACTGCGCGGAGGAGCAGATCCCGGCGAGGCGCCTGTAAATTTCCGCCACCGGCAGCCCCACCACGTTGTTGTATTCGCCGTTGATCCTTGAAACGTGCACCGAGAAGGGGCCCTGTATCGCGTAGCTGCCGGCCTTGTCGCGGTGATCTCCCGTCGCGATATATTTGTTGATATCTTCTTCGGAGAGCGGAGCGAACGTGACCTCGGTCGTCACGACAAACGTTTCCCTTTCGGGCATTCCGTTTTTGACGTAAACGATCGTGACGCCGGTGTGAACGTAGTGACTCCCGTCGGAAAGCATTCTCAGCATACGGCGGGCGTCATCGTCGTCCTTCGGTTTTCCGAGTATCTCGTATTGGTTCTGTCTGTCGCCCGTATAACCGGCCACCAAAGTGTCTGCGGTGATAATAATATCTCCCGGCGATATCCCGTGAATGCCCAGGAATGCGTCCGCTTTTCTCTCCGCCACCTCAGCTGCCGCAAGCCAAGGTTCTTTGCTGTGCGCGCTTTCGTCAGCGTCGACGGAATAAGTCTCGAACGGAAAGCCGGTCAGATCGCTGACGTATTTAATAAGTTCCCTTCTTCTGGGGGATCTTGAAGCCAAAAGCAGTTTATATCCCAAGTCATACCTCCTGTTCCCGCCTTGAAAAAGGCAAAATAAAGCCCGGCGGACCGATCTTGTGCGGATCCACGCCGGGCGCAGCGGACGGACCGCGGGCAGACGCTCGTCTGCCTGCGGAATTGCCGGAAGCGGCGCTCAGTATTTCGCGCCCGCCTCCAGCGCCTTCATCTCGTCGGGGATCATTCCGTGCCGCTTGGGCGGCAGGATCTTATACAGCGCCTTCTCAAAGCTCTCACGCGAGACCACGCCGGTGACCTCGATGAGCTTGCCCAGCAATATCACGCCCGCGAATGTGGCGTTGCCCATCTCGTATGCCATCTCGGTGGCCGGAATCGCGTAGACCGAAACGTCGGCCCGCTTCGGCATCACCGGCACCAGCGAGCTGTCGATTATCGCGATGCCGCCGGGCAGCAGGTAGTCCTCAAACTTCTCGAGCGAGGGCTGGTTCATGACGATGATGGCCGTGGCCTTGTTGATGATGGGCGAGCCCACCTCTTCCTCGGCTACGATGACGTTGCAATTGGCGGTGCCGCCGCGCATTTCGGGGCCGTAGGAAGGCAGCCAGGAGACGTTCTTGTTCTCCTCAAGGCCGGACATTGCGATGAATTTGCCCATGGACAGTATGCCCTGCCCGCCGAAGCCTGCTAAAATGATTTCCTGCATGTCACACCTCCAGATCCTTGCCCTTAAAATTGCCGAGGGGGTAGTGCTCCATCATGTTCTGCTCGAGCCATTCCAGCGATTTCTGCGGGTTCATGCCCCAGTTAGTGGGACAGATCGAGAGCACCTCGACAATGGAAAATCCCAGACCGGCCATCTGTACCTTGAAGGCGCGCTTGATGGCGGCCTTGGCCTTGCGGACGTTTGCCACGTTGTTGACGGCGACACGCTCCACGTAAACGGCGCCCTCCAGCGTCGAGATCATCTCGCAGACTCTTACCGGGTACCCGTGAAGCTCCGGCTTTCTGCCGAAGGGTGTGGTGGTCGTGACCTGGCCAACCAGCGTGGTAGGCGCCATCTGGCCCGAAGTCATGCCGTAGATCGCGTTGTTGACGAATATCGTGGTGATCTTCTCGCCCCTGGTGGCGGCGTGGACGATCTCGGCGGTACCGATGGCCGCCAAATCGCCGTCGCCCTGGTAGGTGAAAACCTGTCTGTCGGGAAGCGAGCGCCTGATGCCCGTCGCCACTGCGGGGGCTCTTCCGTGGGCCGCCTGCACCATGTCGCAGTTAAAATACTCGTAGCTGTTATAAGTGCATCCCACACTTGCGACGCCTACGGTCGTGCCTTCAATGCCAAGCTCGTCAAGCACCTCCGCCACCAGACGGTGGATAATGCCGTGTGTGCAGCCGGGGCAGTAATGGAAGGGCTTCCCGGTAAGCGCGTGGGGCTTTTGATAAACTGTTGCCATAAGTCTTCGCCTCCTTATTTCTCAGCCATGATCCTTCGGATCTGCTCTAAAATCTCGGGCTGCGAGGGTACGTTGCCGCCGGTCCTGCCGTAAAAATGCACCGCACTCCGCCCGTTCACGGCGAGCTTCACGTCCTCGATCATCTGGCCTGCGCTCATTTCGACGCAGAGGAAGTCATTGCACTTCCCGGCATATTTCTCAAAGGATTCCGACGGGAACGGCCAAAGCGTGATGGGCCTTATGAGTCCCACCTTGATGCCTTCCTTCTCGGCGTCCTTTATGACGTTTTTGACGATGCGGGCAACGGTGCCGTAAGCCGTGACAATGACGTCCGCGCCCTCGCAGTTGAACTCCTCGACGCGGGTCTCGTTCTTTTTGATCTCGGCGTATTTGCGCTGGAGTTTATTGTTGTGCGCCTCAAGCACGTCCGCTTCGATATAGATGGACGTAACGGTGTGGTGATCGCGCTTGAGCTCGCTGCCCGTGGTTGCCCACTCCGACTTGTCGGCCTTGTAGATCGGCTCCTCGTCCCTGAAGGTCACAGCCTCCATCATCTGCCCGAGGTAGCCGTCGCCCATGATGACCACCGGGTTGCGGTACCTGTCGGCAATATTGAAAGCCTCGACCACCAGCTCGTACATCTCCTGCACGCTGCAGGGAGCCAGCACCGGAAGGCTGTAGTCGCCGTGACCGCCGCCCTTGACCATCTGGAAGTAATCGCACTGCGCCGGAAGAATACCGCCAAGGCCCGGTCCGCAGCGCACGATATCGATAATGACCATCGGAAGCTCAGCGCCCGCCGAATAGGAGATGCCCTCCTGCTTGAGGGAAATGCCCGGGCTCGAGGATGAAGTCATGGCACGCACGCCGCAGCTTGCCGCGCCGTAGACCATATTGATGGCCGCGACCTCGCTCTCAGCCTGCACGAACGTACCGCCCAGCTGTTCCATCTTTTTGGCCATATAATGCGCCACCTCGGTCTGAGGTGTGATAGGGTAACCGAAATAATGCCTGCAGCCCGCGCGAAGAGCGGCCTCGGCAATGACCTCGTTGCCTTTCATCAAAAGTCTTTCGCCCATACGACCACCTTACCTTTCCACTGTAATGACGCAATCCGGGCACATGATATAGCAGGAGCCGCAGCCGATGCACTTGTCCGTCTCGACAACGCCTGCCGGGTGGTACCCGTTTTTGTTCAAAACGTCTTTTCTTATGATGACTATCTTTTTGGGGCAGGCCTCCACGCAATGGCCGCAGCCCTTGCACCTGTCCTCAATAAAGGTTACTTTTGCCATACAAGCCTCCTTATAAGCTTCTTCGCAGCGTCGCAGTACCTCGTATCCGGGGCCGGCTTCTTCGCAGCGTCGCAGTACCTCGTCACCAAGGCTGTTTAATGATATTATGCGGGCCTTGTGCGCAACAAGCCGCGTCCGGGCGCTGTCTCCCGCTGCCTACCGCTGCATGCCGCTGCCTCCCGATGCCTCCCGAAGGAACGCTCTCACCGTCAATTCCGCGAGAATGCTCCGCCTGCTCCTTAACGAGCCTGCGCAAAAATACCCCCCGGGCACGCACCGACCGGACCGATCCGTCAGCTTCAGCGGACAGTCGATCCTGTGACTTTTAATGGTAGCACTTTTTCCGCGTGGTTTCAAGGAGGAATCCCGCTCGCTGATCGAAAAAAACTGGCCAAAAAGCTTGGCCAAAATAGCTTGCCGAAAGACCGGCAAAAAGTATTGGCTACTCAGCACGCGCCATTAACGGCCAAAACCCGCCGTGCCCTTCACGGATCCGAACAAGTGTTCGGGAGAAGCAACAAAGCGGGCTTAACAAAGCCGTTAATTGGCCGGTCAGCAATCCGTTTATCCTGAACCGAACCGCATTTAATGCGAGCCCCGCTACAGATCCAGGCGCTCAAATACAAGCTTTAGATACAGCACCACCACAGCCGCCAAAACCGGCAAATACAGCGGCGTAAGGTCAAAGTAAAGCCTCGACGAGAAATACATATACTGCTCCCCGCACAGACCCAAAGCTGCCGGCAGCCCGGGATAAAACGCCTTGAGCGCAAAGTAAGCGCCTATGAGCCCTGCAGAAATTCCGTACATCGGCAGCGACCTTCGAACGACGACTGCCGCCAATATTACCAGCAGCGACGCGAACAGCGAGACGAACAAATACCTTGCGAATACGTAGCAAAGCAAATAATTGCCGATGTCGATTATGTAGGCGCGGTCAGCCGTCACCACAAGCCCGTGGCTGTGAAACTCCGGAAACGCCTTCGAAATCATTAACACAAAGCCGCAAAACCACAGATACGCCGCGATGCCCGTAATAAGGGTTGTTGCAGACCGTCGCAGCATATGTCCGGTCCTCGACTTGTAATAAATATAAACGTACACCCCTTCGTCGAACTCCGCGCTAATAAGTTTAGCCGCCGCAAAAACAACCAGAACAACGGTCATCAGCGCAGCAATTGGCACCGATTCTGCAATAAACGAGCAGCCGTCCTGCTTTGTCGCAGTCATCCCGTCGTACAGGTCAGACACGGTAAGCTCGTCCGCGTGCCTCAAAAGCTCTTCCAAAACGAATACTATCTCACGCCGGGCTCTTATTTTATCGCGGTCAGCGGAGGGCGTGTTCAGCAGATCTTCGTATTCGATCCGGGCCTGCTCCAGGGATTTTTCAATCTCCTCTTTCGACTCTGTTTTTCCGTACTCATACCGATATGTATACATATTTTCGGTCGCACGGTCATTAAAATAGAAAGCAAACGCAGACAATATGACTGTTCCGGCGATTATTAACAAGGCAATCTTCTTGCTTCCAAGAATCTCTTTAAACAGTTTTATCATAACAGTAACCCCGCTTTGATCCCCGTGGCATCCGACGGTTTAAACAGCACCAAACCAAAAGCCGACAAGGCTTGGGCAGCTTCCGCTTCATCACCCTTGTTGATTTTGATGCAATAGCTGCCGTCAGTGTATCTGTCAACGACCGAAAACAGGCTCTCATCTATCGGCCTCAACGTCCCGACAATATAAAGAGACGAGCTCTGTTCATCCGACACCACTCTTGAAACGTTTTTATCCTTGATCAGGAATACCGCGTCCGCAAAACGTTTGTCAAAAAGTCCCACGTCGTGGCTTGATATCACAATCGTGACCGAGTTTTTCTTTTGCTCGATAATCGATTTCAGAATCATTACCGAGGGCACGTCCAGTCCGTTGGTTGGCTCGTCCATAAGCATCACGTCGCAATTCGAGGACAGTATCATCGTCAGCGCCAGCTTTTTTCTCATTCCCTGCGAATACGTCTTCACCTTTTGATGAATATAATCCTGCATGCTGAAGGCTTCGATAAACTCGCCAACGTTAATAATCTCCGATTTGTCAAGAAAATATTCCAGATTACCCATTCCGCTGCGATTCTTGAAAAAAACCGAGTTCTCGCTCATCATCCTGTAGCGTTGGGAATCCCTCTCCCCCTCAAACTGTCTTATAAGCCCGTACAGGGTCTTAAACAACGTCGTTTTGCCGCTGCCGTTTTTGCCTATAACAAGGTTAACAGCGTTCTTCTCAAAAGAGAATGACGCGTGGCTCAGCACCAGATTCTTTCCGTATTTTTTAGTGATATTATTCATGTGTCGGAACTCCTATAGGCTCAACGTAAATCCTGCCGTCTCTCTCGAATACACGGAAAACATAATCGTCCGTCAAAGTCAACTGATTCTCACTATCCCGCTCATAACCCTTGATGTATACTGAATCTTCTTTTACCGTATAGTAGTCCGGGGGCAGCTTGCTGTACAGGCGCTGGATTTCCTTCATCGTGAGTTCATCGTCGCACCATTCGCCGGTACGGTAACCGGACGCGAAGCGAACATTGTCTCCGTAAGCGTCAACTATGCCTATGAGATTCTGACGGGAATAAAACGCGCGTGCGTCTGCTAAATTACATTGAAATCCGTTAATTCGCAACGAGAATATACTGCCGTTTTTAACAATGTAGAGTAGAATGCTGCCATCTTCCCTCTCAAAAAGCAAATCCTCGTCGTAAAACTCGTTCTCTTTTACGGCTTCAAGAAGCTTATCCACTTTAAAAATCTTGCCTCCAAAACCCCTTTCAAGCTCATTTCTCAAACCCGTGTATGTGCCGAGATCCAGCGTTTCACCAAGAATCGACTCAACAGACAGCGAAATTGCGTTAATGCGGTCAAGAACTCCGCGGGTAAGGAGAGTAACAGCCACAAGGACAACAGCGATAACGCACCATCTAACAAATAACTTCCACCATGACTTTTCCGGTCTCATCTTCATTTTTTTAACACCGTATTGAACAGTTATCGGAACCGATCACTTGTAATTCGGGCCTTCGTACAACTTGCTGTACAAATAACCATATACATTTAACGTTTGCAGTTGCTGCAAGGAAGTATAAGGCCAAAACTGCAGATTGTAAATTGTAAAATCCCGGGTAAACCGTCAATCTGCATCGAGATTCCTTCTTTCCAAAACCGCACCGCATAGCGTGTTCTGATCAGGTCCCGCGAATCCGGGCATAGTTATAAACACTTTATGTGGTGCGGTCTTTGGAATTGCGGCTGCAAAACAGCTACTAAATCAACGCTTACTTATAAATAACATCCACCATGACCTTCCCGGTTTCATCTTCAAATATTTTAATTCCGTACTTATCCGTCTTGTCAATTGAAATCAACTCCCAGGAAGCCTCGTCAAGGTTCTGAACGTAGCATTTTGCATAAATACAATCCCCGGCAATCTCATACATATCATTATCGATTTTCGAGTAAAGATATTTAATATCGTCAAGCGTTACTGCCGCCATCCATTCCGATGCCACATATTTCCCGGTATCACTGTCTTTTTTTTGGGAAAGCCGCGTATCCGCAGGCGCCCACATTATCTTTGAAAGGCTTGTTTTATAGAGCACGTCATAATACTGTGTTTGCAAAGGTGTCAATAATACCCGATTATCGACGGCTTGCAAACAAAAGGCTTTGCCTTCCACAACGAGATAAATAATCGTCGAATAGAAACCGTAGAGGCATTCAAATTCGAGT
>JAGDAX010000056.1 GCA_017848335.1 Clostridia bacterium | reverse complement strand
ATATACCGAAAGCATGATTGCCGGAACCTCCAACCTGCATTTTAAAATACTTCTCACCGGGAAGGAGACCAGGCAGGTCAGGGTGTACACGATAATAAGAAGCATTTACATCTGGGTCATTCTCGCGGCCATAGCGGTGCTTCTGGGCTTTTGGGCATACCGCCGCATAAGAAGGCTGGCGGCGTTTAACTGAGGATGCCCGATAAGGGGTTTGCTTACCCGGCAATTATCCGGTGTGGCCTGACAATGTTCCGGCTTACCGGCAATGCTTCTTCCGGTAAGGGCTGGCTTCAGATCTGCCCGGCTGAAATGTGCGGCAGGAGCAAAGCAAGCCCTCCGATTGATTTTGACAACAGACAATGAATCTGAGACAAAACGGAGCGTAAACATGACAGGCGCTGATTTGATCGTCAAAACACTCATTCAATACGGTGTCACCAGGGTATTCGGATATCCCGGCGGCGCCGTTATGCCTCTTTACGATTCTCTGTACAGATTTAGATCGAAAATAAAGCACGTAAGGAGCGCACACGAGCAGGGTGCGGCTCACGCGGCGGACGGATATGCAAGGGCGTCGGGCAGACTCGGCGTGTGCATTTCCACATCAGGCCCCGGAGCGACGAATCTGGTGACGGGCATCGCCACAGCATTCGCGGACAGCATTCCGGTGCTCTTTATTACCGCCAACGTCAGCACCTCCGAGATCGGCTCCGACAGCTTCCAGGAAGCGGACGTTACAGGCATTACGCTGCCCGTGTGCAAATACAACTGGACTGTGCGCGATCCCTTCGAGCTGGAGCACGTTCTGCACAAGGCCGTCAGGCTTGCAGGCGCAGGAAGGCCCGGCCCCACGCTGGTGGACGTGCCCAAGGATATTCTCGAGTTCGAATTCGGGAGGAAATACCGCCCCTGCGGTCAGACCGGCAATGACGAGGTGAGCGAGCAGCGAACGCCTGCGGTGCCCGAGCCCGATCCCGACGTGACGGCGAGGATCGCCGGGGCTTTCAATAAAGCCAAAAGGCCGGTCGTTATCGCTGGCGGCGGCGTAAACCTTGCCGGGGCCGGCGATGAGCTTTCGGAGCTGGTTCACAAGGCCTGCTGCCCGCTTGCCACCACGCTTATGGCCTGCGGAACTATTCCTGCGGACGATATTCTGAACGCCGGAATGGCCGGAAAATACGGCAGCTTATACGCGAAGGAGGTGCTGAACCGGTCGGACCTTGTGCTGGCGGTGGGGATGCGCTTCAGCAACAGAACCCACGAGAATATTGCCGGCAAGCGGACCCTCATCCATATAGACAGCGACGCCTCGGAGGTCAACAAGAACGTCAGGGCGACGTTGTCGCTGGTGGCCGATGCCCGCAAGGCGCTTGCGCTTCTCGGGGGGATGGTTCAGCCCCGCAGCAGCTGCTGGACAGAGGGCGTCAGGGAGCTTTCGGCTTTGAAGGAAGCCGAAGCGGCAGGCGACGAAAAGCTCAGATCAATGTTTGAGGCCTGTGACAGGATCCTCGGTGACAGTATTTACGTGGTCACGGACGTCGGGCTTCATCAAATGTCGGTGGCCAAATTCTACCCCTTCAGGAAGCCGGGCAGATTTATTACAAGCGGCGGCTTCGGCACAATGGGCTTCGGCCTCGGGGCTGCCTGCGGCGCGGCGGTGCGCGTTAAGGAAACCGGGAATGAAGGCTCCGAATACGTGGTGCTCTTCACGGGCGACGGCTCGCTCCGCATGAACATGTCAGAGCTGACGGTCCTCAGGGAGCAGAAGCTGAAGGTGCTGACGGTGGTCATCAACAACGGCAGCCTCGGCATGGTCAGCAGGATGCAGAAGGATATTTACAACGGCCGCTATATTGCGACGGGCGCGTCCTACAATATTCCCGATTTCAAAAGGCTGGCTTCCGCCTTCGGCATCAGGGGCGTGAGGGCGAGTGACCCCCAAGAAGCGGCGGACGCCTTTTTGAGGTTCAGGGAGTCGCGGGGCTCGATGATCGTGGATTACCGGATTTAATTTGCGGGCACGGTGAACGTGAGTCACCGGATATGATTCGCGGGCACGACGGCCTTGAATAACCTGATTTAAGAGGCTGCTGCAGAGGATTTTTCGATTTTTCAATTCGAGGTATATGTGATGGAAAATATTAGTGCGTGTGATATTGTTAACAAGAGAACGGTTTCGATACTGGTGGACAACGTTTCGGGCGTCCT